>JBNAVK010000028.1:0-7712 GCA_049700435.1 Candidatus Bathyarchaeales archaeon
TTGTTTTTGGTGGCGCTTATTCAATTCTTGAGAAAGCGTAGTGTTCTCGTTACGAAAGGTATTTATTCGGTTGTTAGGCACCCGCAATATCTCGGTATAATAATTTTAACTCTTGGTTATTCTCTCATGGTTATATGGGCGACAATGCCACCATCAATTGGAATTGCCCAGAACATCTTATTCGTATGGCTAATACAAGTTCTTGGTTATATCGCCCTTGCATTTTACGAGGAAAAACGTCTTCTGCAAGAATATAAAAGCGAATTTGAACAATACCAGCGTGAGGTTCCATTTATCTTTCCAGTTCCATGTCCACAATGGATTCCTGAACCAGTTTTCTCGTTTATTCCGGCTCTAATCATTGTTTTTGTTACATCTCTGGCGGTTATTTTAATATGATGTTTACCGATTAAAATTTACGTTTTCCTCTAATAAAATCCTCAACCCACTCTTTAGCCACTGAGTCTGGAACTTGAACTGGCGGGTGCTTGAAAGCGTAGGAGGATATACTTATTAGAGGACCAGCTATTTTGCGGTCCAAAGCCAGCTTTACAGCTCTTATAACGTCGATTACGACTCCGGCGCTGTTGGGTGAGTCCTCAACCTCGAGTTTTGCAGTAATTGTTACTGGCAAATTGCCAAATTTTCTTCCTCTAAGCGTTATGTAACAAATTTTCTTATCTCCAAGGAAAGGCACGTAATCTGATGGTCCAATTCTCGTTGGTAAATCGTATGGGACAAGGCTTGTAACAGCCTCTGTTTTGCTTATTCTCTTCGTCTTGAGCCTCTCTTCAACAGTCATGTTTAGAAAATCCGTGTTTCCGCCGAGATTCAGCTGATAAGTTTCTTCAACCACAACTCCTCTGTCGATGCACAGTTTAACGAGATTTCTATGCAAGATTGTTGCGCCAAGCTGACTTTTAACGTCGTCTCCGGCTACCGGGAGTCCCTTTTCTTCAAATTTTTTGCTCCATGCGGGGTCTGAAGCTATAAACTCGGGCATGCAGTTCACAAAGGCGCATCCAGCATCTAAAGCCGCTTGTGCATAAACGCGGGTGGCATAATGGCTTCCAACAGGCAAATAATTAACAAGCATGTCAGCTCTCGTTTCCTTCAGAACTTGAGCGACATCCACCGTTTTAATTTCAGAAGGGTTGTAAACGCTAAAAGGTTCTTTCATGTGGTCTGCTACACCGTCCATAATGGGACCCGGCGAAACTTTCACGCCTAGGCGTGGGACATCCGCGAACTTGACGCAACAATTTGGCTTCGTGAATATGGCTTCAGCCAAGTCCTTTCCAATTTTGTTTTTGTCAACTTCAAATGCGGCGACAAATTTTATGTCTCTTATATGGTAGCCGCCAAAATTTACGTGCATAAGCCCCGGCGCAGTCGCTTCTTCTTTTGCATCCTTGTAATATTCGACTCCTTGAACAAGCGCGGATGCGCAATTGCCTACGCCCGCTATTGCGACTCGTATTTCTGGCAATTGACAGTTCTCCTCTAACGTTTAGTGAAGGCTTTATGATTGTCCACTCTATAACCTTTTCTGGAAATGACAAGGTTAAAAGGGAACATAAAACAAAAGCATTAGCGGAAGGCTGTTCATCATGGAAGAAAACGAAGTAACCGTAAAACATGAGCCCTTCAAAGAAATTGTAATTATGGAGCGCAATTATTTTTCAACCCCCGACGACATAGCAAGGTTCGCGTCAATCATAGCCGGAGGCAAAGCTGTAGGACTATACTGGGCTGAGGGCGTAGTATTCCTTTATTTTCCACTTCCAGCTTCCACGGAAATTGCCGCCAAGGCACTTGTTGAAGACAAGCGTGTCTACTGGACTTTTGTTGGCTATGCACTTATGCCAAAATATCAGTCAACGATCGAAACAAAAGAAAAAATAATAGTCCCCATCATCGACATGTCCTCTAACCCCGTGCTCAAAAAAGTTGCAAAATGGCTGAAAGAACAGCAATGACTGCCCGCCTAATCATGTCCGTCGGTGATTTAAGTTTGCCAAGAAGGCTGCGATTGAGGGGAACTGTTGTCGCTGGAAGCGGAGAAGGCGCAAAATTCGTCGGGCTTCCATGGGTTAAAAAGCAGATAGCTGAAAAACTCGGTTTTAATCCTTACCTAGGGACATTAAACATAAAACTGTCTGAGGAAAGCGTTAAAATCAAAAAATTATTGGAGAAGACCAAATCAATAGAAATTTCTTCAATTGAAAACTTTTGTCGTGGAAAATGCTATAGAGCTTCATTGAAAAGGCATGTGAAATGCGCCATCGTCATACCTGATGTTCCAAACTACCCTGAAGATGTTCTAGAAATTGTTGCGCCAGTAAATTTAAGGGAGAAACTCCAGTTAAAGGACGGAGACCATGTTAAAATTGAAGTGGAGCCTCCTTAATTCAAAATATCAGTACAGTAACCCCCTAGCTTTGCGCTCTTCTTTAGTAATCTTCACCACATGCTCAACTTGTTCCAAGGCTGTACCCAAATAGTTCCGCGGATTCAGCGCATCCTCTATCTCCTTTTCGCTAAGCTTCCCCCTAACAACTTTGTCTCGAAGAAGAACATCCTTAAATGGAAGCTTTTCCACCTCGCTCTTTAAGGTTAATTTTCTAAGCAGTTCATGGGCTTCTTGGCGGTTCATTCCCTTTTTTGTTAAGGCAATCATTACAGCTTCGGACATGGCACGTCCCTGCGTCAACTCAATGTTTTTCAACATGCGTTCTTCATCAACATGCAAGTTAGCTACAATATTATTCATGAGGAAGAGCATATAATCAGTTAGGATGCAAGCCTCTGGAATGATGAAGCGCTCAGCGGAAGACTGAGTTAAGTCCCTCTCATGCCAAGTTACAACATTTTCCAATGCTGGAATAATGAGGCTTCTGACGATTCTGGCTAAGCCGCAAATCCTCTCACAAGTCTCGGGGTTTCGTTTATGGGGCATTGTTGAACTGCCAACCTGTTTTTCCGCCTCAAAAGGCTCAAAGAGTTCTCCGATTTCTGGTCTTTGCAGTTCGCGGATTTCAGTTGCGAAATTCTCAAGCGTAGATGCTATGAGAGCGAGTAAGCACACAACTTCAGCGTGGCGGTCTCTTTGCACAATCTGTGTTGATATGTCTGCATGTTTTATTCCAAGCCTTTGCATTATAAGTTCTTGAATTTTCACCGCATTTTCGCCTAAACCAGCTTGTGTACCAACCGCGCCGCTCATTTTTCCAACTATTACACGTTCTCTGCACTGTCTAAGCCTCTGAATGTGTCTAGAAACCTCACGCATCCAAACTGCAAACTTGAAACCCAAAGTTATTGGCAAAGCATGCTGACCGTGTGTTCTCCCTATCATCAACGTGTTTTTGTATTGCAGCGCCTTGCCCATCAAGGTCTTCTCAAAAACGTTCAGCTTCTCCTCTATAATTTCTAAAGCTTCTCTTAATTGGAGAGCGTTCGCCGTGTCCACAATGTCATAGCTTGTTGCCCCTAGATGAACAAATGCTCCGCTTGAACCGCATACTTCGGCTAAAGCCCTAACCAACGCCATAACATCATGCTTAATCTCTCGTTCAATCTCCTTAACTCGACTTATCTTAACATGCTTCAAAGAAGCCATAGCAACGATTTTTTCAGCGTCTTTCCGCGGTATATTGCCGACTTCCGCGTGCGCCCAAGCCAAAGCAGCCTCAACGTCAAGCATTTTCTGCAGTCGGTTTTCCTCTTCAAAAATTCTTCGCATTTCAGCGGTTCCATAACGCCCCGTGTCGATTGGAAGAATAGGCAAACTCTAATCCCTCGTCAGAAAATAGGGCGGTTAAAGATTAATGTTTTACCTAAGATAATATGGTGGGCAACCAAACAAGGTCGTTTTTGATGGGAGAGATAGTGGCAGTTCTTGACAAAAAAGGGCAAGAGGCAACGGAAAAAGCGGTAGACATGCTTAAGGTTTTAGCGCCCAAGAATCCAGACGCATATGGAATAGCCACTTCATCAACAGCGAGAATCGAAACAACCATCGATGCCCTACAAAGTGTTCATGCTGAAAGAGCACATGTAGCGCTGGGGCATGTCTTCTCCAAAATTCTTCCAAA
Source organism: Candidatus Bathyarchaeales archaeon (assembly GCA_049700435.1). Taxonomy (GTDB): domain Archaea; phylum Thermoproteota; class Bathyarchaeia; order Bathyarchaeales; family Bathycorpusculaceae; genus JAVZLH01. The sequence continues at coordinate 4,098 of JBNAVK010000028.1, forward strand.
CGATAAACCACAACCAACAAAACTTAAAGAAGCAACAATTGTCTTTGAAGGACGAATTTATCCACCAATGACGGACATGTCCGACATTGAAGCTGTTGTCAATAAACTGCATTCCTATTCTGCGAAGGCCGTTGAAACCTTCATCCGAAATGTTAACGGAGACTTTGCCTTTGCAATAGCCAAACCCAAAAGGATTATTGCAGGCAGAGACCCCATGGGCTTTCAACCCCTCTATTATGGTGAAAACGCAAATTTCGCCGCCTTAGCCTCCGCCCGTAAGGCGTTATGGAAAATTGGAATAAAACAGGTTTGTTCCTTCCCTCCGGGGCATATGGCACTTGTCGATAGGAGGGGCTTTAAGCTCAAACCCGTGAAGGTTCTTTCCTACTATAAGCCTATGCGAATAACAATGGCGTCTGCAACTGAAGAATTAGAAGAGCTTCTGGAATGTTTAGTGAGGAAAAAAGTTTTAGGGTTAAAAGAGGTGGCAGTAGCCTTTTCGGGAGGAATAGACAGCAGCCTAATAGCATTCCTAGCGGAAAAGTCTGGTGTAGATGTTCAGCTGATTCATGTAAGCCTTAGGAATCAGCCGGAAACTAAACATGCGCGGATGGTGGCTGAAAAATTAAAGTTGCCGCTACACATCTACTTGTTCAATGAGGATGACGTAGAAGCAACGCTTCCAAAAGTTGTTTGGCTGGTCGAAGAGGCAGACACCGCAAAATTAAGCATCGGCACTCCGTTCTATTGGGCGGCAGAAAAGACAGCGGAAATGAGTCTGAAAGTGCTTTTAGCAGGGCAAGGCGCGGACGAACTTTTTGGCGGATACAAGCGTTATGTGAACTGTTATCTGCGTCAAGACGGCGAAGTGGTTCGTAGAAAAATGTTCGCTGACATCCTTAGGCTTCACGAAAACGACATTGAAAGGGATGTTAAAATCTGCAAATTTCACGGTGTGGAGCTGCGCCTTCCATTTGCAACATATGAAATGGCAAATTTCGCCGCGCGCCTCCCAACGGAATTGAAAATTGAACGGCGGCAAGACGCACTTAGGAAGGTTATTTTGAGGAGCGTTGCCAAAAAACTCGGTTTTCCCAGTTGCATAGTTGAGTATCCGAAGAGGGCAATACAGTATGCCACTGGCGTAGATAAAACTATCAATAAGCTGTCGAGAAAAAGGGGAATGCATGTGAAAGAATATTTGAACGATGTTTTTCAAAAAGTCATGAAGATCTAAAGGTGTACATACTCAATTTGTTTATCATGGCGTCCCAAAATTGTTCAAAGCAATGCTGAGTCTAAGGAAGTGAGAGCATTATTCAATGACTTGTATGGCGCTTTCTGGACATTGGGCTTCGCATGCTCTGCACACTAGGCACTCTTCTGGTTTCACGGGAACAGATTTTCCATCTTTAACTTCGTAAACTCCAACTGGACACGTATCTACACATGTACCGCATCCGGTACACTTATGATTGTCAACTACTATTTTCACCATTTTGTTCTCCTCTCCGAATTAGATTTCATTGAAAATTAGGTGTAGCATAAAAGCGTTTAGGTCGACTAGCGAATTTCTTCACGTAACCTTAGCATAATTCCAGTGATAGCCGTTTCAGCCCTTTCTTTTCTTCCCTGATAATCTGCCAGAAGCCTACGATAAGCCTCAAGGGAAAGGTCGCCCCTAGCGTGACGAGCATCAATGCTTCTTATGTTAGACTCAACCTCGTTAATTTCGGTTTCAGCAACTTCAAGTTGCCGCATCAAATCCGCATATTTGCCGCCAGCACCGCGTAGCCTCTCCTTGCCCTCTGCCAGACTTTTCGAGAGTGCATTAAGCCGTGTTTCCAAGGTTTTCTTTTGCACCTTGTACCGGCGCCTTGGAATCTTTCCTTTTCGCACCCTGCTTTCAAGAGACTCTAACTCAGAAATTATTTTTCTCTTCTCTTCATACGCCTCAACGAAAGCCTTAATGTGTTCAGGGCGAAGTCCTATGGCAACAGAGGGCACTGCAACCGGTGATGGAGCTTTCGGTTTCTTCCAAACAAGAACAACCGCGCATCCGACAACCGCTAGCGCCCAAATCCACAATGTCGGGCGGAAGGATAACCACAATGGATTGTACACGTATGTCAATGCTATTGCAAAGTCATGAGCATCCAAATAAGTTAACCCGCTTTTTTCAATTGTAAACGTCTCTTGGAAGATGTTTCGCGTTACACTGTAGGCGCTTTCAGTCTTCTTTTCAAAGGCGTTGAGCGATGTGATACGCGCTCCTTCTGGCAAGATAAAAGTTACTGATGCTTGTTTAATATAGACATTCAAATATTCGAAAAGGGCAATGCTAAGTTTGAACATGTTGCCGTCCTCATGGTTAATAGATTCTTTCGGCAGTTTGTATCGTATCGTAAACCATGCGGATTCACCAGCCCTCACTTGCAGTTTAGTAATTCTGTATTGACCCGGGTTTTCTGTTATCCGCGTTAATCCGTTTTTTTCATCAGCTATTTTTCTTCCAAACAAGTCGTATACTATTGGATCAGAGGAGTTAGGAGGAAGTGTAACCTCAATAAGGCTCACTTCTATTGGCGACTTATTCGTCACGTAGTAGGCGTCAGCTCCCTCTATTTCGCCGAATTCATTTACCGTGATTACGCTTTTCAACTCTTCAAAATCAACTAAAATTAGACTGCCTTGAGCCATGGGAATGCCAACTTCAGAAGTGGAAACATTATAGGTGAATTCCGGTAAATTCTCTATAGAATAGCTTTGTTTGCTTGCACCAGGCATAACAATTGAGACATTGCATTTCGCAACCGGCTTTGTTAAGCTGGGAAGACCTGGAAAACTTGCGTAATAACCTCCCTCCTCTCCAGGTGCGATAAGCTCGTTTGAAAGCACGAACACAACAGTAAATACTCGTGGTGCCCTATCAGGGAAGGTGATGTTTGCGCCATAAAAGCCGACGTGTTCTCCTAAAGGCGTGTTAAGAGTTACTGGAAACTCGTTTGTTTCGTTGAAGGCGACACATTGGAGGACGTGCTCTGCAAATTTGTATGGGAAACCTATGAGAAAGTACTTTGGTGCCTGTCCTGTCGCATTTATTTTTACAGTGTCGTTCACTAAAATGTAGCCGTTATGAAGCATCTGGATTGTATGTTCCACGTATTCGATGCTGTAGTTCCCGTTGGCGTCTGTTGCCTTCGCAATGTTTGTATTGAATGCAGCAAAGGCAAAAGCAGCCAGAATAACCATTAAAACTGTTGGCGCCAAAGTTTTCTTCACCAAAGTTTCCTCCGCATACCTTTCTGAGTTTTGAACTTTCTATTTATTAACAAGCCTACTTATTTACTTTTAGAGGCATAAATAACTGGGCTTTATTTGAACAATAAAGTTATAATTCTTTTGGTTTTGAAGTTTAAGCGGAAGACTCGCGATGCTCTATGATCCAGTTCAGAGGCATCTTGCCGTAGAAAAATTGGTAACGCGTATGGGCTCTGGCGGTCAAGAGAGAAAGTATTATCGTGTAAGAAGAGCAAGGTGGTATGGTGGCATAGTTACCGCTGACTGTGTCGGCTGCGGCTTAACATGCAAGTTTTGCTGGGTTTCCGACGCCGT
>JBNAVK010000028.1:7812-19787 GCA_049700435.1 Candidatus Bathyarchaeales archaeon
ACTTCGTGCATGTGCGGGTTTCTTTAAAAGGATGCAGTGAAGAGGAGTTCGCGATGTTGACAGGAGCCAAACCCGAAGGCTTTGCACTGCAGTTGAAAGCCTTGCAGAAATTGATAGCTGAGAAAGTGAGTTGTCATCCGTCGGTTATGACTTCCTTTTCAAGCGAAGAAAGTCTTCGAGGACTTATTAAAAGGCTCAAACAAATCAGCGTGGATTTTGACGATAAATTAGAAATTGAAGAATTAATCCTTTACCCGCATGTTGTTGAAAAGCTAAAACGATACGGGCTAAGGTATTATGTGGCTCACACTCCGGACAAAGTGCCTCCGGAGCAAGTTTAAACTCCTATCCTATAATAGTCCGCATTGCTTAAAGTAGTAATTCTCTTCTTTTTTTGGACCGAAACTTCTTACTCCTCTTTCTCTAAGCTGTTTTCTGAGCTTCTCCGCATATTGCCTTTCTATCTCGCCTCTTTTTTCCATAAAATCTATTATCTCCTCAGCTTGCTCCTTTGTGTCGCACCGGCGAATAAAATCTATAACATCCGGCATGTAATGGACAAAGCTTTCTGAAGAAACAGCTTTCTCTCCAGTTTCAACGTCTCCGCGCACAGCGTTTATTCCAATTTTGTGTTCTTCACTTTCCATTTCCTTAGCCAAGTTTGGGAACATTTTTTTGAAGGTTTCCTTGTCTAACTCCATGGTAACACCTTCAAGGCACTATGATGTATTATTGGCGAAGCTGTATTTAAGTGTCTTTAAAGGGAACAAAACGTTTTAATGGGTTCTCCTCAAGTAGCCTTTTCAATTCCTGTGTTTTGAGGCCGATTACTTCATCTCCATATATTTCGCATTTCTCTCTTTTGCCAGCTTCCTCTTGGCTTCGGACAACGATTTCAAATTTCACTTTTGCTGGAGATTCCGCGTATATGTGAAATGAAGTTTTCTTCCGGCCTCTCGTTGTTACAGCTACCCATTCAGTGCGCAGTATTTTAAAGTTATTTTTTTCTAGAACTTTCAGAATGTCTGCGGTCTCGTCATGGTATACTGTTAGGTCTACGTCGCTTTCTCTATGGATTGTTCCGCGCCAAACGCTTCCAACTAAAAGCGGGTTATATACTTTTAGAATGTTCATGGCTTTTAGGGCTTCTTGGCGCATCTTAATTAGCTGTTCCTTTCTGGCGGCGCCTTCGTTTTCTTCTGCTATCTTGTCAAGTTCAATTGCAACTTCCAAGTTTGTTGGCAGAAAGTGTGTTCCTAAGGTCTCTGCTGCTTTCAGTTTCGCTTGCTTAAATTCTTTTTCAGTTCCAAAATATATTAGGTTGGCAGCTTCCCTTGCAACTTTTCTACGCAGGTTTTTAGAATCGGTATTCAATTTTTCACCAAAACTAGTTGCCTAAAATTCAACGCTTGGTTATTTGCTCGTATAATTCCAAGGTTTTTTCAGCTATTTTGTCCCATGTAAATTCGTTCAAAACTCTTTTTCTACCGTTTTTTCCAAGCCACTTCTTTTTATCAGGGTTCTCCAAGGTGCTTGTTATTCCCCATGCAATGTCTGCCGGACTGTTTGGGTTTATGTGGAAGCCACATTGTTCTTCACCGCATGGAACAACTATCTCCCGCATTCCGCTAACGCCTGCTGCACCAACGACAACTGGGCGTTCCATGCTCATTGCTTCTAGGGCAACTATGCCGAAGGGTTCGTATAGGCTTGGGAAGACGGCAACATCGCATGCTGCATAGTGTAGAATGCGCTCTTCTTCTGGGATGAACTCGAATCGGAACTTTACGGAATCATGCATTCTCATCGTTTTTACCAAATTAACCAAGTAATCTTGTAGGTCTCCCAAACCTACGATTACCAATTTTGCGTTAGGAATTTTCTGTAGAATATGCGGCATAGCCATTATGAGTTTGTCAACGCCTTTAACCCCGACAAGCCTACCAATAAAGAGAATCATAGGCTCCTCATCCTTTATGCCGTAGAATTCTCTAACTTTCCTAGCTTGTTCGACGCTCACCGTTTCCGGATTGTATTTTTGCGGGTCGACGCCGTTATGGCAGACTTGAATTTTCTCTTTTGGAAAGCCGAGTTTAATAAGTTCGTCTTTCATGGCATATGAGACCGTTACAATGAGGTCTGCTGCTCTTGCACCATGGAGTTCAATGTTGCTCACCACCTCAGACCCGTCTCCTAGGGTTCTACCTTTCTCTGTTGAATGTACATGGAACGCGAACGGTAGTCCCGCCTCTTTTTTGACGGTTATGCCTCCCATTGCTGAGAGCCAGTCGTGGGCAACTACAATATCGTACTTGAAATTCTCTTTTTTTATCAACTCGTTGATGAGCTTTGAGGCGCTTAAATAATTGTATACGAGAATTTTTGAGAATAATTGGATGCCTCTACCCCATTTTTTGATGTCTTCCGCGACAACGTCTGGAAGTGAATCTGAAACGTCAATGTGTAGTGGGCGGTGTATCTCTATGCCGCGCCAAATTTCCCTTGTTGGGAGGCTTCCTTCGTCATCGTTCATCGTGAAGACTGTGACGTCATGATCCATTAAAACAAACTTTCTAGTTATTTCAGCAGCGTAGGTTCCTAAACCGCCTACTATTTTTGGCGGGTACTCGTAAACTAGTACTGCGATTTTCATGATTTTCTCCTTTTCACAATTTGTTATGAGGGATACTCGTTTAAAGAGACGCGGTTTATTATCTTTTCTCATCGTCGTATTTTAACCTACTTTCACAGCGAGCATTTTAAGAATCGAAAGTCTGAAAAATCAATTGCGCATAATATATTGTTCTGAGGGTGTAAGATGACGTTATCACCAGTTAGAAGGTTAGTCTTAGAAACCTTATGGATGCTTAACAAACCTGTCAAAGCCGCGGAGGTAGCCGCAGAAATCGGGTTAAGCTTCCCATCCGTGATGATGCACATAGTAGGTCTTGCAAAAATGGGTTATGCGAAGGCTGTAGAGAAAGGCTATTATGTCATAACTGAAAAGGGAAGAAAAGTTTTGGGGCTGCCAGAAATCGATAAGGAAAAGGCTCAACAAATTTTGTCGTATTTGCCACTAGAGAAATCATTTCATTTTTACGTAGATATCGGGAAACCTTTGAGTATTCATGCCGCAAGCCTAGGAGACTTCTGCGACAAAATCCTGAAGGTTGACATTGGCTCCATAGAGTTTCACATTAATCGCGGGGATTTCGAAGCGTGGTTTGCTGGATTAGGTGATGCTGAACTGGCTAGGAAGACTCTGCTAATCAGAGAGCGAAGGTTGTCTGGAGAGGAACTACGCAAAAAGCTGCATGAAATTGTAAGAAGCAGGTGTGAGGAACTAGCGAGAATAAAGTAGCAAGATAGCTTAAGCTGGTTCAAATCTTCCCTTAAGCTTCTCCAAAATCTGCGGCAGGGTCGTGTACTCCATTTCCTCAACGCCGAGCCGCGCGGGCTCAAATTCGCCCATGCGCCTCAACATGGAAGCATGCTCCATAGCCTCGTTTCTCGCCATATCAAAAGCGTGGTCGTCGAAAAGGTCGCTTATCATCGGTTTCCCATCGTCGTCAGCCGCTATTTTCCCGTTTGAGATTTGAAGCCCTAGCGCAACAACCCTTGGTGGTCCATCGAAAACTGTGCACTTTGCATCTTTGATGCCAACTGGCATTATTGGACCCCAGTGGCTTCCGCGCATCCACCCCTCAACCAAATAACTATGCATGAAGGGAACGAGTATTTCTCCAACAGCGGGCAAGCCATGTTGAGCACGAACGATCAACACGGGGTCGTCTTTTCCAACATATTTTCCAGCAATTAGAGATAATCGTGTCACGCTTCCAACAGCACATACTAGGTTATCTTTCGCTCGCCAAACACGTGAAACCATATACCTTTGCACAGTTCCTATCAAGGCTAGCAACTCATACATTTCCTCCGGGCATTTCAAGACAACTTTCCTGTTTTCCAAAGTATCCATAACCTCGAATTTGAATCCGCCCGACATATTTGGGTCAATTACAAGCCCAGCAGTGTTCATTGGATCGGCGAAAATGCGGAAAAGTGGAAAATTAAAGGCGCCAGCAGAAGTCTTGTCAGCGGCAAAGACCACAATTGGATCGGAACCCCTCTCTTCTATCTCCATTTCAGCCACACCTGGACCCATACCGCGAACATTGCCGCTGAACGCTGTCTTTAAGAGGTCTTGTCCAGCTCCATAGAGTTTTAGCTCTAGGGCTTTTTTGGATGCTTCTTGGAAAGTGTCCCAAGCGAGTTTGTGAATTTCCGGGTTTTCCTCCCCTCCCTCATGCACCATAAGAAGTTGGAGGTCGTCTCCAACGTTAAAAACGTAATAGCTGTTTATCAAACCCTCTTCCAAGGCTTTTTTCAATCTTCTTTCTCCCACATTTAACAATGGTTTAGGAACAACGTGGTGGCCCGCCAAAGAGCCGACATCGCATTTAATTAAGGAAATTGTTGTTTTTTTAGCCATTTGCACCACTTTGGGAAAGTAACTTCGGTTTAGAGTTAGCCCTTTGGCTTTTAAAAGATTTCCTAAAAGACGGTGGGGAAATTGTGAAATAATTAAAGAGTTCACATAGTCAAATGGCGGGAGCCTTAATGGAGAAGTTGAGGGTTATATCCGCGAAAATACCTGAAGAAGTCTATAAAGAGATGGTTTTGCGTGTTCCGGAAGGCGAAAGAAGCAACTTCATCCGCGACGCAATAATAGAGAAGCTTCAACAAACACCTAAACCGGACAAGATTTTGGAGTTGGAACAAAGACTTAGCAAAATTGAAAGAGAATTTTCGGATATTAGAAAATACCTCGCAGACCTCGAACTGCTCACGTATGAACGAGGGAAAACTAACCCGCATACCTTTTGCATAGACGAAACAGACCACAAAATCATAGACTACCTCCTACATTACAAAGGCGCCACAACCCCCGAGCTAGCTGAATACCTAAAAACAAACAGATGGCTGGTTCTAAACAGGCTCAGAAGAATGCAAAAAATTTCAAGGAAACAGCTTGGAAAATCCATAATAGAATATTACCCCGGCGAAAAATCTGGAAAGAAAAAGGCTTGGTGGATAAACGAAGAACTAATTGAAACCACATAAGCCGCAGAAAAGCAGCAACAGTTAATTTAGCGCATGCACCTAAACTAAATTTGCAGAAGGGCCCGTAGCCCAGTATGGATTAAGGCGCCGAACTGTTTATGTGGCAGTGCGCAGGCCTCCGGACGCTTCAAAGGAAGAAAGCCGGAGAACAGGGGTTCAAATCCCCTCGGGCCCGCCAAAATGTTGTATAAACCTTAAATGTCATGCATCTGTGGGTTCTTGAATGCTGAGAAGTTTGTTTAAAATATTTTCATTTATTTTGTCTTCGGTTATTTTGAGGGTTTCTGGTTCCTCAATTTTTAATATCGCCCGCAAGGCTGGTAAATCAAGTTCTCGAATAAGCTGCAGTATTTCCCTTTTCGCTGATTCTAAGTGTTTCCTAAGTTGCTCTTTATTTTTGTAAAGTTTTCCGGCGAGGGGACAGATGGCTTCTGTCTTCAAGTACCACTCAATTTTTCGGGTGGCTAAATTGACGTCAAATGTTATTGGTCCGGCTACGCATGTTTCCGGCTTAACTGGATGAATTTTGCATTTTATGGTTTTCTTGTCAAAAAATATGCAAAATCCTTCATCGTCCTCTTTTGGGAAAGTGTAGGCTGTTTGCACAAAGGGATTTCTAATTGGAATTCCTTGCTGTTCCAGGTATTTTTCTATGATTTCTTTGCGCTTTTGGGTTGTTGGTGGTCTCGCGTTTTTGCAGCAGTTTCCTCTGCATTGACTGCAGACATCAAAGAAATTATCTTGCCTTTCGTCTTTTTTGGACATTGTTTTTCACCGGTGTTTTCAGAAGTAGGGTTCATTACTGGCGAGACTTTTTATAAGTTTTGAGTAAACGTCGATTACTGCTTCTTTAAAGTCTGTTTTTTTGGTTTTCTCAAGAACCCTTTCTCGTATAATTTCCGATAGGCTTCCACGCTCGATTCTTTTGAGTATTATTGGAAGATATTTTCTCTCCTCTTCGGTTGCATAGTTTAAAGCTTTTTTGAAAATGTGTAAGCAGACATGCCGTGCCGTGGAGCCATTTGGGTTTAAGACTTTCGTATCTAAGCCTTCTTTTATAATTGAGTTAAAGTCTTTTACGAGAGTTTCGTGGGGTAAAGGTTTGACAGTTTCGTGAATCATCCATCTTAACGCGGCCCGTATAAAGCAGCTTAAAGCAACATCTGATTTAACGCATTCCTGTTCATCCATAACCCTTATTTCAAGAGCTCTCCTATCAAATCGGAAGATGACGCCTCTGGAGTTAACCCAATCCTTATGTAGCAGAGGGTTTTCCACGCCTGCTCTCGCTAAATCCATCGAATATCTTCCAATAATCTCTTTTTGGTAATGCTTAAATGATGAAACATACTCGGGGATGACATCTCCAGTAACGGACGGCACTTCTTTTTGGTTTTGCATGTAAAAGTAAAGGCGATTATCTACGTTTTCTCCAAGTTTCCCTTCGTATATGGGAGATGAAGCAGAGATGGCTGGTAGGTAAACACATAAATTTGCAAGCATGTTATGTAAATTTACACCCTTTTCTTCATTGGTGTATGGTAAGTTTAGCTGGAAACTTTGAATGTTTAGCCACCCATGCTGCCTTAAATTGAAGACTTTAGCGTATTCGCGATAAATTTGTCGATGTCTGTGAGGCCACACCCCAGTTTCTTCTAGTCTCAGCAGAGGGTGCATCCCTGTCCCCAAGAGGAACGCGTCGTATTTACGTTCTAAGTAGTCGAGGATTTCTAAAACTGCTTTGTGCATGGTCTCATCGAATGTTTCGGGCGACTTGAAGGGTTTGTTTGGCTTAATTTCCATGACGTGAAGCTGGAGTTCTTTTCCAAATGTGTAATGCGGTTGCTCAACGAAGTTTGTTATGCGTCCATGGAAGTCCTTTATGATTTTGTCGACGATGGGTAGGGCTTTTAGTTCCTCGTTAACTATTGAAAACTCGTGTTCTGGACCTAAGACTTCTAGGGTCCTATACGTATTGGCTCCCTTTTTCCTGTTATCCCTTATTTTAACGCAGATATAAGCACACAGTTAATTTTAAATATAACTGCGGTAATACGGTGGATTTGTTATCTGGTGTCCAATGGGTGCTGGTCGTATCAAACATCGACCTAACAACAAAAGTCCCCAGAGTCAGTCCATCCGCGTTCCTCGAGTCGTCAATTAAAGATTTTATCATCAACATTAACAACGATTACCGTTACCTTAAAATGGGGTATTATGTGTCTGTGCATGCCGAAACGTTAGGGAATCCCGTGATCCCGACGAGCGGAAACATGATAGACGCTAATAGAATCCCAGTTTTTTTGCTTAGATCTTCGAAGGCGGGGATTCCTACGATGCCTTGCATAGTGACGAGTTCTGTGAAGCAGATAATTTCAGAAGTTGGATTTCCAGTGGTTGTTTTTGCTGTGAATCCCTTCATCTATGATGGTTTCAAAATTGCCAAGAATAGGAGTTCCCTTTATAGAGCTGTGAAAAGCCTAAGTATGAATTACAAGTTTGCAGTTTGCGCTATTCCTTTAAAAGGTGAAATTCTCTCGTTTAAGTCCATTTTTGGAAAGTGCGAACTTGAAGGAGACGCGAAGGGAGTTTCAGAAAGGGTTTACGAAGTTTTCAAAATTCCAATTTGTAAGCTGCATGTTCAACTTGTCGATGGGAAAGCGTACCTTTGCGGCCTTCAACCAGTTAATAGGGAGGAACTTACTCCTTCTGATTTGAAGTTAATTTCAGAAGAGATTTTTCTGATGTCAAGGCACGGTGACCCAGTTATTGTCTAAGATAGCATGCTTCGTTGAGAAGTATAATTTCACCGATCCAAGAGAGGAAAACGCCCTTCAGAATTTCAAGTTTACGGCGGAGAAGTTAGGACATGAATTTAGCTTCATGTTTAGAGAGAGAATTTCAGATATACCCGAATATGACGCTGTTTTCATCAGGGCTACAACTGACCCACTTTATACAGCCTACGTAGTTTCCAAAACCGCGTGGGAGTTGGGCTTAAGGGTTGTTGACGACCCTGAATCAATCAAGATTTGCGGTAACAAAGTCCACTTATACGCTCTATTCGAAAAATACCGCGTCCCGCATATCCCAACTATTTTCTTAACTAAGGATGAGTTACACCACAAAAGGTTAGTTGAAATTTTTAGAGAATTCGGAAAACCAGTCGTTTTGAAGGCGCCATACACAAGTTTTTCAAGGTATGTGGAGAAAGTTGCTTGCGAAACTAGCTTCAGAGAAGTTGCCAAGAGATTTTTCAGGAAATCCGACGTTTTGGTTGTGCAAAAGTTTATGCCAACAGCTTTTGACTGGAGGGTTGGGGTTTTAAACGGAGAAGTCCTTTACGTGTGCAAATACATGATTCCAAAGGGCAGATGGAAACATGGCGTCAAGCTTAGGGGTAAACCAACCTTTATTTGGGGGAGAACTGTGGCGATGAAGAGGGAGAATGCTCCAGTGAAGCTTAAGGAAGTTGCGTTGAAGGCGTGTAGCGTAATTGGAAATGGACTTTACGGAGTTGACATCAAAGAGTTCGGCGGCGAATACGTCGTGGTGGAAGTTAATGATAATCCAAGTATTTACGCTGGTTACGAGGATTTGAGAAACAAGGATGTCTATGAAAAAATCATAAACTTCCTAGTAAACTAGCATAAAACTTCGACACATATTTATTCTCTACACCGTTAATTTTCGTAGCAAAAAGGGATGAAAACACATGCTTCAAAACACAATTGAAGATTACGACTTCTCCAAGAAACTGTCAGTTAATGAACTTGTTCTTCAAATGGAAAAAGCTTGGGGCTTCACAGCCGGAAAACTGGCGATGGGCGTCAAAATTATGGAGCGCATGTCCAAAACACGTGGCTGCATTAAATTCCTTTCTTTCACAGGCAATCTTGTGGCTACTGGCACTAGAGGTGCCTTGAAGGAGCTTGTTAAGAGAAAGCTTGTTGATGTTATAATTACGACATGTGGAACGCTTGACCATGACCTCGCTAGGTGCTGGAAAAAATATTACAGAGGCTCATTTGTTATGAACGATGCTAAACTGCATGAGGAAGGAGTAAACCGATTGGGAAACGTCCTTGTTCCAAACGAAAGCTACGGTATGATAATTGAAGAGAAAACGCAAGCGTTGCTCCAAAGCCTATGGAAAGAAGGCGTTAAAGAAGTTTCAACAAGCAAGCTCTGTCAAGAGATAGGGAAAAGAATTTGTAATGAAAGCTCTATCCTCTACTGGGCGGCAAAAAACAGCATACCAGTCTTTGTGCCCGGCGTCATGGACGGTGCAATTGGCTATCAGATTTGGCTTTTTTCTCAAGAGCATGACTTTAGGCTTAATTTGCTAAAGGATTCCGCGGCGCTCAACGAAATAGTTTTTACTGCAAAGAAGACTGGCGCATTGTTAGTGGGCGGTGGCATATCGAAGCATCACACGCTTTGGTGGAACCAGTTTCGAGGTGGATTGGATTATGCTGTTTACATTAGCACGGCTGACGAGTGGGATGGAAGCCTATCTGGTGCAAGACCGAGAGAGGCTGTTTCTTGGGGTAAAATAAGCGCGAAAGCAAAGCATGTCATGATTGAAGGTGACGCCTCCATAATATTGCCGATAATGATAAGCACGTTAATAACCAGATTAGAAAGCAAATAAACAATGCGCAGGTGCCATGTTTATGATACGTTTTGAGAAGACAGTTAAACATGCCAAAATTTTGAACCCGCTGAAAGGTTTTCAAGAAGAAACATTGACCTTCGAGTATAGAACAGACCCATTAACTGGGCGCAACACCACAGTCATAGGCGGCATGCTAAACTACATAAAGAGACTCTTGGTCTCTGACGAGAATTTATTGAATTCTCTGATTGAAAAAACAAGAGTCAACTGTCCCTTCTGCCCCGAAAACATCCAAAGCAAAACACCCATGTTTACAGCAGACTTCCTCGCTGACGGAAGAATTTTTGTCGGAGACGCTGTCGTCATCCCAAACTTGCTGGGGCACGCCGAAAGAAGCGTTTTGGTGATTCTTTCAAAGGAGCATTATTTAAAATTGGAGAACTTGGATGCAAAGCTGCTCTTCAACTGCTTTAAAGGAGGTTTGACCTATTTGCAGAGGCTTAAAGAAGTTGAACCTTCCATACGCTATCCAGTCTTCGTCTTTAATTACTTGCCACCAGCGGGGTCCTCCATATTTCACCCTCACATGCAAGTGTTGGTAAGAGACAGACCAGTTTACTTAGCAAAATTGCTAATTGAAAAAAGCCAAACGTACTGGAAACAAAGCAAAAGCAGCTACTGGTCTGACTTGTTATCCGCTGAAAGGGGTGGAGAAAGATACCTTTTCGAAAAAAACGGGGTAGAATGGTTTGTTCCCTTTGCCCCACTTAGAGGAGCAAACGAGGTTCAAGCCGTCGTAAGAGGTAAATCAAGCCTACTTGAGCTAACAGACAAGGATTGCCTCGGACTGGCTGAGGGCATGTCGCGAGTCTTACAATTTTACCATAATGAAGGGTATGTAAGCTTTAATGCCATCATACTTTCGGGATCCATTGATAAGCATCTGGATTACTTTGACGTGAACTTGAGAATGATAAGCAGACCAGGGATACAAGCGTCAAGCTTCACAGATTCTTGGGCGCTTCCATATCTTTTGTGGGATGGCGAAGCCGCAGAAGAACCAGAACGGCTTGCGGAGAGAATCAGAGCATCCATTAGCAGCTGAAAAGGTTGCAAGCTTATTTGCTTGTAGAAAGTCCTAAATGCTTTTACTTCTAGTCTATGCTGGAGGCAGAACAATTGAAACTTTCGCGGAAAGAGCTGGCGCAAATGATTGACTCTACGCTTGTTAGGGCTACAGCTACAAAAAGCGAAGTTGAAAAACTCTGCAAAGAAGCCATAAAATACGGTTTCCGCTGTGCAGTTGTCAACCCCATATATGTGAAGTTCGCAGCAAAAGTTTTGGAAGGCTCAAACGTTAAAGTATGCTCAACCGTAGGCTTCCCATTTGGCGTCTCGCTGCCAGAAATAAAGGCGTTGGAAGCCCTTAAGGCTGTTGAAGACGGCGCGGAAGAACTTGACATGGTTATCAATTTGAGCGCGCTTAAATCAGGTGATTATGAAGCGGTAAAGCGTGACATAGCAGCCGTTGCAGAAGTGAAACGTGTTTCGAAGGAAATTGTTGTGAAAGTCATCATAGAAACCGCATACCTAACTAGGGAAGAGAAGATAACTGCATGTAAACTTGTTAAAGAGGCTGGAGCAGACTTTGCGAAAACTTCAACAGGCTTCTTCGGAAAAGGCGCAACCGTCGAAGATGTTAAACTGATGCGGCAGATAGTTGGCAAAGATTTCGGCGTTAAGGCTGCTGGCGGTATAAGAACCTACGCTGATGCTTTGGCAATGATTGAGGCGGGCGCCAACAGAATAGGAACAAGCACGGCAGCACAGATAATTGAGGAGGCTCCACCTTAACGCGTTCACATTCTTTCTGGGGCGACTATTCCAATTAAATTAAGCGCGTTCCGAAGCGTTATTCTCACGGCATCCGTCAAAGCCAGCCTTGCATCGCTAAGTTCTGGCGATTCAGCCTTTATGACTGGAAACGCATTGTAGAAAGTGTTGAATTTGTCCGCTAATGCGTTTGCAAAATCAGCTATCACATTCGGTTTAAGATACTCAGAAGCCTCCATAAACACCTCTGGAAAGCTTGCTATTGCCAAGACTATTTCACGTTCCAACTTCTCCTTCAACAGTTCGTAGACGGGTTTTTCCGGTTTTCTGGCGGCTTTGCGTAGGATACTGCAGGCTCTTGCATGCGTGTATTGGATATATGGTGCGCTGTTCTTTTCGA
>JBNAVK010000029.1:0-19460 GCA_049700435.1 Candidatus Bathyarchaeales archaeon
ATTCTGACCGCACTTTAAAAGCCTACTTTATCGGACAGCCGAATACTCCTTCTACGCCTTCTGGTCCTTCTTCAGGATATAGATGGAAAAGTTATCAGTACACAACCAGCACAACAGATCCGGATAACGATCGCATTTGGTACCAGTTTGACTGGGGTGACGGTTCAACCACATGGGTTGGCGACTATGCTTCTGGAGCCACTGCAAGCGCGAGTCATAGCTGGAACAACATAGGAAGCTATTTAGTCAGAGTCCGAGCGCAAGACACAACAGGCTTATACAGCGACTGGTCTCCATATAAAAAGGTGAACATAATCCAAGAACCGGGAAATCCTTGTCCAACACTGTTTGTTTGGAATGGCTCACAATACGTTGAAGAAGACGTCTTGAACATACACGGAGAATCGGACATAACCCTTCTGTATGGAATAGAGACGATTGTCCCAGACGGAAGCTTCTACAAGCTTTCCCTAAGAGAACTCGACGAGTTTACAAGCCACATCGACTACGTCAAACTCTACGCAGTGGATAACAACGCTGTAAGACACTCATGCTTCCTAGTACAGGCGATTCATAGCACACTTGGGCACGCAGAGAGATTAGTACTATTCGACGACGGAAAAAGAGTTGACTTAGCCCCGTCGGAAACAATAGACTTAAGATTCATGGCTCCATACTCCAAAATTGATTACTTCATCCTCGAAATCAACGGCTACAACATAAAACCCTAGAAAGCAAAAACTTCATCATCCATCTTTTTCTATTTTAAACATTTCTAAACGGCTTTTTAACCAAACAATAATTAAAATACATTAATCATTTGTTAATCTTCAACAATAAGCTAAACGATTTTGTGGCTGAAAAGGTTTTTAACTTATGTTTCCGAGTAATTCCATGATTTTTCTTGGGCTGAATATTGTGAGGCTTGCTTTGGGAAGTTTTCTGCCGACCTTCGCGATTAGTCCAGCGGCGTCTGTTCCAAACTTGCATGTAATTGCATGTTCAAAAAATCCTAAGGGTTCTACAGCTATCACGTCTCTTTTTAGCCCAGCCTCTTTTAAGGCTAGTTTAATTTCATTTTCAGATGAGCCAATAACAATTAATCTGTCCAACAGAGACTTTGTCCAAACTTTGTACTTGTTAAGTTGTTCTTCAGAAAGTGCGGCGTCGATGTAGTTTTTGCCTTTATCCACGTCTAGGATTTTGATGGTTAGTGGGAGGTTTTCGCAGAAGCCGAAGAGTTCTACGAGTTTCTTGAGGGCGATTTTTCTTCCATCGGCAAGTTGGGCTTGCAAATGCTGCAGGGGGATAACAGCGTCAATAATAGTGGGTGAATGAACGCCCATGTCAACGTATATTTCGCTTTTGCTTTTGCCCAATGCTGTTATTCGTCCTTCTAATGTGGAAAACTTCTTTACGTCGTCAAGGTTTTCTGGGCATATTCCTATTTCATCCGCCAAATATTGTAGCGCCACATTTTCGTCTTCGCCTGAGATTGCCACTTTAACGAGCCCTCTGGATGTGGTGCCAACAACTTCTGCCTTCGCGTTTAAGCCCTTAAGCATCGTTTTCAAACTTTTGTTGACAATCTCAGTTTGGAAGTCGCTGTAGACCTTTGTTGAAAGGGTTACTTTAAGCATTGGCAGTCTCCGATTAAGGCAGACATTTCCTCATGTAGTCTTCGCACTCTCATAACGGCTGGAGGCGGCAGTTCCTTAGAAAAGTTTTCTATGGTTCGCTCTATAGGAACTCGATGTGAGCCCTCAATGAGCTTATCCGCATATGAAACAATTTTTTCCTCAAGAGTTCTTGGAACGTAAATGTCTTTTGGCCATCCGAGTTTTTTTGCTTCTTTGGATGTTATTCCGCCGCCTACGTGAGTTTTAATTATTGAAATTAGCGGTTCCGGCAAGCCAAGTGACTCTGCTATTTCAGCTCCAACAATTGCGTGGTGAACTGTGTGGGTTTTTGAGCGTCCAATGTCATGTAAAAGCGCGCCTATTTCCACAAGTTCCAAATCAACGTTTAATCCCTTCTCTTTGCAAGCTTTAGCGATTTCTAGTGCTAGGTCTGCCACTGCTTGACAGTGTCTTACCACATTTTCCGAACAACCCGCTTGACGCAGAAACCGTATTGCTTGTTCTCTTGAAGGAAGTTTTTCACTCGCCAAGCTCCTTCCTCAATTGTTCCACTTTCTTCGTCAGAACATTGATTATTTTTTCATTATCATAATGCATGAGCGGTTTCCCGCATGTCGGACACTTAAACACAAGTTCCACCGCGTCCTCAAAAGGTACTCGCTTGCATCCTGGCGTATAGCAGTAGTAAAAGTCATGGTTTTTCTCATATTCCAGCCTAATGTTAAGTTTTTCAAGCACCCGCCGCTTTTGACTTAATATAAAACCTTCAAACTGGTCTGGCTGTAGTTTCCAATGGAAAACAAACCATCCGGTCTTTGGGTCGCGGGTTCTTCTGAGGCTTACGAGAGAGTGGTCATAAAGCTTGTATAGTATTTTTCGAACAGAATTTAGCCTTATACCAGTTTTGTTTGCTATTTCATCATCTGTTATTTCATCTGAGTTTTTGAGTATCTCGATTAGTTTAATGGCTTCTTCTTCGCCAAGAGCCTGTGCAACTTTCGTCAAAGTTGCATCGTCAATTGTTGATAACATATCCATCCTTTTGCCTTGAAGCTGTTAAGCAATGTTCTCCTCTATTATATCATAGTTCAGCTTTAATTTAAATCTCTTTATGAAGTCTGAGTCAGAAATTAACATTTAACTATCTTTTTTCCCCTCTTTTGGGGAATAATCCTAACTTGCGCAGACTCGAAATCCTTTGTTAGCTCTTTCCCCTCAAATAGGCGGTCTAGGAAAACAGCTAAACTTGAGCATTCAGAATGCGGCTGGTTCCCAATTGCCACGTTAAAATCGGAAACATCCTTTGAAAAGAACTCTCTTGGAACTTTCTGGCTTCCAACAATGACTAAAACGTCCTTGCCGAGCGCCTTAATTCTCTGCAGAACCTCGCTTGTTTGGATGTTTTCTCCATACGCTGTAAGGTGAACCACTATTCCACCATTGGATTTCCATTCTTTAACAACCTTTTTCCATGGAACACCCATTTCAAAAAGGAATGGACCGCCCCAGTTCTTAACAACCTTTTCAACTGTCGCCTTTATTTTTTCATCTTTTATGTCTGAAAGTATGAAGCCTGAAGCCCCAAGCGCTCGGGCTGTTAGGGCAACGTGCGTTGTTAATCTCATGTCTCTTTTTGGTCTGTGTCCCCACCTTAAAACAACTACCTTTTGCATTTTGACCACTTTCCTTAACATGCGCCTATCATTTTTGGATTTTCTCGAATTTTCCGCCGAATTCTTCCACTTTCTTTTTTACTTTGTCGGCGAACCATGGGATTGCTTCAAAAACCACATGCACCGCATCGTCTCCATATTTAACTGTGTGAACGTCTGCTCTGTTAAAGAGCCATGAAATGAAAGGCATGGTTTTGCTTGTCAACGGCACTGTAAATGAGGCGCGAACGTAGTTTTCCAGTCTTTTAAGTATTTCCTGTTTCAGCACATCAATGTTTATCTTATGTAGAGCTGATATTGGAACTGGAGTTGGCGCCTTTCCCTTAATTTTTTCGAATTTTTCTTGGGTTTCCTTTTCTGATAGTAGGTCAATTTTGTTTAGAGCTGTTATTATGGGGACGCCAGCTGCTCCTATGCGCTCTATTGTGTCTAGGCAGACTGAAAGTTTTCTTTCGATAACTTCTAGGGGTTCGCTTAAATCCACGACCAGAAGAATTAGGTCTGAGTATATGGTTTCTTCAAGTGTCGAGTGGAAAGCCTCTATCAAGGATAGGGGTAGACGGTCTATGAAGCCAACGGTGTCTGTTAACAGAAATTTTCTCTTTGAAAAATTCACAAGCCTAGTTGTTGTTGAGAGAGTCGTGAACAAGCTGGAGTCCACTGGAACTTCCTCCTCTGTTAGGGCGTTGAAAAGCGAGCTTTTTCCAGCGTTTGTGTATCCGGCTAGGGATATGGAGGAAAAGCCCAGTTCAGCCCTTCTCTCGCGGTGTAGAAGCCGTTTTCCTCGAATTTGCTTCAACTTTTTGCGTAAAGTGTGAACTTGCCTCTTCACAGCCTCGTAATAAACATCCACTTCGTAGGCGCCGAGTCCCATAAAACCTGGCTGTTCACCTTTTTTCGCGAGTCTAACCTTTTCTTTTGCATGTGCCAGCTCATATCCTAGTCTTGCCAGTTGAATTTGTAACTTCGCCTCGGTTGTGGTTGCCCTTCTGGAGAAAATTTCTAGAATAAGTTGAAAACGGTCTATGACCTCTACGCCTGTGGCTTTGGCTAGGTTGTATGCTTGAACTGGTTTTATTGGGTTGTCGAAAATTATTTTTTGGGCGCCAGTTTCCTTTACAAGCTTTGCAAGTTCTTCCACTTTTCCAGAGCCTATCTGATACCGCGAATCTGGCTCTCTAATTTGCTCGATTTTTCCAACAACAGTGTAGCCCGCGGCTTCCGCTAAGCTTCGGAGCTCATCTAAACTTGAGGGTTCATATTGCTGTCGCCGTTGGACTATGGTTGCTTTCGTTCCGTTGTTTCCCCCTTCTCCTTGTCCTTTTTGTTCAGTTGAATTAAGTCTCCCAATGTCAGTTCGCGACTTGCAGGTTTAGGAACAGTTGCCTTCGGTGCTTTTTCTTCTGCTGCTGGAACAAGCAACTTTAGTTTTAAAGCGTGTTCAAGCTTCGCTACTAAAGTGTTGTCTGGCTTTATTTTTCCAGTTTCGATTTTTTTGAGAACTGAAACTTTCTCGTTTAACCTTTTACCCAAATCCTCATGGGAGAGCCCAAGCTTTTCTCGTGCTTGCTTCACTTTTAAGCCGAAATCTTCAACAAGTTCTAAGTTTGCGTCTACGATATTCCCTGCGGTTTTCTTGCTTTGTATTCGGGTTAGTGGCGACGCAGCTTTTGGTTTTAGCGTCGGAGGTTTTAGTTTCGGTTCTTCCCAGACTATTTTTCCATGTTTTGAGCATTCACTGCAAACTAGCAATTTTGCTCCTTCAATTATGACCCGAAACGGTTTGCCGTAGATTTTGCGTCCGCAAACCTCACATCGCAAATCGTGGCACGCACCCTAAACTGTTTTTATCTATTTGGTTGTGTTTATAGTTGATGGTGCAGAGGCTTGGAAAACCCGTTAAGGCGTATCAGAAGCGTTGCAGACTACCAGTTTGGAAAGGGTGTTGGCGCCAAACTTTTCCCAGAAGGCGTGGAAATTGAATATTCAAAGAGAACCGGTAGAATTCGCTATGTTTACTTAGACGGCAAAAGACTTGCCACAATGCGCCCAACAGACGGCTTATTCTCCTTAAGCATTGCTGGCGCAAAACGCATTGCCAAGAACGCTCGTAACGCAAAATGTTTTGTCACCGTTCAAAAGGATGTTTCAAAGTTTATCGCTGAAGGTGGCGATGTCTTTGCAGTTCATGTTGTTGAGGCTGATGGTGAAATTCGCCCAAAAGACGAAGTCATCGTTTTAGACGAGAATGGCAATGTTTTGGCTGTTGGGCGCGCTGTTTTATCTGGCGAAGAAATGGAAGCTTTCCGCTGTGGTGTGGCTGTCAGGGTGAGGCGCGGATGCATGGAGGAAAGTTAAGTATATGAGGTTCTAGGATAGTAATTGTAGTGAAGGCGGAAAAAGGGTGATTTTATGCATAGGCGCATAAGCCCGCGAGAGGCGAGAAGAATGATGCAGCGAATGGGAATGAGCATGGACGCCGTTCCAGACGTGGAACAAGTCGTGATAAAAACAGCAGGCAAAGAAATCACAATAGAAGCGCCTGAAGTTGCAATTCTCGATGTTCAGGGACAAAAAATCTTCCAAATAACAGGCGGAAAAATAACAGAAAAAGCCGCGGAGCGCAAACAGACAATACCTGAGGAAGATGTTAGGCTCGTGGCGGATCAAACAGGCAAAAGCCTCGAAGAAGCCAGAAAAGCCTTGGAAGAAAGCGAAGGAGACCTAGCAAAAGCCATCCTTCTATTGCAGTCAAAGCTTTAACGTTTTCTCAACTGTATTTTAGAGGCTTTACAGAAGTTTTAAAACGAATTCATTTCAGAATATCCGTTATAGAGGAGTTTCGACTTAGCGTGTTTGATGTTGTTTCGGTTGGGCACTTATGCATAGACCACATCTTCTTGCCAGAAAGCCCCATGCCATTCGTTACTTTGGGCGGTTCTGCAGCTTACGTTTCCTTCGCAGCGGGGCGCCTAAAAGCCAAAACCGCCATTATTTCCAAGGTTGGAGAGGATTTTCCAACAGCCTATTCTTGGTGGCTTAAAGATGAAGGCGTTGACCTATCATGGCTTGTTAAAACTAAGGGCGTTGTCACAACAAGTTTCGAGCTTAAATACAACGAAAAACTGTCCAACCGTACTTTACGGTTAAGGAGCAAGGCGTCAAACATAACGGTTGCAGATTTGCCAAGTTCCCTAAGAGCCAAAGCCATCCACATGGCGCCTATAGCGGGCGAAGTCACATTTGACGTGGCTGAAAAACTGCGAAGGTGCACTGAAGTTTTGTCCCTTGACCCACAAGGACTTGTCCGAAAATTCGGCGAAAAAGGCAAAGTCAAGCATGGTTCGCTTAAGGAAAAGCGCATACTGGAACTTGTTGACGTTTACAAGTCTTCTTTAGCCGAGATTAAAGCTGTCACGAAATTGTCAGAAATTAAAGTCGCCATAAAGGCAATTCACGGTTACGGTGTCAAAACAGTTATTGTAACTTTGGGAGTAAGAGGCGCTTTGCTATCTGTCGAGGGAACCCTACACCAAATTCCAGCTTACAAATCCGAGAAAATTGTTGACCCTACGGGGGCTGGAGACGCTTTCATCGGCGGCTTCCTCGCCGAATTAACCAAAGGCAAAGACATTTTGTGGTGTGCATGTGTCGGCTCGGCTGTCGCCTCACTAGTTGTTGAAGCTGCTGGACCAACATTTTTCGGCGATAAACAGCAGATTTATGAGAGGGCAAAAGCGCTTTATGGAAAAGAAATTAAGGAATGACGCATATCCCTATTAAGAGAGGCGTGGGGCTTTGGGAAAAATCGACAAAGGCGTTAAATGCAGCGTATCCAACTGCAAAAATGACGCTGTCCGTTCGCTTTCAGCTGAAAGGGTTAGGTCAGCCGGCTTGAACGTTGGCAGCGGCGAGAGGCGCGCTTACCTCTGCAAGGAGCACTATAAGGAGTATAAGAAGAAGACGAAGAAGGATAAAATGCTTGAAAAGTGGCGGTACAGCGCCTAAAATGGAAGAGGGAAAAAGCCCATGAGAATATTGCAGTTACACTCAAACTACATCGAGTATAAGCCAATCCAGAAAGAGATTGCGATGGCTGAAGAAGCCGAAAAGAAGGAAAACCGCCTAGAAGAAATCGTCGTTTTGTTCACGGCGGTCGAGGAAGGCGACAATCTAGACGTAGCAAAAAGAGCTATAGACGAGGTTCAAGCTTTTCTCGAAAAACTGAAGGTAAACCGCATTCTAATCTATCCATATGCACATCTAAGCAGCAACTTGGCGAAGCCCTCAGAAGCCCTAAAAATAGTTAAAGCCATGGAAAGCCACGCAAAAGAAAAGGGTATAGAAACATACCGCGCGCCATTCGGCTGGAACAAGCAGTTCACGATTTCGATAAAGGGGCATCCTCTCGCTGAACAATCTCGTGTAATTCTTCCAGCAGAAGCGAAAGAGAAAGCTGAAGAAAAGGTTTCTGAAGCGGTGAAAGCCGAGGAAAAACTGGAATCATTCTGGTTCATACTAAAGCCAGACGGCGAAATGATCCCAGTTCAAGAATTCAACTTCAAAGGCTACGAAAATCTTGAGAAGTTCGCGAAATATGAAATTTCGAAGGTTAGGGCAAGCCAACAAATGCCGCCTCACGTGCCTTTGATGAAGAGGCTTGAAATAGCTGACTACGAACTTGGAAGTGACCCTGGAAATATTCGTTGGTATCCGAAAGGGCGGCTAATCAAATCTCTTCTTGAACAGTTTGTCACTGCGAAGGTTATAGAGTACGGCGCGATGGAAGTTGAAACGCCTGTAATGTATGATTTTCAACATCCAAGCCTAGCAGACTACATAAACCGTTTTCCGGCGAGGCAATACCTCCTAAAGTCTGAGGATAAGGAGCTTTTTCTGCGTTTTGCCGCGTGTTTTGGACAGTTCCTTATGGTTCACGACGCCCAGTTTTCCTATAAGCACATGCCCCTTAGAGTTTACGAGCTAACACGTTACAGTTTCAGGAGGGAGAAAAGCGGCGAGGTTGTTGGTTTAAGACGTTTAAGAGCTTTCACAATGCCGGACTGCCACGCCTTCTGCACAGACCTTGAACAAGCAAAGAAAGAGTTCGTGACAAGATTTAAACTGTGCATAAATGTGCTGGAAGAAATAGGATTATCCAAAAACGATTATGAAGCGGCAATACGGTTCACAAAGGACTTTTACGAAGAAAACAAGGATTTCGTGAATTCGCTGGCAAAAATTTTCGGCAAACCAGTTTTGGTCGAGATGTGGAAAGAACCCTTCTTCTATTTTAGGCTTAAATGGGACTTCAACTTCGTGGATAATCAAGACAAGGCTGCAGCTCTCTCTACAGACCAGATAGATGTGGAGAACGCGAAAAGGTATGATATAACCTACGTGGATGAGAAGGGCGAAAAATGTCACCCGTTGATTCTTCATTGTTCTCCAAGCGGAGCAATTGAAAGGTGTGTCTATGCTCTGCTGGAAAAGGCTTATAAAGAACAGGAAAAGGGCAAACCGCCAATGCTTCCTTTATGGCTTTCACCAACGCAAGTGCGCATAGTCCCAATGTCAGACAAATACATTGAGTACGCGGAAAAATTGGCTGAAAAAACGGAAGCTAACCAAATCCGTGTAGACATCGACGATAGGGCGATGACTCTGCAAAAAAGGGTTAGAGAAGCAGAGATGGAGTGGGTTCCCTACATAATTGTTGTTGGGCAACAAGAAGTAGAGTCAGAAGTGCTCCCAGTCAGGGACAGAAAAGCTGGAAAAATACGCAAGATAAAACTTGAGGAACTAATAAGCGAAATCAAAGATTTGATGGGAAACAGACCCTTCAAGCCGCTTCCATTACCGAAGCATATTTCGAAACGCCCACAATTCTACGGTTAGCAATGGCTAAACTGCGGTTTTCTGCAAAAGATATATCAAACTAAACGGATAAACTAACATCTCTAAATGGAGGCTGCTTGTTGGAGAAAGAACTTCTCGTTTATATAGACGGGAAATACTATCCAAAATCTCAAGCGAAAATCTCAGTCTACGACCATGGGCTCCTTTACGGAGACGGCGTTTTTGAGGGCATCCGCGCCTACAAAGGCGTAGTTTTCAAATTGAAAGAACACATAGATAGGCTTTACAACTCAGCTAAAGTTTTGATGTTGAATATTCCATTAACAAAAGAGGAAATGATAAACGCCGTTTTGAAGACTTTGCGGAAAAACAAGTTGAAAGACGCGTACATACGCCTAATAGTAACGCGGGGCGTCGGCGACTTGGGTCTAGATCCAAGAAAATGTCCAAAGCCAACAGTGATAATCATAACTGACGCCATAAAATTGTATTCCAGCGAAGCCAGAGAGAAAGGGTTAAAGGTCCTGATTGTCTGGGTTAGACGAGACCCCGTGGACGCGACATCCCACGAAGTTAAATCCCTAAACTACCTAAACAGTATACTGGGAAAAATTGAAGCAAACATTACAGGTTTTGACGAAGCCATATGCTTAGACAAAAACGGCTACGTAAGCGAAGGAGTTGGCGAAAACCTCTTCATAGTTAAAAACGGAAAAATCATAACCCCGCCATCTTCAGCTGGAATCTTGGTGGGAATAACAAGGGAAGTCGCCATAAAACTGGCTGAAAAACTCGGATACACAGTAATCGAACGCAACATCACACCAACAGACCTATTCACAGCAGAAGAAGCATTCTTCACAGGCACAGCTGCTGAAATCGCTCCAATAGTGGAGGTCAATAGACGAGTGATAGGCAAAGGTAAACCTGGACCTGTCACGCGTCATTTGATTAGCGAGTTTCTGAGGCTTCTCGGCGACCCAAACGAAGGAATTCCCATTCGCTAGTGAAGCTACACTACTTTGAGGAGTCTTCCCGTTCCCTTTTTAACTGCTTTGTCATAGGCAATTTTCGCTGTAACCGCATCCTGAATAGCTAAGCCCGTTGAAACAAAAATTGTTATTTCATCCTTTTTCTCTCTGGGGCGCTTTAAACTTGCAACAACCTCGCCTAACTCAGCATAAACGTTCTTTTCTGTTATTATCCCTTGGCTTAACGGAACATTTATTTCCCCGCTATGCGCGGCTTGTTCCCAATCATCTACAACTATCCTCGACCTTTTAAGAATGGCAGGGTCCAACTCCTCTTTTCCAGGCGCATCCGCTCCGATGCAGTTGAAGTGCGTTCCCGGGGAAACCATGCTATTCATGACCAGAGGTTTTCTTGACGGAGTTGTGGTTACAACTATATCTGCCCCTTCAACAGCATCCTTTATGTTTTCAGCCGAGGCAAATTTGCATAAGCGTCCATACGCCTCTTCCATTTCATCTACAAAAGTTTGCCTTGTCTCCTCACTTCGACTCCAAACCCTAACCTCCTTCAGTTTTCCATAAACCTCCAAAAGAGCCATAAGCTGAGTTCTCGCTTGAGCTCCAGCTCCAACAAACGCCACAACTTTCGAGTCTTTCCTCGCCAAGTATTTTGCTGCTATTCCTCCAGCAGCCCCTGTTCTCATGTCTGTTATGGTTTTTCCACCCATTATCGCCAACGGAAAACCATTTTTCGGATCCACCAAAACTATCACAGCCATTACTGTTGGAAGACCGTACTTTGTTCGGTTGTCTGGGTGGGCATTCACTATTTTAACCGCGGATACATCCAGCTCTTCAAGGTAGGATGGCATTGCCCGCAAGTCACCATTATATTTTTTATAAAAAAGGTAAATCTTCGCCGGCATCTGAACCCGCTTAAGTCCCTTCTCTTTAAAGGCTTTTTCAACAGCCTCCATAACTTCTGGCATTGAAAGAAGCTTTTCCACTTCCTCATCAGTTAATACTAAAGTCTCCAAATTTTTCCCTCAAACTGCAAAGGCTGTTTTTCTATTCAAAAATTTTTGGGTGGCAGAGATGCGGATTTCATGAATAAAGTTATGGAAATCGCGTTCTACAGCGTTGATGCGTGACTTTTCAAGTTAAGGATACCAAATCCTTGACGCTTGGAAGCCTTCAGCAGTATAAACCGTTACTTCTATTGGTTCTAAACCCAAATATACATCCCAACTCCAGAGGCACATTACTGTGGCATTTTCGCCAGCATTAAGAACATATCCGCTTGGAACTAGCCTAGGATAGGTAAGCGTGCCATCGATTTCGTAGGTTTTATCTCCAGTTTCAACAACTATCTTATTAATTGTCACATTTTGAATTGAGTATGCCGAATTTGAAATTGTAATGTTAATGTAGGGAATTGAAATTGTAATGTTGGGGTATTGATCTCTTAAGTCGCCAAAGACTAAATTGTCTCCCAGCAATTTCAATTCAACAGCAGGTATGTCCACTTCCCTCGAAAGACTCTGCCCTTCTTCAGTTACAACAGTAACAGTTACCGTCTCGTTTATCCAATTTCGCCATGATAATGAGCAATTAATGGTCATTTTCTCTCCTGGTAAGATGGATGTGGATGAATCAACAATGGTTGCGTTTTCGCCGTTAAGCATTACATTTTTTATATTTATTTCGTGAAGGGAACATGGCATATTCGTAACATTGATGGTGAAGTGCTCTACATCGTCGAAGTCAAACTTTACATCAGTTATGTTCCAAACGATTTCCGGCGGCGTTTTAACCGTTTTACTTGGCACAGTGATATTTTGCTGTGTGTAAACAACCACGGTTACCTGCTCATTTCTGTTAGCGCTCCAATTCCAGATGCATATTATAGGTGGTGATGTTTGGTTTGGCGCAACCGTAACAAGCAAAGTTTGTAATGGCGGGATTGTGGGGAGAGTTATTGAAGTTCCATTTGCGAAAGTTACATTTACTTTGCTTAAAGTTGCTTCCGCCGTGGAATATTCTGAACTGCTGACTGTGAGATTAAAATAGCTTGTATCAGC
The DNA here is from genome assembly GCA_049700435.1 of Candidatus Bathyarchaeales archaeon. Classification (GTDB taxonomy): domain Archaea; phylum Thermoproteota; class Bathyarchaeia; order Bathyarchaeales; family Bathycorpusculaceae; genus JAVZLH01. Next base: position 12,225 of record JBNAVK010000029.1, read on the forward strand.
GTAGTCAAATTTTATTTCATCAATGTAAAGGGCAGCTCCAGGCAGCTCATTTGTCACGTAAGTTGCTTCATAGCCCTCCGCCGTCTTAACAATTATCGTAATGTTAATCCATTTTAGGTCTTCCCAGTTTCGCTTGCACACAAATGTTTCATTTTGATTCGGCATCAAAACCTGTGGAAGTTGTGGTGCAGTATTTACAAGCTCACCGTGGACGGTTATTTCTGAAATTGTTAGGTTTGTCAATGGTTCTGGTTGAATGTTTTCAATGGTCAAGTTAAAGTACTCTATGCTTTCGTGGATTTGTTCTTCAAAGTTTGGAGTTACCTTCAACCTCACATTTGGCGGGGAAGCTGTGTAACTCGTTATTAAAACGTCCTCTGCGTTTTCCACAATTGGTTCTATCTTCACGATTTCCCCGGCTAGGTCGCTCCAGTTTCTTTTGCATACAAAAGTTTGCCTTGTTCCTCTTTTCATTGTGAAATTAAGGGATGGCTCTGTTGTTGTTACGTCATATGTCTCGTTTTTTCCTTCAACGGTCAGCCGTATCGCGGTTATGTTAACGTCTGAAACGGAATTAGAGGGATTAAGGATTGTTACATTAAAGTATCTAGCATCAGAAACTGAAAAACTAACTTCTTCCACCACAAGCATCGTGGCTTTTTCTGGCATATTGTAATAATTTGCCATAACCCACAAGTAGGACAGCAGGGCTCCGAAAATGACAGCGCACAACAATAATAGTATTAATGTAAGAGTTGAGATTCCCCTAATGCGACGGTTCACCATACTGGCGTGTCCTCCTTTAAAGGTTTTTGCTGTATCTCATATCCTTTTAAATAAATAAGTGTTCTCTTTAGCAGGGACATTACATGCTGCCTCATTAAGAGTAAACCTATATAATGTGGTTCATTGTGCCATTTAGTATTCCATAGGGCTTGGAGGAAATTGTGGTGGAATACGACGCTTTAGTAGTTGGAGCTGGAATTATTGGCTTGTCAACAGCCTATCACATAAAGAATGACCATCCTAACGCGAAAATTTTGGTTATCGATAAGTATAATGCTGTTGGACAGGGGAGCACGGCGAAAAGTGCATCTGCCTTCAGGTGCTTCTTTTCTTCTTACACCAATTATATGCTGTCAAGGTCTTCAATAGATTTTTACAAGCATTTACAGGAAAATTTAGGCGTTGACTTGAAACTGCAGCAAATCGGGTATCTTTGGCTTTTGGACGAGGAAAGCTATGCCGAACTGCTTCCTATTTTGAAAACTTTGGGGAAGGAGGATTTCCGGTATCAAGAATACGGGGAAACAGAGTTAGCTCGGAAACTTGGTGTGCAAACTGATTTAGCGGGAGACGAGGAAGCCCAATTGATGGGTTTAGGAAACGTTCATAAGGGAATATTCGTTTCAAACGCAGGGATTGTTGACGCCGATTGCATCGTCAAATTTTACGAGTCTGAGTTTTTGAGGCTTGGCGGAGAAATACAATGCGGCGTGAAGGCTGAAAAACTCGTTATCGAACCCCGAGAGCCTTTGGGAATTCCAGGAGAACCATATTTTTGGCAGAATTCACGTTTTTCCGGAGTGAAAACAAACAAGGGAACAATTAGGGCGAAAAAAATCATTTTAGCGGCTGGAGCTTGGATTCCGCAGCTTTTAGATGATGTTGGGATAGAATGTTATATAAAGCCTAAGAAAAGGCAAATTTTCGTTGTTGAAGCTAAAACTCCCTCTTTGAAGCGGCTGCTTTTTGTTGAGGGCTTCAACTCTTATAACTGCTTGCCCTTCACAATTTTACCGAAACCTAGGGTGATAATTAGGCCATTTCCCAACGAGGGGGTTTTCTGGCTTACTTACGCTGACGATTTTCCAAGAGCTTTTAAGCTTGAGGATGAACCGCAGCCTGAAAAGAACTTCTACCAGTTTGGGATATATCAGGTTCTCGTTAAATATTTTCCACAGTTTAGGGATTGCCACCCATCCTCAGCTTTCGCGGGTTTGTATGAAATTAACACTTTAGATGGTCAACCCATAGCTTTTGAAGAGAGAGACTTGATAGTTGTTGGAGGTGCAAGCGGAAGCGGAATTATGAAGGCTGACGCGTTGGGAAGAATTGCAGCTGCCCTTTACGCTGGCGGAGAATATGCCTCCCTCTTTGGAAATAGGAAGTTTAGAATAAGCGATTTGGGCTTAAAGAACAGACATGTTCAACCAGAAAAACTCCTAATTTAAACCTTTTTTAACCCTATCTGTTTTAAGGCCATTTTGGCCTCTAGTTTCCACAGCAAAAACTTAAACGTTAGGGTTAGATAAATTGTTGACTAAAATGGTGGTAAAAATGGACGACAACATTGCCGTTATAGGCGCGGGCGTTATCGGCGGCGCCATCGTTAAGAGTCTTCTGAAAAGCGGTTACAAAGGCAAAATCACAGCCACTAGGAGAACAGTTGAGAAACTGAAAGAGCTTGAGGAAATGGGAGCTTCCGTAACAAATGATAATAAAAAAGCGGCAAGAGAAGCCAACATCGTCCTTATCTGTGTGAAGCCTGGCGATGTGGCAAAAGTTCTAAAAGAGATAAGTGACGAAATAAAGCGAAAGCTTGTGATTTCCACAGCTGCAACTGTTCCGCTGAAATTTTACAAAAAAACAGTCCCGGAGGCGCGTTTCGTTAGAACCATGCCTAATGTGGCTATTCTCGTGCAAGAATCTTTTACGGCGTATGCCTGCGACGAAGATGTGAAGCCGGAAGATAAAAAGAAGGTTGAAAAAATCTTTAACGTCATGGGGATATGCGAGGAAGTTGAAGAGAAATACATGGACGCCATAACAGCCTTAAGCGGAAGCGGACCGGGATACATCTCAATAATAATAGAGGGGCTTATGTATGCTGGTTTAAAGGTCGGCTTGCCCAGAGACCTAGCGCTGTACAGTTCAGCCCAAACGGTTTTGGGCACAGGCAAACTCGTTCTAAAAACACGCGAGCACGCAGCGAAAATAAAGGACATGGTAACAACGCCTGGAGGAACAACCATCGAGGCGATATACGAGCTTGAAGGAAGCCAAATTAGACCAGCTTTAATGAGGGCTGTCGAAAAAGCAACCGAAAAATGTCAAAAGATTAGGGAAAATTTCGGAATGAACTGAACCATTGAAGATTACTTTTATTAATTGTCAGTATGATATAGGTTAGTTTCGAGAGGTAGAATCATGTTTGGCTGGAATGGTAAGCTACTGCGAGTGAACATTGAAAAGTTTAAGGCTGTGGCGCAAGAATACGACGCTGGAATGGCTAAAAAGTTTCTAGGCGGAAGAGGTTTTGCCGCTAAAATCCTTTGGGACGAACTTAAGCCTGGCGTTGACCCGTTTTCGCCTGAGAACAAACTTGTTTTCGCCGCTGGTCCATTAACTGGTCTAATTTTGCCAAGCAGTGGCAAACTGGTTGTTGCAGCTAAAAGCCCCTTAACTGGCAGTTATGGCGACGGAAACATAGGGACTCATGCCGCGGTTCAGATGCGAAAAGCTGGCTATGACGCCGTGGTTATTGAAGGCAAAGCCAACAAACCAACAGTTTTACTTGTCCAAGATGAAACTGCAGATTTTTTGGACGCAAAAGACCTTTGGGGCTTAAACTCCTTTGAAACAGAAAAAAGGTTGAGGGAGCTTTACGGAACAAGCGCCGGCATCCTCTGTATCGGTCAAGGAGGAGAAAACCTCGTAAAATTCGCTAACATCGTCTGCCAAGAAGGCAGAGCAGGCGGAAGACCTGGAATGGGCGCTGTTATGGGTTCTAAAAACTTGAAAGCTGTTGTTTTTGTGGGTTCAGGAGAGATTCAAGTTGCGTATCCGAAAGAAATGAAGGAGTTAGGGGCTGAAGCCTACAGGGATATTTTAACCAAACCGAACTATGAGTTTTGGAAGCGTCAAGGCACGATGTCAACTTTAGAATGGAGCCAAGAAAATAGCGCTTTGCCAACCTACAATTACAGAGAAGGCGTTTTTGAGGAAGCTGATAAAATCGGCGGTTTCGCCATGGAAAAAATAAAAGTTAAAAATCGGGGCTGCCCCAACTGTAACATGACCTGCGGCAATGTTGTTAAAGGCTCTGACAGAAAGGAGTCTGAACTTGACTACGAAAACGTCACAATGCTAGGCTCAAACATAGGTATAGGGAAGCTCCCGCAAGTTGCGGCGCTTAACAGAGCCGCTGACGAGTTCGGGCTAGATACAATATCTTTGGGTAACGTGCTTGGGTTTGCAATGGAGGCTTCTGAAAAAAGCTTAATACAAGAGAAGATTCCATGGGGCAAATTTAAGACGGCTAAGGCTTTGGTTGAGGACATAGCTTTTAGGCGTGGTTTAGGCGCTGTTTTGGCTGAAGGAGTGCGTTTTGCATCTGAGAAAATAGGTGGAGACTCAAGTTCTTGGGCGATGCATGTTAAGGGGCTTGAAATTTCTGCCTATGACTGTCATGCCACGCCAGCCATGGCGCTTTCTTACGGGACAAGCTCGGTTGGAGCGCATCACAAGGATGCTTGGGTTATCTCCTGGGAAGTTAAGTTTGGACGCGAAAGCTACAGCGAGGAAAAAGTTGACAAAGTAATCGAGCTGCAACGTCTACGAGGCGGGTTATTTGAGTCTTTAACAGTGTGTAGGCTCCCATGGGTTGAGGTTGGCTTTGAACTTGATTGGTACCCGAAGTTTCTCCATGCCGCAACCGGGTTAGAAATGAGTTGGGAAAACTTAAACCTAATCGCGGACAGAACATTCAATTTAATCCGAGCCTTCTGGATACGTGAGTATGGCAAGAACTGGAGCAAAGAAATGGATGTTCCACCGGCAAGATGGTTTAAAGAACCATTGACAAAAGGACCTTTGAAAGGTGCAAAACTTGATAGGACAAAATATGATGTTATGCTGCAGAAATATTACAAGAAGAGGGGCTGGGACGAGAGAGGCATACCGACAAAATCCACGTTGAAAAGGCTTGGACTGGACGATGTTGCTAAGCAACTTAAAAAACGCGTGAAATTGTACGAGTAAGCAAAGCGTTAGTATGCTCTAGCGAAGTAAACGACTTCTTTTGCTTCGCCGCCGCAGTAAATGCATTTTGAGAAGGGTTTTTCCCTTTCTAACGGCACTATCCTAATAGTTGCGCCTGTTTCCTCCTTAATCTTCTCTTCGCAAACAGGGCTGGAACACCAAGAAGCCCTAATAAATCCACCTTTACCTTTCAAGGTTTCCTTAAATTCCTCATAGGTCTTCACGGTTGTGATTTTTTCTTCTAGGGACTTCTTGGCTTTATTATAGAGGTTTTTCTGAATCTCTTCAAGAAGTTTCGTTGTTGCATCTACTGCCTCTTCTTCTTTTACAGTAATTCTTTCAGAGGTATCTCGCCTAGCCAAGGTCACATGCCTTTGTCTTAAGTCCTTTGGTCCTATTTCAACCCGTATTGGCACGCCTTTAAGTTCCCATTCGTTAAATTTCCATCCAGGCGTATATTCAGTCCTATCATCTAAAACCGCAGCTATTCCGGTCTTTTGCAGTTTTTCAAAAATTTCTTTTGCCTTAGCCAGTATTGCGGTTGAGTCTGCTTCCTTGTAGGGTATGGGAACTATCACAACTTGTATTGGCGCAATTTTCGGGGGCAAAACAAGCCCTTTGTCGTCGCCGTGAACCATGACGATTGCACCTATCAATCGAGTGGATATGCCCCAAGAAGTCTGCCAAACGTAATGCTCTTTTTCATCTTCCCCTATGAACTTGATGTCAAAAACCTTCGCGAAGTTCTGTCCCAAATTATGTGAAGTTCCCATCTGTAGGGCTTTCCCGTCTGGCATTATTGCCTCAAGGGCGGTTGTGTAGAGGGCTCCTGGAAATTTTTCGCTTTCCGTTTTCTTCCCAGCGAGCACTGGAATTGCCAAATAGTTTTCCATGAGGTCTTTGTAGGCGTTTAGGATTTCCATCACTTCGCGGTCTGCTTCTTCTTTTGTTGCGTGTGCTGTGTGTCCTTCTTGCCACAGGAATTCTCTTGTTCTTAGGAAAAGTCTCGTTCCCTTAGTGTCCCATCTGATGATGTTGCACCATTGATTGATTTTTATTGGTAGGTCTCTCCAGCTTCTAATCCATTTGGCGAATGTGGCGTACATTATCGTCTCTGATGTGGGTCTCAGAGCTAGCTTTTCCTCTAATGGGGTGTCTCCGCCCGTTGTCACCCACGCAACTTCCGGCGTGAATCCCTCAAAGTGTTCAGCTTCTTTTTTCAGAAAACTTTCAGGTATGAACATTGGGAAGTATACGTTTCTGTGTCCAGTCGCCTTTATTTTTCTATCAAATATTTCTTGAATTTTCTCCCAGATGGCATAAGACAACTCGCGGAAAATCATGCAACCTTTCACTGGCGCGTAGTCAGCTAACCCAGACTTTAGCACTACTTGTGTGTACCATTCTGAGAAGTCTTCAGATTTTTTCACGGTTACGCCTATATCTGACATTTTCATCCTTCACCTTGTTTGATGTTTGCTGAATATAATTTTAGTGCAATAGTAATCCTAATAACGGCTAGTTTTAGCAAAAATTTAGCGGTATGGAACTGAATCGCCCATTCAAACCACTTGACAAAAGAGTGCAGCAGAGAGGCTATTAAGCATTTCTAATGTTTTTTGAGGCAAAACTAATTGAAAATGCGCAAGTGTTTTAACTGCAAGCATTAAACTTGAATATATCACAATCATAACGGTGTGTGCAAGGTTGAAGGCAATTCTGCTTATTGGAGACGGAATGGCTGACAGACCCTTAAAGGAATTAAATGGAAAAACGCCTTTAGAAGTTGCAAAGAAGCCTTCACTGGATAAAATAGCGAAAAATGGAATCTGCGGCATAATGGACCCGATATCGCCGGGAATCCCTCCTGGAAGCGACACGGCTACGCTATCATTGCTTGGTTATGACGCTTTGAAGGTGTACACGGGAAGAGGCGCCTTAGAGGCTTTAGGCTGCGGAATGGAGCTTTTGCCAGGGGATGTTGCCCTCAGATGTAACTTCGCAACTGTTGATGAGAACATGGTTGTTTTGGATAGGAGGGCTGGAAGAATCGAAAACGAAGACGCTGCAAAGTTGACTGAAAGTCTTCAAAAAGTCGAGTTAAAAAAATCTTTGGGCGCTAAGTTCTTTCTAAAGAACACTGTTCAGCATCGGGCGGTGCTTTTAATCCGCGGTTCAAAATTGTCAGCGGAT
>JBNAVK010000030.1:0-7714 GCA_049700435.1 Candidatus Bathyarchaeales archaeon
GAAAGAAGCCTCATCAAAGAAAACGGGCTAAGCCTATATTGTGTGAATTCTGGGTCTTGTAGTCCAAAGCCCACGGGAGTAACATCGCTTTTACCCCAGTCCTCTGGAATACCCGGGTTCAATAGCATATTGTCAAGTAAATCGCTGCATTTCGTTGCAAGATACCTATGACGCTGATACAATATCGCTGTCTGAAGCGTCTGGTTAAATAAGCTTATAAAAATCAACATTGCCCCCAGAAAAACCGTCACAGAAATCAAATGATCAATAGTTGAGCCTGCCATTTTCCGCTTACCCCCCAAAAGAAAGGCATACTGTTCCGTTCGCAAATTTTTCAGCTACTATACCCGCATTTGCCGAGCTGCTTACAAAGGTTGATTCTTTCCATACGACGTTTGCGCCAAGAATAACAGATGCTTTCGCTGTTCTTCCAACAGTCTCCAGCCTAAGCGTTATCTCCAAAACCCTATTCGACTTTAACTCAGGATCTAATATTGATTTGAGCGTTGCATTTCCAGTATACTGGTAATCTTCTATGAACGGTGGGACATCCAACTTTTGTGTCACAAGCTGGGCGGTTACACTCGTATGGTTTAAAGCGTAATACACCTGTTGTATGCTACTCCCTATATGGCTCGCAGCTTCTTGAAGAGCAAGTGTCCTCCGCGAATCCACCCAAATGTTCATAAGCCAAGCTGCCGACAAGGGGAAAAGGAAAATCTGTAAAATCAAAACTGGAAGCAGAATGGTGTATTCAATGGTTATGTGAGGCATCCGTAACCCTCCTCCTTTAAGCATATCATAAAGAAACTCTCACCTCACCAGTGTAAAATTCAACAACGGAACCCTGCACGTTAACAACAACCTCTGTTCTTTCGAAGTTAAAGAAGCTCTCGTCAAATCCAAAGATACTTTTCGGGAAAGTAACGTTTATTTTGATTGTAGCAACGTTTTCCGCAGTTTTTACAGAAATGTTTTTTCCAGTAAGCGTCATCGACTGTGAAATATATGAAAGGGTTCCATTAGTTAGAATGGGCAAATGAAACTTCGAGTAATTTGCACCGCTTCTAGGAGCCGTCACTGTTGTATTCAGCATTCTTATTGTAGGGACAACAACAACCCTTATGAAACTACCACCGTACATGGGCAACTTTTCAATTACGTAAACATAACTGACAGGAGCTGAAGCGCCAGTTTTAAGAAAAGATCTGTTGGAAGGAAACAGACACTCATAATAACCGTTTCCGAGGGAGTATTTGTCCACCGGCATGTTAAACAAGATTATACCAGTTGTGAAGTTAGCCAAGAAAACTGTTCCATTTACATAGACGTTGTATGTTAAAACCGAAGGTACAAAACTAACCTGTCCAAACCTGCTTGCATAACGGATTGTTCTGGCATTTTCTGGAATCCATGCAACATCATCTATTTGAAGCCCAACATTTTGCATAAACTGTTTCATGGCGCTGAATTCGCTTGTAGCCATCCTCGCGTTCAAAAAGTTGTTTGCGAAAACAATGGTCACAAGCAAAAGCACTACAATGGCACTTGTGAGTATGACGGTTGAAATTGCTGGACTAACAGCTCTCCTATCACTTCCTAATCTGTCACAGAGCGGAAGCTTAAACCTCAAATTTCTCCCTCTACCCAAACTTTATGAACATGGGCACCAGCTTCGCTGCCAAAACAGCTATTACCACTAGAATGGCTGCATGTTTGAAGCCAGCCGCCACCGACTCCTCGCTTATTTTGCCCGCCACTATGCCTATTAAATAACTGTGGAAAATGGCTGACGTAACAAATATTGTTATCATTGGCCCTAAATCCTTATGTTGACCAACCTCTGTTACGCTTAAGGTGCCCGAAGTGAAGCCTATCATCATAGTTGTTGTTGCCACAAGCAGAATCGCGGCAAAATATGGCATCATTATGTAGGGACGCACCGCCATTTTCTTTTCCTTCTCAACCTCCTGAGTTAAATTGTTAAACCTTGCCAGAGACTCAATCATGGCTATTGTTCCGCCTCCAACATCTATCGTTTCAACAAGCAGAAACATAATGATCTGCGTTATCCAACTGCGCATTCGCTTAACAAAATCCATTATCACCTTTCTCAGCGGGACTCCCCAAGAGATCTCGGAGCTTATTTTACGCAGTTCCTTGCTGAATTCGCCGTAATCTCTGTTTGAGAGGCTTTCAATGCACTTTTCAGGGGACAAGCCAGTCTTCCTAACCTCTGTTAAGTCCCTTAGGAAACTGTTGACACCCTGCTCCATGCTAGCCCTCTTACTTGAAACCCTTTGATGCACAACTGCAGCTGGTGCAGTTGCAACAAACAAGGCTATGGCAATTGCCACGGGCATGTCTATGAATGTCTGAAGCGAGCTGAAGAATGGGATTTCCATGAAGCCAAAAAAGTTCGTGAGTAACAATAGCAGTAATATCCCCACTATACTGCAAACTCCGAACACCTTGTACGGACGCATTTCCACCACAGGTGTTTTAGGCTGCATGCTATGCGCCAAATAAATGAACATGAGCGAAAGCATAGGTGTAAACAAGTATGTGTACAAGATTATGCCCGAATACATGGAAATGCCAACGCTGTAAATGGACTCTACACTGAAAAGAATGTAGAAGCAAAGCGACATCAAAACCATGACAATTATGAACGTCTCTAAGAGCATCCCAAGTCTTTCAGCCGCAGCCTTCACGCGCATCGCCCTAGTTTTAAAGATGTCCTCAGCTTTTCTTTCAAGAAAGTGCCCAATGTCGCCTCCAATAATAACAGTTGATGCGTAGCCTGCAAGGAAATCCTTGAAAACGTCTAGGGGATTTTTCTTCGCAGCATTCTCAATTGCAGTTAAAGGGTCTATTCCGAAAATTTCCACATCCTTTATGATTTCCCTTGCTTCGCTCCTCATGGCAGGCATCAACTCGACTTCCGCCAACCTTTTGAAGCTTGTGTAGGGTGCTATACCACCAGAAGCCATGACGCTGATGTAGGTTGCTGCGAAGGGCATCTCCCTTTCCAAGTTGCTTGCCCTTTCACCCGCCCTTGACAAAGGTATCAGCAAGAAACCTATCATGACGTAGAATGGAAGCGGAATCAAGAAGATTATTGGAATGAAGCCGTAAAAATACAAGATTAGAATGGATATGATGGGCACAGGAATTGTCAATGCGGCAATGAAGAACATTAAAGAAACATACGTTTCTGGATAAATCTTGATTCTAGCTCTTTCTAGATAGTCCTTAAACTCGATGACATTCTTTAAGAAGGAGGGTGCTACCCTGCCGAAGATGCGAAAAGACCAGGCTTCAAGGGTTTCTAGAAACGGCAACTAGTTTAACCTCCTCCCCTGCCAGAACCTTCTCGTAAATCTGTTTTGGTCTAGCATAATATTCCGCTATTATTGCAGCTACATCTTTGTAGCTCCTTATGTTGCGTTCTCTCATCCAATGCAAGACATCTTTGCGTCTGTTTATCTCCTCAATTATCTCCTTTTTGCTCAGACCTATCCTTTCGGAAATCGACGACAACATAATGCTCTTGTCAAATGTTGAAATATAGTCGTCTTTTATCGGATGCCATTTAAAAGTACCTCTGTAATCCTCGTAATCCGCGATCTCATTGACATTAATTACACGTCTGTAAGCCTTTTTTTCGCTGCCTTTTATCAAGTGAACTCTTTGGACAGATAGGACGATGTTCATTAGCGGAATGTAAGCGGGTGCGATGTCCATGGGCTTCTGCGTCAAACGCTTAATGGCTGAATCTAGGTTTTCTGCGTGCATAGTGCACATGCCTCCGTGGCCCGTAGCTAGAGCTTGGAAAAGCACGTATGCTTCTTGTCCTCTTACCTCACCTACGATTAGTATGTCTGGGCGGTGTCTCATGGATGTTTTAACAAGGTCGAATAATGTTACTTCGCCCACGCTGCTTCCGCCCAAGCCATAGCTTTGTCTGGCGATGAGGGAAACCCAGTTTTCATGCGGCAAATTCAGCTCAGCAGTCTCTTCAATAGTGATTATTTTGCTTCCAGGCTTGATGAGGCACGCCAATGCGTTTAGGGCTGTTGTTTTGCCGGCTGCGGTTCCACCAAGAACCATTATTGAAGCTCTGTTCTCGAGGCATAACCAGAAGTATGCTGCCATTTCCTCGGAAAAGGTGCCTAGGTTTATGAGGTCTATTATTGAGTAGGGGTCTTCCCTGAACTTTCTGATTGTGAAGGCTGTTCCGAAGGGTGTTACTTCACGTCTGTAACAAACCGCCAGTCTGTGCTTGCCGGGTAGCGAGGCGTCTACTATTGGGAAGGCTGAGCTTACGTGTTTTCCTGCCATGTGAACCAGTTTTACAACCATGTTGTCGAGTTCTTCGTCGTTTTCAAATTCGAGGTTTGTTTCTATGCTTTCGTAGTTTCTATGCCATATGTAAACTGGTTTGTTGACTCCGTCGCATGAAATGTCTTCGATGTTGGGGTCTCGCATTAAGGGGTCTATTCTGCCAAAGCCCACAAGGTCTCTTTCGGCGTGATAAAGAATCTTATACCATGAAACGTCTGGAAGCCATCCTAGGCTTATGCGGTATTTGTCAACTATTTTTTTTGCTTCTTCTGCGAAGAACTTTCTTGGGTCGGGTATTTCTTCTTTTGGTGACTCGATTTCTGCGAGCAGTATTTCTAGAATGCGGTTGTAGACGCTTCTTTCAAGTGGGTCAAGTTGCAACTCGTCTAGGATATACTTGTATTCGCCTGTTTTTGGGTTTTGCACTATTGCAACATGCGCAAATGGTTCATAAAGCGGATACCTTTCGACAACCTTGTATCCTCTGGGCACCGGTTTTGGCGGAGGTGGCGGAATCGCTACTTTCTTCTTTTTTCCAAGGTTGATTTTGATTCTTACTCTCTTTATTTTTGCAAGCGTCTCCTTGACTCGCAGCTTCGCCATTGTGTTTTCTCCTATGCAATTCTAATGATATGTTCGGTCTATTAAATATTGCGTCTCACGATACATTACGTGCTACTCCTCTTCTTCCTCGGTGGATATTAAAATGACCTTAGTCTTGATCAAGACGACTATTATTACGATGACTATCACTATGGGAATAACTATCATTAGAATTGTTGCGAGGGGCCACCCTCCCCCCTCTTCTGGAGTCACTGTTACCATCGTTTGACCTTTTCCACTTATGTACCCATTTTTGGTTGCGTTGGCTATGATCGTGGGTGATATTTGCTGAGTTGTTCTGGGTGCTTCAAAAGTGAAAGTGCAGTAGCCATTTGAATCAGTGATTTCAGTTGGGTCAGGTAACATACCGTAATTTGATGACAATGTCACTGCAGCATCAGCCACTGGTGTCCCATTGCAACTTACATAAACAGTTATGACGGCAGAGCCCCCGGATGGCAACACGGATGTACTGGCAATAACTTCCACGCTTAATGGTCCAGGACGCACCGTTATGTTTGCTACAGCTTCTCCGTCGGCAAACCCTTCCTTGGAGGCCTTCGCCATTATTGTGATGTTGACAGGAGAGTTAGCTTGCGGAGCTGTAAACGTGAAACCTACGTAGCCGTTGAAATCCGTTAATTTTGCGGTTGTGGGGAATCTTTCAGAAATTATTGTGACGTTTGCTTCAGCAACATCAACAAAGTCGTACGTCACGTGCACTGTCACGTTGATTTCAGCTTCAGAAAACATCTCGCTTGGTGTAACGTCGATCTCAACCACCAACACTTTAGGCTTTATTGGAATTGTTACTTGTTTCTGTTCGCTTGTGTACCCTTCTTTCGTTGCAGTTATCATAATCGTAGCGTTGAGTCCAGCAATATCCGTTGTTAGGGGAGCTGTGAAGGTGAAAGTTGCCTTGCCTTCCCCGTTTGTGATGTCAGTTGTATTTGAGAGCACACCATTATCACATGAAAGAACAAGTGAAACATTTGCAACTGGATCGTCAAAGCCATCTTTCACTTGAACAGTTATGGTTGCTGTCTCTTCAGATTTAACGGTTTCCGGATCAACTGTCACTTGGACGACAAGAGCTGGAAGGACTTCCACGTATCCATAGTCAGAACCGTCCGCGTAATCACCTGTATAATTAGTTTTGGAGGCTCTGGCAATGATTCTAATGTCCGTTAGTTTCGTCACATAAGGTGCAGTGAAGGTTGCCGTGAAATACCCCGTTGAATTTGTTAAACCAGTTTTAGGAGTGAAGGTTCCACCTTTCACCGCAAACAAAGTGACGTTTGCGTTTCCAACAGCCATTGTTCCATTTGACACGCGAACAGTGACCGAAACATTTTCGTTACAGCCAACAATATTTTTGCTGAGTTCAATGTGCACATTTAGCGGCTGAAGGTTCTGAACGTTTATTGTTTTAGTGGCGATTGTGCTTTCATCGCCAAAGTCGTCCATAACCTTTAATTTAGCAATATAAGTCCCTGTGGAAGAGTAGTTGTGGTTCAGGAGCGTTAGTGTTGTCCAACCGCTGTTGGTGCCATCTCCGAAGTCAAAGTAGTACTTATCAACGCGACCATCGTCATAAGAGTCTGTGCCTACGAAAGTGACTGGTTGGTTAGGTGCCACTAACTCTTTATCTGTCCAGAGGATTGCGATCGGGCGAGTATTCTTGTAATCTATGGGGAACGCGAGGAAGAATATGAAGTCAAGATTCACTCCATCGCCGCCGACGGGGTTGCCTTTTCCGCGTGGATTTAAATATTCATGGTGTGGGCCGCTTTTGTCGCCCCAATAGTTGTAAGTTGCATTAACGGTGACGCCAGATGCGGCATCCATTCCTAAACCATTACCGCATATGTCATTGAAGTGGGCTTCGTGGTTTTCTCCGCTTTCATAAAATATCCCGACGGCGTTGTCAAAAATATAGTTATGAGTTATGTATGTGCTTGTGTTTGATGAAATGTAGAAGCCATAAGAGTTTGCCGAAAGCGTGTTATTGAGAATACTTGAGCAATCGTATATTTCTGCTTCATAGGATATTCCACTGTTTCCGTTAGCCGTTAATTTGTTTTGGCTTATGCTTATTTCCGCCGTTAAATCGCCAGAAAAGGCTATTCCATCCCCGTTTGAGCTTATTTCGCAACCTTGTATGGTTATTTGGTTGCCGCCAGCCACGAATATGCCGCTTCCAAGGTTACCTGTTACATTGTCATTTCTGGCAACAACGCTGCCGCCGTTTATCGTGACTCCATCTTGAGAATTTGATTTTATAACGCAGTTTTCCACATCTATCGAACCGTCTTCGACTGTTATTCCGCTATTTCCATATTCAATTATGCAGTACTTCAAAAAGGAAGATGCTGTTCCATTGAAGAGTATTGTTTCCCAGTCTCCCTCGGCTGGCGTGAGGCTGTTGGATGTAAACTTTATTGTCTTGTTAATGGTTCCCTCTGCGTTGAGCCTTCCATTGACAATTAGTGAGAAGCTGCCTCCGAACCTCACCTCAACCCCGGGCTCTATTGTTAAGGTGACACCTGAATTTACAACTACATCATTTGATAGAACAAATGGGCTGTCAACAAGCATCCAAATGGTGTCTTGGGTTATTTCGCCTTCAACATAAGTCGCCTTTGCAAGCGGTAACATTCTTACGCCAGCAAAATTGAGTATGCTAACGAACACTGTCAGCAAAAGAATGAGAACCTTAAGTTGCCTTTTCATTTTCGCACACCTACTTCTAATTCAAACTTAC
>JBNAVK010000030.1:7814-19424 GCA_049700435.1 Candidatus Bathyarchaeales archaeon
TACTTCTAATTCAAACTTACAGTATCCTTTCATCCGCGCCAGTTTAAAGGGTTATGAATTAAAAATAAAATTTCAAAATCTACATTCAAGCACTTGTTTCTAGGATGAAAATAGGCAAGAGATTTAACAAAGCAATAAATTTAACTTGCGATAAGAGGCGTGTTTGCTTGAAAAGTTTCACAGTCTTCGCCTTTGAAGATTTTCCAATGGTAAAATGTGACGATAACATAGCGGAAATGATAGTGGAAGCAGCTAAGAAAAACAATCTTGAAATTGAAGACGGCGATATAATAGTCATTGCACAAAAAATTCTTTCAAAAGCTGAAAAAAGAATAGTAAAGTTAAAGGATGTTGTCCCATCCGAAAAAGCTGAAGAAATTGCAAAAATAACAGGGAAAAGCCCGAAATTTGTTGAACTTGTTTTGAGGGAAACCAAAAAGATAGTGAAAGCTGCTCCCGAAGTTTTGTTTGTAGAGGATAAGCGCGGTCTATTATGCATAAACGCTGGCATAGATAAGTCAAATGTTGAGGGTCGCGGCAACTTTGCGCTTTTACCTGAAAACCCTGACGAGTCAGCTGAAAGATGCCGCATGGAGATTAAAAAGCTGACAGGCAAAAATGTTGCAGTAATAGTCTGTGATACCTACAGCCGCCCGTTTAGGCGGGGACAGGTAAACTTCGCGATAGGCGTGGCTGGAATCAAACCCTGCAAAGACTACCGAGGGAAAAAGGACCTTTTCGGCAACACGTTGAAAGTTAAAAACGTCGCGGTAATAGATGAAATTGCCGCAGCAGCAGAACTGCTCATGGGACAAGCAAAAGAAGCGAGACCAGTGGTCATTTTTAAGGGTTTAAAAGGCATGGTGGAGTTTTGCGAGAAAAGCGGCATAAACGAATTGTTCATATCAAGAGAGGAGGACCTATTCAAAAATGCGCTGTAAAACTCATAATCCCAACAGGAATGGATTGCTTTTTTTCTCCTCCCCTATGGTCGACGGCGGCCCATGTCCAGGATACACTACAAAGTTGTCTGGTAGGTACGTTAACTTTTTTAATGATAGTTGCATGTCGGATTCTGAGCTGTCTGGGAAGTCTGTTCTTCCTATGGAGCCGCAGAATAATGCATCTCCAGTAAACACTTCTTTGGCGCCTATTAACGATATGCTTCCGCGGCTATGGCCAGGAGTGTGCATAACTTTTAAGGCGATTTTTCCAAACTCCAACAGATTTCCATCACGTAAAATTACGTCCGCCGGCGGGGAAGAACCTTTAAAACCTAAGAAAATCGCCATGTGTTTGCCAATCTTCCCTAGCATGTACGCGTCATACTCGTGAACCAAAATAGGCACATTATACTTTTCTTTAGCTCTGCCATTTCCACAGATATGGTCAAGGTGTCCGTGAGTGTTTACAATAAATTTTAGTTTAAGGTTGTTTCCGTCGATGAACTTGAAGATTCTCTCAGCCTCAAAACTATTATCGAAACCTGGGTCGATTAGAATTGCTTCTCTAGTTTGTTCGCAACCCACGACATAGCAGTTTGTGGAAAATGCGCCTACGGTGAACATTTTCACTATCATTTTCATCGGCAAAGACAATATCTTAAAGACTAATAAACTGTTTCGCTTCCTCCAAAGCAAAAGCAAAATCGAAACTGATAAATTTTAAGAAAAGAGTTTTCCTATGGAGATCGGAGAACGCTTGAATTTACAAGAAATTGAAAACACATTAAGCCGTTTTAAAGAGTGTCCAAAATGCAATTCTAAAGAAGGATTTTGGCTTGGAATAAAACATGACCACGCCTATGTACAATGTAAGGGCTGCGGGTCAAACCTTGAACTGTTTGAGCTTTTTGCCATAGACCGAGAACGTGAAGCTCCAAAATTGTTGAGGTTTTTCAGAAAATAACCATGTTCTAGTTCGGAAACCGAATATTATTCGATGTTTGAAAGAAACTTCATAAACAAATAACTTGTACACGCCCTACAAGGGGCTCCTAAGTGAAAAGCGCTAAAGATAAACCGCTTGTTTCAGTTATAATACCTGCACATAACTCGCAAACAACGCTCCACCAATGCCTCCAGTCAATTCAAAAGCAAACTTACAAAAGAATAGAAACAATCGTTGTTGACCGACATAGCACCGACGAAACTGTGCAGATAGCCAAAAATTTCAAAGTAAAATTGTTTTATGTAACCCAGGAAAGAAGCACAGCTAAAAATCTCGGAGCCAAAAATGCTCGCGGGAAATATCTTCTATTTCTAGACTCGGACATGGAGCTCAGTTCACATGTTGTCGAAGAATGCGTAAAACTATGCGAGGAAAAAACCTTCGACGCAGTCGTTGTTCCATTGGTAACTGTTGCAGTTGGGTTTTTGGCAGAATGTAGAAAGTTGGAGGTTGAACTTTATTCTCACGACCCTAACCAATTCTTGATGCCGCGTTTTTTCAGAAAAACTGTCTTTTTCAATGTTGGTGGCTTTGATGAGAAATTAATCTGTGGTGAAGATTTTGATTTGGCACGGAGATGTGAAACGCAAGGATACCGTATTGGGAAAATAGCCTCGCCGATAAGGCATTTAGAAGGAACGCTTTCTCTGAAAAAGATAGTTTTGAAGGCACATTATTATGGAAAAAGTTTGCTTCCATTTTTTTCAAAGGAGCCTACTCTGGTATTGCGCGGTTACTGCCCCACTCGCTTTGCTTGGAACATTAAGCATCTCTTAAAAAAGCCAGCTAACCTAGCGGGTCTTGCAATGATAAAATTAATTGAATACATTGCCTATTTCCTAGGGATTTTAAACAGCACGTTCGGGCGGTTTTTGCCAAAGAGGAGTGAAAATGAGAACCCAAACTTCTATTAAATGCGAAAAATCGACGGGCAATCCCCTCGTGTCTGTTATAATTCCCACTTTTAATTCTGGCAAAACTTTGGATGGTTGCCTCAAATCAATTCGAAGTCAAAACTACAAAGACGTTGAAATAATCGTTGTAGACGCTTTAAGCACTGATGAAACGCGGCAGATTGCCGAGAAGTTCGCTGATGAATTTTTTTTCTAGCCAAAGAACGGAGTTATGCTCGAAATTTTGGAGCAAATCGAGCGAAGGGACGCTTTCTGTTTTTCGTAGACTCGGATATGGAGTTAACCCCAAATGTCATTGCAGAATGTGTAAACATTTGCAATTGCAGAAAAGCAGATGCTGTAATTATTCCTGAAGAAACTTTCGGTGAGGGCTTCTTAGTTGAATGCAAAAAATTAGAGAAAAAAATGAGGCTAAAAGAATTTTACGGCGAAGCCCCTCGATTCTTCAAAAAAGATGTCTTCCAATTGGTCGGTGGGTATGATAACAATCTTGTGACTGGGGAAGACTTTGAACTGGCCCAACGCATTTACAAGGCTGGATTTTCAGTGAAGCGATGTAGCGCCATAATAAGGCATCGTGAAGAAAACCTTTCGCTGAAAAAACTTGTAAAAAAGGTCTTCTATTATGGCGAAAAGCTTCCGACGTACATAAGAAAAGAGCCTACCCTAGCATTTAAAACGTCCTCACCAATTCGTTTCTTGAAGCACATTTCTCTCCTTCGAAATCACCCAATCCAGTTTGTGGGATTGTGCCTCTTAAAACTAATTGAATACTTAGCATATATCGCTGGTGCTTCTGCCTATGTTCTCTCAAAGATATCACAGAATATTAGGTGCTAATCAATGAAGAAACTCTTAACATATTGGCGAAATTTTGCAACGAAAATAAAAACTGGAAAAAACCAGAAAATTCGAATACTGCTCGACTTCTGCATAATAACGGTGTTAGGCATAATTATTTTCCGCAATTTCATTTTCACCAACAAGTGGCCAGCCGGAGGGGACGCCCTCGGCTTGGTTTCAAGAACCTATCTCCTCGGTGGGGATTTAAAGTGGCTTTATGTTTGGAGACTTCAATCCTTCGGTTTTGTTGAAGTTATCCATGGGTACGATTTTTTCTTGGCGCCTCTTTACTGGGTTCTCAGAGACCCCATAGTCACCGGCAAAGTTTTTCTGTTCCTAACATTCATTGTTTCCGGTTTTTCCAGCTACATCTTAGCCTACTGGCGTACAAAAAACTCAACTGCATCCCTTGCAGCATCTCTCGTTTACATTCTAAACCCTTGGCTGTTTTCCCAATACACAGAAGCCCATGGAGACATACTCTTTAGTTACGCCCTTGCACCTATTGTCTTCCTGCTTATTTTCAGAGCTTTTGAAACGAAAAGTTTGAAAAATATTTTTCTAGCTGGATTAGCGATGGGCATATTTGTTTCCGCCTTTCATCCGGAGTGCGTTGTAATTTACGGTGCTTCCTTCCCCATATTTGCTGTCGTGTACGTGCTAATGCCTCCGAAAGGCAACGCGAGATTAACGCAACTTAAGAACTTCATAAAAGTAGCATTGCCATTATTGGCTATTTGTCTCGCTTTGGCTGCGTTCATGATTATCCCCCTAGTTCTGGATGTGAAGCCAAGATACTACCTTCCAACCTACAAATATTATATAGAAGAGACCTACGGCGGCGTCTACACAAACCTGATAGACGCTTTCACCTTACAAGCTGTTGAAAAATGGGGGTACGTTAACGCTGTCGATGTCGTTACCGGCGTCTCTCTTCAAGATTTCCCGGTCAAAAGCTTATTATTAACCGTCTTCCTCATAGCATACGCCACAGTTTTTATCCGAAGAGACAAATACGCAGTTTTCTTTTTGGCGTCAGCAATTTTCACAATGTTTGTTGCAAAGGGACCGTATCCTCCTTTCGGTGAACTATACCTTTGGGCTTGGTTCAACGTTCCTTATTTCGCTGTTTTCAGAGCTGCAAATAGATGGGTGATGATGGCTTGCTTATCTCACGCTTTCTTCACAGCTACCCTAGTAGATATGTTAACGAAATATGTTAGAGAGAAAAAGTTCCTACAAATAAGCGATTCCTTTTCACGATTTTACGCAAAGCTTTCTAAATATTTGGGAAAGGGAAACTCGGAGCTTTCTATGAGAGTTGCAAGGGATTTCTTCGTTTATCTTCATAAATTTTTGCATTATGCCAGCATAATTTTACTGATTGCAATCTTTCTAAACGGCTTTCTTTCAGTATGGTATTTTTTCCGTGAAGGCTTGCAAGTTTATTCAGTACCAGAAAACCATATGGAGCCGTATCAGTGGATCGGCGTGCAAAATGGAGATTTTAAAGTTGTAAGTGTCAACCGTGATCCTGCCAGATGGAGGGGCTACTCTTACGGGTTCGACTTTGCTTCTGGCGGAGTGATTACGGAGATAGGATGGGCGCATGATATAGGTTATGAAAGCTCCTTTATCCATAACAAACCAACGATGCAGGATGGAGGATGGGACGAAAATACTCGTGATTTTGTGGATTACCTTAGGTTTCGGCTGGTTGGACAACAGAAAACTCGTGATTTTCTAAAATTTACCGGACTCTTCAATTATAAATACATTGTTTTACCCGCATATCTCGATCAGGATGTAAAAGATTTTTTCCTGAGTCAAGAAGGAGCGTCAAACAACATTGTTTACGATGAGAATGGGACAATGGTGATAGAAAACCCGTATTATATGTCCCACTTTTTTGGAATCTATAAACACGCAAGTATCCTCGGAGGATTTAAAGTGTTTCCCTCCCTTTTAAATATAGAATCCTTTAATTTGAACGAGACTGTTCTTTTCTTCCTTGACACGCTAGATGTTAACCAATTTAACGAACTTCAAAAGAACAACGAGGCGCTAATTTTTGTTAACACGAACTTCCCGGATCTTGTAATGTTGCAATTACGGGACAAGGCAGAGATAATAAATGCCGCAGACTTCGGAGTATCCAGCCTTAACACAAGTAAGTATTGGACGCAAACAATTTCTTGGAAAAATGTTGGTGCATTTATTATGGGCAGAGAGACATTGACCACTTGTGGCAACAATAGCATCGACATTCCCTTTGAAATTTCTCAAGACGGAGTTTATGATGTATGGCTGAGAATAGGCTTTCTTTCTGGTAGAGGAAAATTATCTGTTTTTATCGATTCCCATTTTGTTGGCGAAATTAAGCCTGAAGCTGACTATTGGTGTGGTTTTTTATGGGTTAAATTGAACACTTTAGACCTTAATCAAGGAGCACACATTATAAAGTTGAGTAATGACGGAAATGGCTACAACGATGTTGACGCAATTGCCATAGTTCCACCGGACTTGCTCCAGTCAACCTACAACGAACTTTCGGATTCCATAAACAACTTTCAAGGCGGAATCATCGACATCAATGGAGCAGCCAACCTTTTCGCTTACAACGACCTCCCTGAAGGATGGACAATCCACACCCAAAAATACGAAGACGACTTACTAAAAGCAGAAAACACTTTAACAGCAATAAAAGAAAATGCTTCCGCCTCGGCAAGCTCTGTCCAAAACGGGCATATACCTCAAAACGCCATCGACGGTTTAACTGGGACAAGATGGGCTTCAGATCCAACTCAAGATGTGCCACAGTGGTTCCAAATTGAATATCCAGCTGTCCAAGAGGTGGCGGGAGTAAAGATATTTTTTGAAACCGCTTATGCAAGCAGCTATTTAATTCAAACTTGGGATGGAGCTCGATGGATTACACAAGTAGATGTCGCAAACAATACTTTGCTTTCGCCGGTGCACATGTTCAAGGAGCCAGTTAAAACCACTAAATTATTGCTTAATGTAACTGCCTATGGCACATACCATCACTTGGTAAGCATCTTCGAGTTTGAACCCTGCAAACTCTCCTCGGCAAAAGCAAATCACTTCATCCCCCGACAAGGCCGCTACATGATTGCTTTACGCCTCGCCTCAGGTCCTGATTATGGAATTTTAAACCTAGAGATAGACAACCACTCCTTCCAGTTTAACTGCTGCAGCGCTGAAGAAAAGTTTCAATGGTACGAAGTTGGACCGGTGGAGTTAGAGCGAAAGGAATATGAAATTTCTGCAAGTGCCTTCGGCAAAATAGTGTTTGACCAAATAATCTTTTACACTTTAAAGGAAAACGAGGAAAGCAGCTCTCTCTACAATCTTTTCGATTCCGAAAGTGTTCCGCCAACAATCACCTATGAAAAAGTGAACCCTACATTTTATAAGCTTCACATAAAAACTGAAAAGCCCTTTTTCCTACTTTTCTCAGAGGCTTACAGTCCCCTCTGGAAAGCGCGTATTGAAGGTGGACAAGAGATTTCATCAACCATAGCTTATTCCATGATTAACTGTTTTTATGTAAATCGAACTGGCGAGTTTGACGTTACCGTTTATTTTGTTGGGCAAGCTTGCGCAGACTTAGGCTTGAAAATTTCCGCTCTCTCCCTTGTTATAGTTATTGTTGTAGTGGTGATGCCGAAGAAATTGACCGGTCGCATAAAAAGACAATTTGCCATCTGGAGGAGGACTCTTGGCATCTAAAGAGCAAGGTGTAAATTACTGGGACGCTGTAGCGCTTGAGGCTGAGAAAGAACATTTGCCAGTTATTAAGTGGCGGGTTGTTGCAAGGAATTGGCTTGCTCATTATGTTGAAAACAAAGCGTGCGATTTCATTCTAGGCACTGTGGAGAGTCATGTAAAACTCGGAAAGGATGCTCAAATCCTAGATGTGGGATGCGGAATTGGAAAATGGGTGAAACTTTTCGCTGAAAGAGGTTTTAATGTCACTGGAATTGATGCAAGTCCATGGATGATTAGAGTAGCAAAAAACAGAATTGGAAAAAGTTTCGGAGACAAAGTTAGGCTTATGGCTATGGATGCGTCAAAACTTGATTTGCCGAACAATTTTTACGATCTAGTTAACTGCGTCACAGTTCTCCAACATGTTTTTGATGATGCAAAATGGAAGAAAGCCATAAGCGAAATGGTTAGAGTTGCGAAACCTTCAGGCTTTATCCTCATTTATGAGGCTGCGCCAGTGTTCATATTAAAAAAGTGCACGGCGCATGTGTGTTTTAGGTCTATGAAGGAGTATGTGCGGGAATTTGAAAAATTTGGCGCTCGCCTCGCTTATTGGAGGGCAACAGACCTTTCCTTTCCAGTAACCTTCATAGGTTTAAGAACATACGCGTCATCCTTCAGCAAAAAAGTTTACTATTATCTTTCCGACAAACCCTTTTCCGTGTCGCCGCATCTTCTTTCTTTATTTTCCAGAGTTGCTGCAACATTTGCAAAGCCAGTTGATTATAGATTCTCTGAGACGCCTTTAGGGCTTCTTTCCACAGGTAAAATTTTGTTGTTTAAAAAATGTAAGCAGTAAGGGTTTAGTTCGAAATCAGAAACTGAACCTTCCCTAAAGCTCTTTTCTTCGCCGCAAAACTTCGAAAGCAGATAAGTGACACCCTATGAAATGCTATGTTGTCTTGCCATGCTTTAACGAGGAGAAGAACATTAAACAACTCATCTATGCAATAGACGAAATTCTAAAGCCTCATATCCCCTACGAGATAATAGCAGTCAACGATGGAAGCCATGACAGAACAGGCGAGGTTCTCAAAGATCTATCAACAGAATATTCGATAAAGGTTCTTGTGCACAAGGTAAATTTGGGTTTGGGCGCCGCGTTAAGAACTGGTTTGATTTCAGCTGTCAACATGGCTTCTGATGACGATTTTATTGTTACCATGGATTCTGACAACACTCATAATCCTAAGCATATTCTTGACATGGTTGCTTCTTTAAAGGATGCCGACATTGTTGTTGGCTCTCGTTACGTGGATGGCGGAAAACAGTTAAACGTTCCTCTTCACAGGGTAATTTTGAGCAAGGGAATTAATTTCTTGGTGAAAAGTTTGTTTCGCCTTCCTGTGAAGGATGCTACAAGTGGTTTTCGGTGCTTTAGGGCTTATTTGCTAAAGTTTTTATATAGCACATTTAAGGGTGACCTTATTGAGTCAAGGGGTTTTGTTGCTTCTCTTGAGCTTTTGCTGAAGGCTTCTCGTTTCGGTGGAGCTGTTAAGGAGGTTCCGATTTTTTTGGATTATGGGAAGAAGGGGGGTGTTAGTAAAATGCGGTTGCTTTCAACAATTTATGGTTATTTGACTCTAATTTTCAAGTTCAAGTTTCTGAATAATTTGAAATGTTCTAATCAGTTTAGATTTTTATTTGAGTAGCTTTTTGACTTTTATTCTAATTCTGAATCAGAACCACTAAAAAATTTTTAATAAATGATGCACGCTTTCATACATGACCCAAAAAGAGGAATGAAAAATGGAAAAGAAAAACAAGCTTAAAGCAGCAATTCTATCAACGATAATCTTCTGTTCAACCTTTGCTGTAATTTACCTGCAATCATTCAATGCAAGTGCTTCTAAAGCCAGTTACGGCTCAGACTACCTAACCGTGTCAGGAGTTCTAGCCACCGACTACTACGTGCTATTCCCCTTCGAAAAGAAAAACTTGACCATAGGCTTTTCCAAATACGGTGAAATGATCGACTACGAATCCAAAGTTGGCCTCAACTACGGCGATGAAACTGATCCTTATGCTCCAGGCGAATCAAAAGTCACCGAGGCTCAGTGGGTTGAAGGTTGGATAATAAACATAACCTACGTTCAAGGCGGAGAATACCACAATGTTTGGGCAAGAGCCACATACTCAGACTACTATGACGCAAACGGGATTGCTGGAAACTGGAAGGAAAACTGCACAGATGGCTCCACGGGGCTCACAAATAGAGGTGGAAGAAAAACCAGCGGCGGAGCAGTAACCGATCCAATAAAAGTCTTGTATAATGGTCCGAGAAGGTTTGTGGCTTTACTGAACACTGCACTCTATGCTGAATCCACCCATTCAACGCCTTTGGTTAACATAACCTTTACCATAGTCTTCGACAAGGTTCTAAAGTATGTTGTAGTCTACAAAGATATAAAGCGAACAGATGTTGGAAAGAACATTGGCGATATGCAAATTGAATTTAGCAACCGCGGCGAATGGGACCTTGGAGACGGCACACCACCAAAATCCTACGCCCACTTCTACACAGGACAATCAACGCTTTATGACGGGCATTATCAGGCTTGGTATAATGGTACTGGTGTGCCCTCTGGCTACAATGGAACATATGACGTGTGCCAAATAATAGATGACGGACTAAACTATGTGGGCTGGGTTGCTTATTGGCCTAGGCCTATCGTCAGCTATGTCGGAGCCACGCAGGTAGAGGCAAATAGAATCACAATACTTTCGTCAATTTCAACTAAAACTGAAGTCATCAACGGAAGCAGTCTCGGCGCTAATCATGACTACACCCTTACGGAAACGCCAGTTGCCTATCCTCAAAAGAATGGTACAGGAATATTCTGGCTGGAGCAACCGATGGTTTTTGTTAATGATAGGTATAAGGTTGTAAACTCTTCTACACTTTCAGAATGCGTCTACTACTTCGACGACAACAACACAATAAAGTTTCCAACAGGCTATGTGCCCAGCTCCTCCGACATAATCAAAATAGTCTACAAATACAATAGCATGGCACGCACAGACATGAGTTCCGAACCCAATTCGCCCTTTGTCATTGGCGAATGGGCCTTCAAAATGAACGAGGCAAGAGAGATGTTTAGAGGTGTAACAATTTACGGAGTAACTGATCTCCATGACGGAAGCGACGCGAATATTAGTGGAGGAAGCAACACGATTGATTCTGAAGTGGACTATTATCTGAACCAGGTCTTTAACCCCTACGACCTTTACAGCGCAGTTCACAAAGATACGCGAAGATGGGTGGACTTCCACAATGTAACAAGTGCAGAGTATACAGCGCAAAGAGTAAGCTTCAACCTAACTCATAAACCAGTGATAAAACCAACCGATTGGACAGACTATTGTGAATTTGCCGAGAAGGTTGAATGGGACGGAGCACTAAAAACTCCTTACAGGGCAAACAGCATATTTAACGGATACAACTACACGTTCTATGTGGATGAAACTGACGGAACAGGCAACATAACAATAACAGGCGACAATGTTCCAGCAGCAGGAACCATAATTAAAGTGCTCTACTCAACGAATGCAACATGGCAGAAAAACAAAACCGACATTGGAACTTTCGGAAACATCAGCGAGACTCTGGCAGCAAGTGTAACTTTCATTCCAAACCCTGTAATCAACAGTACAACATGGACAGATCCCTTCGGAACAGCCTACAATATAACAATACTCTACGACGCCATGGCAACCAATTATAGAACTGAAGACGTAACGGCAATCGACGATATCCAATTAACGTTAGACATTAAAATCATGCCAGAATCAGGAGGATATGTAAAAGTTCACAACTCTACATACTATGGCGTCAACAGCACAAATGCGCTCCACTTCTATGGAAATATGAGTATAATGTTCCAGGTGACCCCGAGCGACACCGTGCAAACAAGCCGATTCAGATATCCCGAACACCTACACATCACTGGAGACATACTGATACGTGCAAGACACGCTGTTGATTATGAGCAAGAAGGCAGTAGTGCTATAGCC
The DNA here is from genome assembly GCA_049700435.1 of Candidatus Bathyarchaeales archaeon. Taxonomy (GTDB): domain Archaea; phylum Thermoproteota; class Bathyarchaeia; order Bathyarchaeales; family Bathycorpusculaceae; genus JAVZLH01. The sequence continues at coordinate 19,328 of JBNAVK010000030.1, forward strand.
AACTATACAGTGATTTATGCTAACTTGACAACAGATATCGGCGGAAGCTACGAATGGATAATTGTAGGCAAGGATGCAGCCACAATCGACTCTCTAG
>JBNAVK010000031.1:0-18885 GCA_049700435.1 Candidatus Bathyarchaeales archaeon
AAAAGTGCAGCCAGAAAGCCCACCCCAATGGGGAGCGTCCGCAGTTATTTGTATGGCGTATTTGTGAGGATACGTTCTTTCATACTTTCTGGACTCGGTTAGGCTTCTGCCAACTGTCGTTAATTGAATGAAGTCTTTTGGAACACCACCGCCTATGTATATTACCCCGCTGTTCGCGGTTTTAGCCTTAATGTCAACAAGCTGTTCAAAATCCTTCATCTGGTCAATGGTGATGTTGAAGCTGCTTTCAAGTTTTCTATTAAGCAAGTATGCTATTCCATATCCACTGTCAACTATGGCAGGACAAAATACGGGTATTTTGTTTTCGTAGGCTGTCGCTGTAATGCTCTTTATTCCAAGCTGCGACAGTTCTTTTCCGAAAAGATACAGGAACTCTGCTGAAGAATACTTGTAATCTGGCTTTAATTTCTTCATGAAAGTGGCGATTAGGCTTTCCATTTGCCTATACTCTAACTCGTCTGCAAAAACGTCGTAAAACCTGTCTATCTTATTCTCTAGAAGAGCGTTATCGTCAACCATGTGGTGTCCCTGCCAGTACGTGCCGCCCATAGCCTCCAAAATGTCTTCAGAAATGTTTGCGCCAGTAGAAACTATGACATCGATGAAGCGTTTTTCAATAAGCCAGTTAACTATTTTCCACTGCCCCGTCGTGCTCATGGAACCAGCATAGCCGAAAAATATTGTTAAATCATCTTTGAGCATTTCTTCCCAGACTTCAACAACTTCGCCAAGTTTTCTTCCTTGGAAGCCCGTCTTAGCCATCTCGGATAGAAGCTCTGATATTTTCTTCGGAACCCTCACTTCTATTGGCTCTAGCTTCTTTCTAAAAAATGGAGTTGCCCTCTTCTCTCTAATCACCTTTTTCACACCACGAGTTTAGAAACTTAATTGTTTGCTACTATCTTTTAAATTTTTATTTTTCGAAACCGCCTTGTCGCGCGTGTAACTCGCTACAGTTGGTATAGATTTCCTACGCTATTCCAAACAAAGGCTTCCGGCATGGCTTTTGCGATAGCAAAGGCGCCTCGCCAGCCAGTGCAATGCGACGGCACCACTAACACTGGGTTTAATTGCTTTAATGCCTTAACAGTCTTGGCTATTCTCGCTTCGCAGTCTTTTCCAGCAAGATGAAAGCCGCCCATCACAGCATAAACCTCAGAGACTTTCGTTATTTGCTGTGTGTAAAGCACCGAGTTTATTATGCCAGCGTGAGCGCATCCAGAAACCACTACCAAGCCTTTATTCCTAACGTTTACGACAAGCGCTCGGTCGTCCAAAACTAAAGGGTCAGGAAGCCACTTGCCATCCGAGTAAAACCTTTGTTGAGGATAACCCTTCTCAAAATCTGTTTGCCGTGGAATTTCGCCAGTAACCAGTATTGAGCCGTCTGCAAGAAGGCGGGGCTCTTTGGTTTTAACAAACTTGGCGGGCTTCACGCTATTCTCTGCTGGGAAAGGCGGATATTCCCTTATAGTGCCTTTTGAGTCTGCTACACCTCTTCTCCTAAACATGTCCTCATGCACAATTATAGGCAAATCCTTCTTATTGACAAAACGTGCTGTTTCCACAAGCCCGCCTGAGTGGTCATAGTGACCGTGGGAAAGCGCTATTGCTTCAATCTGTGCTAGGTTGACTCCCATGTTGCAAGCGTTTGTAACCACTCCCTTCGAGCTTATTCCAGTATCAAACAAAACGTCATGAGAGTCCTCGCCTCTTAAAACGCGAATCAGCACTGAAAAACCGTGTTCAGCGATAGGATAGCGAAAGTGTTTTCTAATCCGATCTTCTCCCATGCGTTCTCTCACCCAACTCCGCAGAGGTTTAACCTCTTCCCTGTTGACGGTGGACAAAAGGTCTATGGAGTTGTCCATGAGGCTCAGTATTTCTACACTGTCAACTTCTTTCAGCATCATAGGAACAAGTCCTCATGTTCAGGTCTTATAAGTTCCGTTGCCTTTGCACTTTCAGACTTTTGATATTTGTATCCGCGGATTATGGCTGCTGGAACCCCTTCATCCGCCTGCCCTATAACCAACTCTGCGGCAGAAGCCAATTCGTCAGCAACTGCTGTTTGCTTAACCTGCAAGACATAACCAAACAAGTCTTTTTCGCCTCTTCTGTCTCGGACTGGCTTTAAACCAGCAACACCAATTGCCACGTTAATTTCGCCCTCCCTTAATGGGCGACCGTGAGTGTCGGAAATTATGACTGCAACGTCACAGCCTGTCAGCCGTTTTATCTCATCTCTTATTTTTTGTGCTGAAATATCTGGGTTGTTAGGCAGTAAGGCGACGAAGCGCTCTCCTGGAACGTTGGATTTGTCGACGCCTGAGTTTGCGCAGATAAACCCATGTTTTGTTTCTGTTATTATTTTGCCGTCGCCCATGCGTTTGATGTTCTTGGACTCGCGGAGGACAACCTCAATCATCGCCGGGTCTTTCCCATAATGTCTAGCTATGTTTTTCGCAAACTCGGATGGCTCAACCTCGTCTAGGTTTATAACTTTTCCTTCCGCCCTAGAAACAATAACGTGTGTGACTACGATTATGTCTCCGTTTTGGACTGGTGTTCCCTGTTTTTCAGTAGCCTTGCAAATGAGTTCGGCAATGTTGTCTCCAGCCCTTACAATTGGCAAGCCTCTAATTCCAATTATCTGAATGGGGTTCATGGAAAGGTTCCGCTTTTAAGTGGGAGCTTGCAACTATTTAAGTTCAGCTTTTCCACCAAAGTAGGCAAGGCCTTTTACAAAAACTTTAAACTTGAACATTTTGTTATTGTGTATAAAGCGTGTTGTCTATGAGCGCCCCGAAAGTTAGTTTCGAAGAATCGCTTGGAAAAGATGTTGTTGACGCTGGAAAATGTGTTGGCTGTAGCACATGCGTTGTTGTCTGCCCCTTCAACTGTCTTGAATACGCAAATGAAGAGCCAAAGATAGTTAAGGAATGTAAAATATGTGGAATCTGCGCGCAGGCGTGTCCACGCTATGATTGGAATTGGTCTAAGGCTGAGAATTTCGTTTTTGGAAGGGAAAGAAAACCAGAAGAGAGTTTTGGGGTTTACCGCAAACTCGCCGTAGCGCAAGCAAAGAACGACGATGTATTGCAAAACAGCCAAGATGGAGGCGTCGTCACCGCGCTTCTTTTGTTTGCTTTAGAAAACGGGCTTATAGACGGCGCTGTTGTTTCTGATTTAAGCCAAGAAAAACCTTTCCACCCAGTTCCAAAGCTAGCGTTAACACGCGAAGACATTCTGAAGAGCGCTGGAACGAAATACTCTTACTCGCCGAACATCCAAGCCCTCGCAGAAGGCGTTAAACAAAAAAAGTCAAGTCTCGCGTTTGTCGGCACGCCATGCCAGATTCACGCTGTTAGAAAGATGCAGATGGCTGGGCTGAAAAGATATACGGCGCCCATAAAGTTTTTGATTGGACTAATGTGTTCAGAATGTTTCTATTACGAGGGACTCATGCGAAAACATATTCAAGAGAAGCTTGGAATAAACCTAAAAGACATAAAAAAGATGAATATTAAAGGAAAAATGCTTGTCGCAACAGAAAAAGGCGTTCAAGCAATACCATTACCAGAAATAAAGCAGTACGCCCGCAAAAGTTGCAGTTTCTGCGACGATTTTAGTTCTGAACTTGCCGACATCTCAACGGGCGGGCTGGGACTTGACAGGTGGACATTCACAATTATCCGCACAGAAAGAGGAGAGGAGCTATTTTCGAAAGCGGAGAAGGCAGGAATTTTAAACATTAAAGCTGCAGAGACAGAAGCAAACGCAATGAACCTTTTAACTAAACTTTCTAAGAAGAAGAGGGACGCAGGCAAAACACCATAAATAAAAAGTGTGCTTATATTTCGCGGATTTCGCACTGAAGTTTTTTAAGGATTTCCTCAGCCTTTGTCGGCTCCACCTTTAGCGTAATAAGCTTTTTGGATGTGCGCAGCTTCAGCTTAACAACATCCTTTAACCTCTTCACAATGCAGTATTCTGCGCGTCCGCTTATTTCGATGAACTTGTCAACGTCAAAGATTTCTGACGGCATACCGTTTTTCTCCAAGGTTTGGTGTCTCTCTTTAAATTTCCACATTTTTATCTATTTTGGTCTGTCAGCGGATTCATCAATTGAAGAATCACAATTAACCCCCAAGCGCGTCTAAGCTTCCCAGCGTCAATAAGCCAAAAATGTAGAAAGAAAGAGGAGGTTACACATTCGTTACTCTGTTATTTCTTTAACTTCCTTTTTGCCCTTTTCCAGTTCTTTAAGTTGCTCAGCATCTTCCTTCAACAACAATGCTTGAAATTCTCCAACATGCGTCTTCTCTTCCCTAGCCACTTCCAAAAGAACCTTCTTAATAGCTTCGTTTTTTGTTGCTGCTGCCAGCTGCTCATAGAGGCTTACGGCGTCTAACTCGGCGATTATTGCCACCCTTAATATTTCGCGGTCTACAAGTTTCTCGCTAACTTTCTCAATTTTTATTGGTATTTGAGACATCATCCTACATTCACTTCCATGCATCTGCTATTGCGCTTTCAAAACACATTAAACTTTTGCAAAGAAAAAGTGCATTAAACATCGCTGCTAAACGGCTAATTAAAAATCTTCGTTAATAACTTTCCTAGCCTTGTTTTGTTTCAGTTTTCTGTAAAGTTGCTCAACTTTCTCGCGGCTGACATAGCCCTTATGCGGTCGAAAACCTCCAGAAAATCCATGTGGAATATGCAGAAGCTCGTGGATTAGGGTTTTCTCCTTTTCTTCTTCTGACAACTTGTCGTAACGTTCAGAAATAACCTCAATAATGTAAGACGGCGGAAGGTTAAGCGTTTCCTGCCATATCTTGCCTAAACCGTGGATGCGGGCGATTGTGCGTTTGGATTTGGAACCCTTACTTCTCACACAGAATACGAACTGGGGTGGTATGTGGAAAAAGTCTAAGTTCGCGGCGATTTCGTCAATCCGCTTTTTCACGTCTGAAGCTTCAACATACTTTATCGGCATATGTTCGTCACCTAATCACTTAAGTGTTTAATTGAAATTAACTGTTCAAGTTCTTTACAATGGTGGAAGCTTTGTTATTCCTTCTATTTGGTCAAAGTCCTCGTCGAACGAGTATATTTCCTTAATATTGTTTAGCCTCATTACGTCGACGGCTAAAGCATCGTTGACTTCAAGTTTCAAATCGTCTCCCAGCTCTGCTGCAGCGAAATACGCTTCTCGGGTTACACCCATGATTTTCACGTTGTCAAGCATAAACAAGCCGCGGATGAGGGTGATTAACTGATCTAGCGGCATGCCGTGTTTGAGGATGTTCACCATTTCAGAAATGTGAATTACCGTTGTCATCACCTCTTCTTTTCCTTGAGATATGCTGCTGATTATCTTCTTGGCGTGCTCCTTCATCTGCCGCTCTTTTTGAGCTAGCTGTTTTTTCGGTTTATAGTAGGCGTAGATAAACACGTTGGTATCTAAAAATTTCATGCGCTCGCCTCATAGAACTTCTTTTCGAACTGTTTCCAGCTTCCGATGGTTTCCACGCCCAAGTCAACTTTATCGAAGTTTTCAGTTAAGTCAACGCGCCGCTTAGGAATTATCTTTAGGTACCCTTTTCTCTTGATGATGTAAAGCTCACGACTTTCTCCAATTTCAGCCTCACGCCAGTCCGCAGGCAAGATGAGACGACCTTGAGCATCCACTTTTTTGACCTCAACACCAATTTCCAAATATTCCACCACAAAATAGACTATTATGCCATAATATAAGGATTCCTCCATAAAAACGACAAGCATTGAAAACGCGCCATAATTTCGAAGAACTGTAGAAGGTTAAAAGTCTCAGAAACTCTAGTTCAAGGTGATGGACCGGGGGGGATTTGAACCCCCGACCTCCTGAGTGCAAGTCAGGCGTTCATACCAAACTGAACTACCGGCCCAAGGTTTTCTTGATATTTTGGTAACTCTGTTGGCTTTAAGGTTTTATGTATCACTGTTGTTACTATCACAGTTCTAGGTTGAGGCGGCGAAACGGTGACGAAGGCTGATGACGCTGAAGCTTTGGCGTCCGCTGGTTTAAGGGATGTGTTTTTTAATTTAGGCCTTTTTCAGTTTCTAACTTTCGTTAGGAGGGGCATATTCTACACTTTCATGATAAATTATCTTTACATGCTGATGGGAAATGTTACGTCAACGGCGGCTCTTGGAACGCTTAACATGTTTGCTTCGGCCTTGGGTCAAAATCTGCTTTGGGGCAAGATAAGCGACCGCTACAAGGCGAGAGCAACGCTTATAATAGCAGGCGAAACAATAGCTGGATTCACGTACTTAGCAGTCTTTCTGATTCACAGGTCTTTTCTTGACGTTGAAAACAACTTCGCTGCTGGCTTAACAATAATTTTCGGCTTATCCGTACTAGAGTTCTTCTGGTCCATGTCGGATGTTGGATGGGCAGCGCTGCTAACGGATGTCACAACCCCAAAAACACGAGGAAAAGTCACCGGAGCATTAAATTTCATCGCCTCACTTGGCAGAATGGTAGGCATATTGTGCGCTGGATACCTATACTTTGACGGGGAAGGCTTCAAAAGTGGAATAATCTTTTACATAGTGACCATTTTGCTTTTCATCGGCACAGTAACAATGGCTTTAGTTTCAAGGCGGGAAAGAACAAAAACCAAAAACATTCTACTGATTGATAAACACGAGGAATACGAGGATAGACTGCGCATCGAAAACGAGAAAACCTACAACTGGTTTCTGATAGCCCTCACAATAATAGTTTTAGGAGCAGCTTCAATAAACCAGATTTTCCTCCTGTTCCTAGAACTTCCAGAAGGCTTAGGCGCAGAAAGCCATGAAATGAGCATGATACTTGCCTCTTGGACTATTGGCGGAATGATTGCAAGCATAACCTCTGGAGGGCTCGCCAACAAGATTGGAAAAAGCAAAGTGATACTATTGGGGCTTACTCTAGCGGTTTTAACGCCGCCGTCTTACGCCTTCGCAAAAGATGTCCCCTTAATGGCGTTGGCTTATGGACTTAACGGAGCATCATTCTGGATTATCCAAACAGTTGGTTTCGCCCTCGCTGGAGACCTAATTCAAGAACACAAAAGAGGACGCTTGCTGAGCCGATATAACACGGTTATGGCATTAAGCTGGGGACCGGCAGGAATGCTCATCGGCGGGCCATTCGCAGATTTTCAAATTAATGTCCTCAGACTGCCAAAACAAATGGCGTGTATTAACGCTTTCTATCTTTCTTCAATTATAGTAGCGTTGGGCACACTGCTTTTCGCCGTGAAAATAGCATTTAAATCCTAAACGTGCACTACATTTCTACCAACAAAAACCTAGAGGTAGGAGGGTCATGTTGGAGCTGAAAACCGTCAAAATTGACGTGCCAAAGGATTGCAACGTGATTTTGGGAATGGCGCATTTCATCAAGACTGTTGAAGACCTTTACGAAGCCCTAGTTAACGCCGTCCCAAACATTAAATTCGGCATAGGCTTCTGCGAAAGCTCTGGTCCATGCTTGATTAGGCATGAAGGAAACGATGAGGAGTTAAGGCGTCTAGCAGCTGAAAAAGCCTTCGAAATCTCATGCGGTCACAGCTTCATAATTTTCATAAAAAACGCTTACCCAATAAACGTTCTAGACAAGATTAAGAAAGTGCCTGAAGTCTGCACAGTTTACGCTGCCACAGCGAATCCCTTGGAAGTTGTTATTGCAGAAACGGAGCAGGGCAGAGGCATAGTAGGCGTAGTTGACGGCTTAAAAAGCAGAGGCATAGAGAAGGAAGAGGATATTAAGGCGAGAAAGGAGTTTCTGCGGAAAATAGGGTACAAGCTTGGTTGAAGCCAGAAAAACATAAGCAGGGTGAAGCCGTTCTTAATGAGCGTTCTCCGAACGTCAGCAGCCTAAACGCTGCCTAGACTACACTAGCGTTTTATTTTATCGGTTTAAGGCAATTTCTCGCTCAAACTCGAAGGGAATTTTTTCTTTCATTTTTTCAGCGGCGTAAGAAACTAGTTGCCTAAACTGTCTTTCACTTAAGACATTGCGTGCTCTAGATAGGATTTCAAGGCATATTTCTTTAAAAACAAGGTCGGCGCAGCCAATTTTTGCGTCGTCAATTAATTCTTTGCAAGCTTGAAGGATTTGCTCGTCCATGCAACTTCACCCTGCACTTAATAGCTTAAGTTGAAAACATTAAAACACTTATGAATTCAAAAACTGAATTGCAAATCTGCATTTTCCAATAAGCAACTGTTGGAGATTACAAAAACTATTTAGTGCTGTTCACCATCTTCAAGCATACAAGACATTAAGCGTTAGTTCTGGTGCGGTTATGAGCGAAGAAAAGAATGTGAAGGCAATTGAGGAAAGAAGAAAACAGATGTTTGAGGAATTCGAGAAGCTGAAGGCTAGAATGGGAAAAATCAAACACAAAATAGCGGTTATAAGCGGTAAGGGCGGCGTTGGAAAAAGCACAATAACCGCAAACCTCGCAATAGCCTTCGCCATGCACGGACACACAGACAGAGTAGGAGTTTTAGACGCAGACATCCACGGACCAAGCATACCAAAAATATTGGGATTAACAGGTCAAAGACTTCAAATTGGACCACCCGGCGTTTTCCCGGTTTTCGGGTCGCTTGGAATAAGGGTTGTTTCCATGGATTTTTTGTTGCCAGATGAAGACGCGCCCATCATTTGGCGTGGGCCTTTAAAGATGACGGCGATTCGCCAGTTTCTTTCAGACATTGTTTGGGGGGAACTGGATATACTGCTTATTGATTTGCCGCCTGGAACTGGCGACGAGCCTCTAAGCATTGCCCAGCTTCTGCCAGAAATGGACGGCGTCATAATCGTTACGATTCCGTCTGAGGTTTCGCAGGTTGTCGTTAAGAAGGCTGTCGCCTTTGCGAAGAGGCTTGGAATGCCAATTATTGGTGTTGTGGAGAACATGAGTGGTTTTGTCTGTCCCCAGTGCGGCGCGAAAATTGATATATTCCAGTCTGGAGGCGGAAAGCACATGGCTGATGAGTTGAATATTCCTTTTCTTGGCAGCATACCCATAGACCAGAAAATAAGCCAAGCCTCAGACAAGGGTTTGCCCTTCATTGTTGAAGACCCAAAATCTCCTGCTTCGAAAGCTTTTATGGAAATTGCTGAAAAAGTTGAGGCTTACTTGAAGAGGCGAGAAGGTGCGGGAGGGAAGAAGCATGGGCGCAAACGGTAAACTTCGTTTTATAGGTGTTGTTGAAAAGGCTGGGGAGCAAGAGGCTAGAGTGCGCGTTTTTCCAGAATACTGTTCCGGTTTAAAGGGCATAGGAGATTTTTCACATTTAATTATTCTTTACTGGATTCATCTGCGGGATACTGAGGAGGAGAGGCGAACTTTGCTTGTTTTCCCTAGAAGGCATAAGGTGAACGTGGAAGTAGGCGTCTTTGCTTGTAGAAGCCCGTCCCGCCCAAACCCTATAGGCTTATGCGTGACAATGCTGTTGAAAGTTGAAGGGTGCACTTTGACTGTTAGCGGACTTGACGCTTTGGAAGGCTCACCGATAATTGACATTAAACCCTACATTCCAGCGAATGATTGTGTTCCAGACGCGCGCACGCCGGAGTGGAGCAAAGCGGCAGAGGCTGAAAAGGCTTAAAAGAAAAAGAGAAGTAACTAGGTTATATGCCAGAGTTTACGTTTGAAGGAAACGCCAAGTGGAAAGGCGAAACAGAATCTGACTTAACTGTTAAAGGTAAGCATATTGCAACTGTGAGTCCCCCGCCAGAGTTCGGTGGAAAGAAAGGCTATATTGTTCCAGAGGAAGTTTTCGCCGCGTCTTTGGCGTCATGCATGAACACGCTGTTTATCTTGATTGCGAAAAACTCTAACTTAGTCCTTAAGAATGCTGAGACAAAGGCTGTTTTGAAGATGGATGTTGAGGGTTTGGAGAAGCTGATTTTCACTAAAATACATTTCGTTATCGCGGTTGGTTTAGAGAAGGATAATGAATGGGAACGGAAGAAAGTGAATCGTTGTTTTGAAATGGCGCAGAAAATCTGTCCATTAAGGCAGTCGTGGGGAGAAGCCGTTAAAATAAGCTTTGAATTGAAGTTTCAGTGAAGTACAGAACCGTCCTAAAATACGGATTCATAAAGCATATAAGATATGCCGCGAGATATACTAGTTATGCAGAAGGAAAAAGAGAAAAAACTCGAAGAAATCATTAAAAAAGACGAGGAAACAGCCAAAAGAACAACAATAATCCTTGAAAAGGAAGAAAGAGAATTCATCGACTCCCTAATCCGCGAAGGAAAAGAGCCGGGCATTAAGCCTCTAATTTCTAAAATGCTTGATGTTTACAGAAGCATGATGATTTACGATTGGCGCTTTCCAGGAGAATATTATTGCGGCATAAGCCGCATAGCCTTCCTAAACATAGAATTAATCAATATACTGCTGCAAGTCATCCCAAAAGAAAGATGGCGCGAAGTTGGAAGAAAAATGGGTGAAGCTCTAAAAGTTTCTATGGAAGCAACGCTTGACATTAGAACTGAAAAGCGCGAAAACTGGCAAGATGTTTTTAAACGCCTAAGAGTGCAAGGTTTCGGCGACTTCTACCTAAAGGACAAATACATACTTATAAAAGCGCCTTTTATCGGCGAGACTGAAATTTGGGCTGGACTTTTAGAGGGACTTCTAGGAAGGGAGTTGGATGTAAAAACTTCTGCGCCCCCGTTCGTTTTTGAAATTAAGGAAGAGTAACGCGGACTGAATTTTAATGTTGTAATGTTAAAATAGTGCTAAACATTGCTTTTAATAGTGAAAGGGTTCCGCATAGGGGGTAGGAATGTAATTGTATGAAGCCATGCTTTACGAAAAGCTGGAAAACAAAAAAGTCAGATGTAACCTTTGTGGAAGAAGATGCATCATAAACGATGGCGGAACAGGCTTCTGCCTAGTAAGAAAGAATGAGGGAGGCACGCTTTTTTCGCTTGTTTACGCCAAAGCCATTTCTGCCTGCGTAGACCCGATAACGAAAAAGCCGCTTTCACATTTTCACCCTGGAGCATTGGTCATGTCTATTGCCACGGTTGGCTGCAATTTTCGCTGTCGTTTTTGCGACAACTGGATGATAAGCCAAGAGAAGGAGATTGCTGGCAAGCATTTTCCGCCCGAAGAAGTTGTGAAGGCAACGCGGGATAATGGTTGTCAAGGCATAAGCTATACCTACACTGAACCGACAATTTTCATGGAATACGCTTACGACACGGCTAAGCTTGCCCATCAAGTTGGGTTCTTCAATACTTTTGTGACGAACGGTTACATGACGCCGGAAGCAGTCAAAACCATAGCGCCTTACTTGGACGCGGCAACAGTTGATTTTAAAGGCGGCGGAGACCCAGAGTTCTACAAGACTTTTTCTTCTGTCCCGTCTGTTGAGCCAATTTATGAGGCTTTGAAAGAAATGAAGAGGAACGACATTCACATTGAAATAACGAACTTGGTCATTCCGAAAATAGGGGATTCTATTGAAAGAATAGGGGAACTTGCAGCATGGGTAAGAGACGCTTTGGGGAAAAATGTCCCCCTCCACCTTTTACGGTTCCACCCAGACTACAAGTTGACGACGATACCTTCCACTCCAATTGAAACTTTAGAGAAGGCTTACGCTGCCGCAAAGAACGCAGGACTAAACTACGTGTATATCGGGAACGTGCCAGGACATCCGTACGAAAACACCTACTGCCCAAACTGTAATGAACTGGTGATTAAAAGGTACAGTTTTGAAATAGTTAAGTTGAATTTAACGAAGGACATGCGCTGTCCAGTCTGCGGACATGAAATCCCAATTAGAGGCAAATTACACGCAAGCGGATACTCCTACCCATACGCCCTATTCTAGCAACCGCGATTGGCTAATCTAATAAAAACCTAGAGGGAGCTAGTCAATTTAGGATAGAAAACGCAAGACAAAATTTTAGGTATGCTTTTATTTCGACGTTTCCATGCATACTTATTAGAAGGAGTATGTGGAGACTTCTGCGGTCAGACGCCATAGCGGTGCTAAATGACAAAATGGCGCAGAAAAGCCTAGGCAGATACTTCGCAGTTATGAAAGATGAACGATTAGCTAAATTCAAAATAGCTAAAACAATTCCAGCGGAATTCAGCGAAAAAGACACTATTGAAGAGCTTTGGAGAAAACACGCAGACCTTACAGAAGAATTCTACAAAACTGAAAGAGAGGTTGACGCTGGAAAAAGAAAGTTACCAAAAGAAAACCCAGGAAAATCTTACCTAGACTTGAAAATCGAAATTGCAAACAGAATCCTCTCAAACTGCCACTTCTGCACTCGCAGATGCGGAGCCAACAGACTAGAAGGCAAATTGGGCTATTGCAAATGCGGCTTAAACATAGCGGTTTCAAGCATCTTCGAACACGTCGGCGAAGAACCAGAACTTGTGCCTTCAGGAACAATCTTCACAATGGGATGCACAATGCGATGCCGCCACTGCCAAAACTGGACAATCTCCCAATGGATAGAAAATGGAACAATTTACACGCCAGAGGAACTGGCAAAAGAAGTCGAACACCTACGCCAAAGCGGATGCAGAAACGCCAACCTCGTAGGCGGAGAACCAACACCGTGGCTTCAACAATGGCTAAAAACCTTCAAACACGTAAACACAAACATACCAATAGTCTGGAACTCAAACACCTACTACAGCCCAGAAACAGCACAGCTGCTAGCCGGATTCGCTGATGTCTACCTATTAGACTTCAAGTATGGACCCGGCGACTGCGCCGAAAAAATTTCCGACACGCCGAATTACTGGCAGGTTTGCACCCGCAACCACTTAACAGCGCAAAAATATGGCGAACTAATAATACGCGTGCTTGTTCTGCCAAACCACTTGGAATGCTGCACAAAACCAATACTAAACTGGATAGCCGAAAACCTCGGCGCAGAAACAAGGGTAAACGTCATGTTCCAGTATAGGCCGGAGTGGCGAGCTTACGAAATCCCAGAACTGTGCCGAAGACTCACAAAAGAAGAGATGGAGAAAGCATTGCATTTCGCCAAGGAAGCGAAACTTGTAAACTTTATCACATAAAAAGTCCAGCGCCAAAATTCTTCCGAAACATATATCTCGCCGACTGTTTTAAAGGGTGCTCTTCACGGCTAAAAACAGGAGATGAAAAAGACGCCCAAGACAGTCTTCAACGATGACTTAATTGTCCGTTGGCACAAATGCGACATTTGCAGAAACAACGCCTATACTGTTTACATATTGCAACTTGATAAGTGGTATTGCGCTGACTGTATTCACATCGTGTGTGAACTGATGAAAGTTTGCAACAACCTAAGCGTATAAACACATGTTAACGCTAGCTTTTGTTAAAAACCCTTTTATCCAACAACACGCATTCAATCCTCAAAGCAAAGGTTGAATGGGTTAAAATGCCATATTGCCCAGAATGCGGTGGCGAAATGCAATATATCATAGCCACAAAACATTATGTTTGCAAAAGCTGCGGGCTTTCAGTAACCCAGCAAGAGCTAATTGAATTGCGAGAAAAGCTGAGACCATCATTTGAAAGCCGAGAAGAGGAGCAGGAAAAGCGGAAAAAGGAATACTTGAAGTGGTGGCTCAGCAAGAAAAAGTAATCACGCCAGAAAGAGCAGTAAAACTTTAAATCATGTTATGTAAAACCTTAGTTTATGCCAACCGTTCACGTGTATGTTTGGAAAGGATTTTCAAACGAGGCTAAGAAAAGAGTAATAGAAGGAGTAACCAAAGTCTTCACTGAAATGGATATACCCGCCGAAGCAGTTGAAATTTTAATTCACGAAATCCCGAAAGAAAATTGGGGAGTAGGCGGAGAACAAGCAAGCGAAAAACTCAAACATGTAAAAACACCATAAACCAAAAGCACCCGGGAAATGAGATGGAAATGAGCCGGCAGATGGAGATAATATGCGTCGGCAACGAACTGTTAATAGGCAAAACATTAAACACAAACGCCCAATGGGTGGCTAAACGCGCCACCTCCCTAGGGATAATGGTAAAACGAATAACAGTTGTAGGTGACGACATTGACGAAATAGCAAACGCTGTAAAAGAAGTTTTACAAAGAAGACCAAAGTTCATAATAACAACTGGCGGGTTAGGCCCAACATTCGACGACAAAACACTAGAAGGCATCGCCAAAGCCCTAAACCGCAAACTGGAAGTTAACAACAAAGCCCTAGCAATGGTTAAAGAAAGATATGAAGCATACGCCAAAGAAGGCAAAATGGAGAAAGTTGAGCTCACGCCCTCAAGGGTTAAAATGGCAACACTGCCAGAAGGAGCAGAGCCACTGCCAAACCCTGTGGGAACAGCCCCCGGAGTGCAAATAAACATTAATGGAACATCTTTGATAGCTTTGCCAGGTGTGCCCTCGGAAATGGAAGCTATTTTTGAGCAGTCCGTTTCACCTTTGCTTAGGAAGGAAGCTGAGGGATTCACATTTTTCGAGACAAGCATTTACGTGGATGACATGATGGAGTCAGCCCTAGCGCCTTTAATTGACCAGGCGATGCACGATAACCCCTACGTTTACATAAAATCGCATCCCAGAGGAGCGGAGAAAAAACCCCACATCGAAATCCACATATCAACAACAGCTAAAGATTCCAAAATCGCACGGGAACGCCTCGGAAAAGCCATAGTCCAACTAACAGAACTTGTGCAGAAAAATGGTGGAAAAATCAAAGTACCCAAAAAGCAAGTCACGTGAAAAAATGCTTGCTGACTACCACACTCACACGGAAAACTCTCCAGACGCGAAGGGGTCAATTGAAGAATACGTAAGAAAAGCAAAGGAAAAAGCGCTTAGCGAAATAGGCTTCTCAGAGCATATCATGTTCCACAAAATTAAAGATGCACCATCCATGCCCATCAAGTCAATGCCAACCTACCTTCAACATTTTCTCAGTTTAAGAGAAAAGTCGGAGTTGCCACTCAAATTAGGCGTTGAAATAGATTTTATCATTGGCAATGAAGAAAAAATTGGGGAATTCGTTCAAAAACATCCTTTCGATTATGTTATTGGGGCTGTGCACTTCATTGGAAAGTGGGCTGTTGACCACCCATCCCAAACTCACGAATACGCGAAAAGAGACATCTTCCAAGTTTATGAGGAATATTTTGGCATAGTTAAAAAGCTGTGTGAAAGTGGGCTTTTTGATGTTTTGGCGCATCCAGACCTTATCAAAATATTTGGGTTTAGACCAAAAAGCGATTTTTCCCATACGCTTGTGGATGTCGCCGAAGCCATGGCGAAATCAAACATTTGCACAGAAATTAACACGAGCGGATTAAGAAAACCATGTAAGGAAATTTATCCAAGCGAACAATTTTTGAAAATACTACATGACCACAATGTTCCTATAGTTTTCGGTTCAGACGCGCATCAACCAGAGGATGTTGGCAGAGATTTCAAAGAAGCGGTAAAATTAGCCAAGAAGGCGGGTTACACTCACACTTGTGTGTTCAATCGCAGACGAAGGGAATCTTTGAAAATTTAAAGTTATTTTTGCTATTGATTAGAAATTCGCAAGAACCATATTAGGCGTTTTGCATATTTCCAGAAAATGAAGCATAAACTTTCAGCAACAGCCATAACAATAACAATTTTGCTTACATTTTCCTATTTTATTCCATTTTGCCAGTCACAAAACTATAGCATTTCATATCAACTTCTAAGCGAACCAGGTGGCTCGATTGTTTATAGGCTGAATGTCACAGTTCAGCAGTCGCTTTACGACTATTACCGCGGACAAAGCCATACACTACATTCAGAGAGCGACTTTGCAAAGTTCGTTACCCCAGATGCTTTAAAGCCAATAGCCGACCGCCTCCGAGAAAAATACAGCGACGATGAAGACTTTGCAAACGGAGCGCTAATGATTGTGCATCAAATACCCTATGTGGAGACCACGCCAGTTAAATATCCCGTGGAGACCATCGTGGAAAACCAAGGAGACTGCGACCTCTTCTCATATATCGCCGCCTCAATCATGAAAGCGGGCGGCCTTGACACTGTCCTACTATATTATGAAGATGCATCCCACATGAACGTAGGCGTCAGCCTTCCCCATGTGCCCCAAGACGCCCGTGAACCAGTCTATTTCGTAACATATAATCATGTTAGGTATTATGTGGCTGAATGCACAGGCGGAGACCTTCAAAACGGTTGGAGGGTTGGCGAGATGCCAAATGACCTAAAAAATGTCCCCGTGCAAGTAATCACCCTGGAAAACTGTGAACAGCAAGCGCCGGGACAAGTTTCCGCAACTTACGAAAACGTTGAGTTATCAACAATTTCGCTGACTGCTTCAGCAACTTTCGTTTTTCAAGGCTGGTCAGTAACGTTTTCGGGACAGCTTTCGCCAGCGCTTCAAAACGAAAACATCACAATTTACGGCAGAATCAACAATTCACCATGGATTGCATTGGGAACAGCAACAACAGATTCCAACGGAAGGTTCACATACATTTGGACTGCAGATGCGGCAGGCATATGCTACGTTCGAGCAAGCTGGTCTGGGAATAAAGATTACCTTGGAGCAGACAGCCCAGTTCAGACCCTAACAATAGTGTCCACGTTCTTCATTTTATTATTAACAGTCTCTGTTGCTTTAGCTTGCATCGGTTTAGCTGTCTATTTAACGACAAGACAAACCAAGCAAAGCACATTTGAACCACAGCCACCGCAAATCCCAGAACCACCTCAATAACGATAAGTTTTAGTTAGGGCAAAATACTGATACCTAACACCACACCATCCTCACAAAAAGGGGATACTAAAATGTTCATAGTCTTCATAATAGGAACAGCCGGCTCCGGAAAATCTCTGCTAACAGCAGCCTTTGGAGAATGGCTCAAAATAAACAAGCAAGATGTTGCAATTGTTAACCTTGACCCAGGAGCCTTAACGCTTCCATACTCGCCAGATGTAGATGTTCGTGACTACGTCAATGTCGCTGATTTGATGGAAAGGTATGGTTTAGGTCCAAATGGCGCCTTGATAATGGCTGCCGACCTAGTTGCAGAAGAAATTGAAAAAATTTCTGATGATATTGAAGATTTGAGGTCCGATATTGTTTTGGTAGACACACCAGGACAGATGGAATTGTTTGCTTTTAGGGCTGCTGGACCCTACATTGCCAGCGAATTGACAAAAGAGCCCAAAGCCATAGTTTACTTGTTTGACGCTGGTTTTTCAGTCAACCCGCTAAACTACGTTTCAAACCTTTTCTTGTCCGCTGCTGTCTACAACCGCTTTTTCCTACCGCAAATGCACTTGTTATCAAAATGCGATTTGCTTCCAAAAGAAGAGGTGGACAAAATTGTGGAGTGGTCAGCCAACCCGAAAGCTTTAGAGTTTGCAATTGAACAGAAACTTGAGGGAACAAAACGTTTGCTTAGTAGGAACATGATGCGGGCAGTTTACCAGTTGGGTTTGAGATTTTTGTTAGTTCCAGTTTCAGCAAAAACGAATGATGGAATGATTAACTTTAACATGGCTTTAGAACGCATTTTAGCCAGCGGAGAAAAATACACGTACTAACAAAGAGCCCATTTGCCCCCATCCAAAAACGTGCATATTTCTAATCAAATCTGTTTCTTTAACAGTCATCGAGTAGCATCCATGCCGCCGCCAAGGCTCCATATTCAGCCTTCTCTAGAGAGTCGGCACTAGACACTACAATCACATCATCCTCCTCTGGTTTCATAGAAGCCAACAATTGACTTGCTGCCTCAGGAAAATCTTTAGCTACATCGTCGCTTACAGCTGGAATTGTTAAACGGCCTTTCTTAAACAGCATGGTCGTGGCGCCCTTCGCGCCAGCCATTATCGCCGCGTCCCGCTGTTCCACACCCGACTTTACTTTATGTCCACAATTTTTGATTAAAACTGCAAAACTATGTTTCGCGATGGTTAGCTCATTTTTTCCGATTTCAATTTTTTTCTTAAAAACAGATTGGTACTCCCTAAACAACTTTAGACCCTTGTCTGTAAGGGTGCACCCAGCCTTTGAAGTTGCAACTAAGCCAGCATCTTTCAATCTACCAATTATCGTGCGGATAGCTCCCTCCCCAACCCTCAAGCTCTCAGCAAGCTTTCCACGCCCAGTAGGCTTCTCCGCTATAAGTTCAAGTGCACGTAAAATGTGAAGAACAGAGAATGTGGGAGGCGGCCCAGGAGCCTTTTCGCCTACAACTTTTTCTAGGTGCTTCTTGAACAAGTAAGGCATAGTTTCACAATTATAATTTTAGTAGCAATTATTAAAATTGTTTGGAAGAAGAAGACTTGGCGTTCAAATTTTGTCTTTTAAAGCGTAGTACTCTCTAACTATTCCAGCTGTTAACGCAATTAGACCTACCGCCAGCAAGTAGACCATTGGATATATGAACACTGACAGCATACTTTCATATGTTACTGAAGATGGCAGTTGCGGAGTGAAAAATACGGCTATCCAAATTATAACGAAAGTAGCTAAGCAACCAATCCCAAGCCCAACGGAAAGCCCGTGAACAAAGCTGCTTCTATCCGCCCACTGGTTGTTGCGCTTCAAATCAATTATTTTCGCTGGCTCTTGTTCTTCAATTTCCGCCGCGTTCTCTTGCTCGCCTTCCTCGCATTGGACGATTTCTTCATCTTCTTCTTTAAGTTGAACACTTTCTTGATCCTCTTGCTCGGCTGTCATATGCTTCACCTTCTTTTGTTTGTTGTGGGAGTGAATTAATAAGATTATTCAATTTTGGATTCTAATTACGAATAAGAATTTAAAATATGAAAAAA
>JBNAVK010000032.1:0-18875 GCA_049700435.1 Candidatus Bathyarchaeales archaeon
TTAATAAATCTCATGGTTGTGATTAAATGATGCTGCTTCCTAGCGAAGTAACCATGATGTGTTTAGGTTTTAGGAGAAAATGAAATTGATAGATAACGACTCAGTCAATAAATTGGTGCTTAAGGGAACAACAACCCTCGGAGTTGTATGCAGAGACGGCGTCATGTTAGCTTCGGACACCCGAGTGACGATGGGCTTTTATGTGGCTCATAAACATGGGAAAAAAGTGTATAAAATCGATGACCACTTAGCCATGACCATCGCCGGAACCCTCGCGGACGCGCAGAGAACCGTTGATATACTTACGGCGAACGCGCAACTTTACAGAATTAACATGAGTAGACCAATGCCGGTGAATTCCGCCGCCAGACTTGTAGCAAACCTATTATTCTCATCCAGATACGTGCCATTGCTTACACAAGTTCTCGTCGGAGGAATCGACGACACCGGACCACACATATACGCTCTAGATCCGTTTGGCAGTTTGACAGAGGAAAAATGCGTTGCCACGGGGTCCGGTTCGCCAATAGCCTACGGCATCTTAGAAGACAAGTATAGGGAAAACATGTCTGTTAAGGAGCTTTTACCAGTCGTCGCCAAAGCCGTTAACGCGGCTATGAAGCGTGACGCGGCGAGCGGAGACAGCTTCAACATTGCAATTATAGACGAGAAGGGTTATCGTGAGCTAAGCGCTGAGGAAAAGAAAGAACTTCTAACCAGTTGAGGAAGTTTAAAGTCGTGGCGAAAAACTCTGAAAAGAACAAGGTGGAAATAAGCCAATACATACTTCAGCATGTTCCAAAAGAGGCTGAAGTGACAAGAATAGAGTATGAAGGGCCAGCCCTCGCCGTCTACACTAAAAGACCAGAACTTCTAGTTGAACAAAGCAGCGTCGTCGTAGACATTGTCAACATGATAAGAAAGAGAATAGTTGTGCGTTCAGACCCCTCTGTTAGGCTTCAGGAAAACGAAGCTGAAAAAATAACACGCGAAATAATCCCGCCAGAGGCAGAAGTCACAGACATAAACTTTGACCCAAGCCTCGGCGAAATAATAATTGAGGCGAAAAAACCAGGGCTTGTGATAGGAAAAAGCGGTGCTGTTCTGCAAGAAATCTTGAGGAAGACGCGATGGCGCCCTCACGTGTTGAGGAGCCCTCCGCTACGTTCCCAAATAGTTACTCACATGCGCCATTATCTGCATTCGGAAAGCAAAGAAAGAGAGCGTATACTCCGCACCATTGGCGAAAGAATTTTCAGACCAAAAGCCTACGAGGTTGGAGACATCCGAATTACGCTGCTTGGAGGTGTTCAAGAAGTTGGAAGGTCAGCCTTACTCGTCCAAACAAGAGAAAGCAGCGTTTTACTGGACTGCGGCGTAAACCCGGGTTCTTCGAAGCCTTTCGAGGCGTTTCCAAGGTTTGACAATCCAGCGTTTGAAATCGATTCTTTAGATGCTGTTGTCATAAGTCATGCCCATCTTGACCATTGCGGTTTGGTGCCCTTCCTATACAAGTATGGGTATGATGGTCCTGTTTACTGTTCTGCTCCGACATCGAATTTAATGACGTTGCTTCAACTGGATTATTTGGATGTTGCCAGCAAGCAGGGTATGATACCTCCTTACGACCAGAAGGATGTTCGCGAATGCGTTTTGCACACGATTCCACTGCGTTATGGTGTTGTAACTGACATAGCTCCGGACATTCGCTTGACATTGCATAATGCTGGTCACATTTTAGGCTCTTCAATAATACATTTGCACATAGGTGAAGGCTTACACAACATTGTCTACACTGGCGATTACAAGTATGCGAGGACGATGTTGCTTGAGGCGGCTGCAATAGAGTTTCCAAGAGTTGAGACAGTGATAACTGAAAGCACTTATGGGGGTCCAGACGACATAATGCCTTCTAGGGTTGAAGCTGAAGAACGCTTAACAGCCATTGTAAACGAGACTTTGGAGCGTAAGGGCAAAGTCTTGATTCCTGTGCCGGCGGTTGGCAGAGCCCAAGAAATAATGCTTATTATTGATGGTTATATGCGGCGTGGGTTAATGAAGGAAGCTCCAGTTTTCATTGAAGGCATGATTAGTGAGGCAACTGCCATTCACACGGCTTATCCCGAATATTTGGGCAGGGAGGTTCGCCACAGCATACTCCACGACGGAGTTAACCCGTTCCAATCCGATTACTTCACAATAGTGGAACATCCGAACGTTAGGCAGGAGATAATTGAAGGCGAACCATGCATTATTATGGCTACTTCTGGAATGCTTGAGGGCGGTCCAGTGATAGAGTATTTTAAGCATTTAGCCGAAGACGATAGGAACAGTGTGGTTTTTGTGAGTTACCAGATTGAAGGCACCTTGGGAAGAAGGGTTCAGAAGGGATTAAACGAGGTTACCATGATAAACAGCGAGGGCAAAATGGACGTGGTTAAGGTTAGGCTTCGTGTAGAGTCGATTGAAGGCTTTTCTGGACACTCGGACAGGCACCAAATACTTAATTACATAACTTATTTGAAGCCAAAACCTGAAAGGGTTATCGTCTGCCACGGTGAGAAGGCAAAATGCCTAAACCTAGCAAACTTTATTGAGAGAAAATATGGGGTGCAAGCGATTGCTCCATCAACAATGGAAACTCTCAGATTACTGTAGGTAAAGCCTTAGACATTAACTTGCAGGAATAATTCTTATGGCATTAATTGGTTGGCTAATTGGAGCGATTTGGGAGCATCCACCAGGCTCTGGAGGTTTTCAAGTACTCGGAGCCTTAATCGGCGCTTTAATTGCAATGGCCGCCTTATTTCTTGGTGAAGCCTTAAAAACCGAAGAACAGAAATAGCAAAATTTAGGCTGCTGTTGGTATTGGTTCGTTTGCCACTGGAGTTTTTTCGCGCCAAATCCTCACATTTGATGGGCAGACAACAACCCGTTCTTCGCCTAACCTCGCAATGTCTCCGCTTATGGATTCAACAAACTCGCACAACTCGTTTATTGCACGTTTGACATCGTCAACGCTTTTGTTTGCGAGAGGAGTTATCCTTAAAATCATGATGTTTCCAGACTTAACCTCGCTCTTCACGTTGTCCAAATCGGCCAAGTCGCGGAGGGGCATAGCCTTCAAATAAGTTTTTCCAGAAACGCCTCTAACCATGACTTCCTTTTCGGTTTTTCTTGTTTTTCGGAAGATGCCGCTTAAATCTGGCAAACTTCTCCTCTCTATAGTAGTTTATTTACATCTTCAATAGTTTAAGCATTTCCCAACTTCGCGTGTAAACAGCCAATACAGAGTTAAACTACTGAAGTTTTTATGAATTTAAAATATGAATTCAGCGTTTACTCAGCTTTTTCCGCTAATTTTTTGATGAAATTCCAAACTTTGTCGCCGACAAAATGCATGTTCTTGACGACGACGCCCTTTTTAACGTTTCCAGCTTCAACCGCATCGTAGAGAGCTTCGCCTACAGCAATGGGTTTTCTATGCCTCTCATCCACAATGAGCACGTAGTCGCCTTTCTTAAACTCTCCATCAAAGCAGACTATTCCAGGCGCCATGATGTTTGCGCCATTACAAACGTGTGGAACCGCGCCCATGTCAACAACAACCTTAGGTGCAAAATAGAAAACTTCATTAAACATTAATGTTGGGAATGCTTTGCCTTCAGCTTTAGCCAGTAGCGGCTTGCCATTTATTAGAAAGATTTCTGCGAATTCTGTTTCAACCACTTCAATGTTAACTTTCGCCTTAAAAATCTCATCCAAGTTAATGCTAAGTTTTTCAGAAACCTCTTTTAGCACTGTCTTTGCATCCTTTTCTTTTAGGAAGTATCTTCTATATCTTTTGGACATGTTCTCCTCTCTAGATAGATTTAAATGGTATAAGTTTAAGTATAAAAGACATAAATTACTAGTTGAGGGCTTAGAATGAGCGAGATGACAACGGAAATCCTTGAACAAAACCTAGGCAAAATAGTTCTTGTAAGATTAAAAGGTGGAAAAAGCCTGCGCGGAAGACTGAAGGGCTTCGACCAGCACCTAAACCTCGTTTTGGAGGAGACAGAGGACACTACAAACGCTGAAAACACCAAAAAACTCGGGTTAATAATTGTTCGCGGAGACAATGTTATCTTGATTTCGCCGCCACCAAGGTGACCACTTTGGGAAAGGGAACACCCTCTTTTGGCAAACGCGCCGGCAAAACAGTTCACATACGCTGTAGGCGATGTGGAAGAAGAGCCTACAACGTGTCAAAGAAGCGGTGCGCGGCATGCGGCTACGGAGAAACAACCACTATAAGAAAATATTCGTGGCAAGTTCGTAATCTGCATAAAGAGCGGCTGCGTTAAAATTGTTTATGGGGAATTTGCTTCGTAGTAGGCTTTATCTATTTTAACGTATATGAGTGGTCCTTTGCTTCTAGCTAATTCTCTAGCCCTTCTTATAGCATTGTTTACAACTCGCATAACATGTTCTTCTTCTCTGGAAGGTTGCTGTCTCTTTTTTTCGCCTAACTCCATTTTTAAGATGTTTTCTGCGAGGATTGAGGTGCCGCAGATTTCGCCGTTTTTGATTAGCGTGTAGGTTAGGGCTTCCTGCATTTCGTGGCGGTTTGAAAGCTTCCTCCATAAGGGTTCAGCGTTGTTGAGTATTTCCGTGACTCTGTTCCATTTGTTGGAGTTTTCTTTTCCTATGAGAAGCTTTACCCGTTCCACCCATTTCTTGAACCATATTCCAGTCCAAACGTCTAAAAATTCTTCCAGTTCATTTCGGTCTTCGTTGAAGATGGCTTCCAGTTTTTCCACAACTTCACAGTCGTTCGCCTCTCTTCCAATGAGGTTCCAATGGAATTTCAAGTAGTTTGTCAAGTCTTGACATGCTATTTGAAGCACTTTACGGTCTGAGCCGAAAACGTCCAGCATCGGATTTTTCTCTTTGAGTTTTTCTGAAAGCAGCATCTCCATGAGATTCATCAATTATCCCCGTTTTGAAGCCTTCTCCAACCTAAACTATGATACGAGCTTTTAATTAAGCTTTATTTATGGTTGCTTCTATAACTTTTTTCACTAACTTTTAGCTATATTGCTATTTCAGAAATATTGCAAATGCGCTCCACCCTATTCAAGAAAGTTTGGAAGCTGACTTAGGCTTTCTAAAATTAGGTCTGGCTTCTCCTTCGCCAGTTCCCTTCGCGAGAAAATCCCAGATAAGACAGCAACTGTTTTGGCTCCAGCGTTTTTTCCAGCCCTAACATCGGCAACAGAATCGCCAACAACAGCGCAGTCGCATGTTTTGATGCGAAGCTTTTCCGCACATTTTATTAGCGCTTCTGGAGAGGGCTTTGGACTATGCGTGTCTAAGGCTGTTGTCACGTGCAGAAAGTATTTTGCCAAACCAAACTTTTCCAGTTCCTCAATTATCTTTTCTCTTGGAACATAACGCATGGTTATCAATGCCAGCTTTGTCTTTTCTGCAAGTTTTTTAATGGAGTCTTGCACGTTTGGCATAGGTTTAGTTTTCTCAGCCGTTATTCTGTAATAGGCTTTTAAGTATACGTCTAGAAACTTCTGTGTATCAGCCGCTTTCACTATGTCGTTTATTGGAAGGTTCTGCTCAAGTCTTCTAGGAATCTCCATCACGATTTTTGCGTCGAAGTTTTTCTCTCCAATTGCCGTGAAAGCCTTTTTTGCAGCTTCCAAATACGCTTCCCTAGAATCCACTATTGTGCCATCCAAGTCTAAGAGCAGTCCCTTAACTTTCAGCTTAGCCATATTCATCGCTTAGTCTCCAACAGCGCCAACGCCAATAACAGCTTAACATGGCAAGGTTTTATTTAACATTAGGTTTAGGCTGGAAAACCTAGAGGGGGCTATCACTATTGGTTGTCGAACAAGCCTAAAATTGACATAGCGGCGAAATTGGAAATTGTTGTCGATAAGTTTTTATTTGCGGTTAATTGTCTATGGTAAATACCCACGAAAATGTGCGTAAAAGCTTAGGAAATGATGGGCGATGGCAAGAAAAGCAAGAATACGCCTAACAAGCACAGACTACAAAAAACTCGAAGAAGTATGTGAAGAACTGAAAAGCATCGCCCAAAAAACAGGAGTAAAAATAAACGGTCCAATCCCCCTTCCAACAAAGAGGCTTAAAGTTCCAGTTTTAAAATCTCCATGCGGAGAGGGAACAGCCACATGGGACAGGTGGGAAATGCGCATCCATAAACGCCTCATCGACATTGACGCTGAAGAACGAGTTATGAGACGCATTATGCGAATCCGCGTTCCAGAAGAAGTGCACGTGACAATAGAACTTCTCTGAAAGGCTTAACGCTTCTTTTGCTTACTCCACTTAAATATTAGGCAGTTTCTGCATTTTTCCAAAAACTCCAAACCTTTCTTTGATGTTTTGTAGCGACCTTCTTTAGCGATTTCCAGCAACCCCTTTTCTATGAGCGCCGAAAAATACTGTTTCGACTGCGTGTAGGAAAGCCCAACATCCCGCATCAACTCCGTCTTGCTCCTTCCAGACTTCGCCTTCTCCAAAATATCAACAACAATGTCATGCCTATCTCGGTTAGCCGCACCCTTCATTAAAAATCACTTAGCTACATTTAAAGAGCGTTATCCACATATTTTTTGCGGTTAAATTGGAAGAAGCATATAGGAAGCTATGGTGAGAATCAGGCTTGTTGCGAAAGCCAAAGCCCAAACCACTTTGTTCCATGAGAAAACTTTGAAGCCGTCAAGTATCCCGAAGGGGATTAAATTGAAAAAGGCTATCCAAGCGTTAATGGCGAAACCCATCCAAAAAATTAAGTTGTCCGGAGCGAAAAGCGCTGCCAAAAGAAAAGCCGCTGACAACACAATGTTTGTTAAAGGACCAGCCACCGAAATCTTCCCAACTTTCCCCCTTTCAATAAACCCTCCGATCATAACAGCACCAGGTGATATGATTTTGAAAAGCGGAGAGATTATGGAAAGCAGAGTTAAAGCAGCGCCAAAAAGCGTCAATCTAAACTCAGCCCACAAACCGCTTCTCTGTGCAGTGAACTTGTGCGCCAACTCATGTGCCATGAAGGATGCTGTGAAAACAACCGCGAATAAAGTCAACGTTAGCGGGTCTGTGTAGGAATATATTCCCCAAGATGCGCCTATGCCTGCGACAAGCAAAGCAGCTATTGACAAATGCTTAATCTCCACGCTGCTAAAATGCACCCTCCCTTTTGTTGCAGTTTCAACCGGTATATAGGATACAGAGTATTGGTATGGCTTTTGAACAGTTGCCATAGGCGTTTCTTCTTTTGGTGCACGCGCCAACTCCATTCGTGGGCACTCATGGTTTTCTGGTAGGCGGTGTTCAGAGCAGAAGTATTCTCCACAGTAAGGGCATTTGAAAGGCAAGAAGACTTCTCTTCCACATTTCTGGCATCTCATATTTAGCATGCACAGCCTTTCGGTTATGATGATTCCTTTTAATGTTTTATGTGTTTTGTTAATAATCTGTAGGTTGAGGTTTTATGCCAAACAACTTCACGAAGTCTGACTGTGTTAGTACTTTAATGTGTTCTTTTGCTTTTGACTTTATGAAATGTCGGTTATATGTTACCATGTAATCGGCTTTGGCTATTACTGCTGAAACTAGATGCGGTAGGTCTTTGTCTGGAACTATGCCCTTATATTTAGTGATTAGTTTCTTCACTTCGTCGCGGGGAACAATTTCGAGCGTGGGCAAGCTTATGACGTAATAAATTTCGTTTATGGCAGTTTCTCGGTTATACCTACGCGTAAAATACTCTCTCAATTCTTCCAGCGTCAAATAAGAAACTATTGGAACAATTTTTCCCTCTTCAACTAAATCAAGGATGATGCGTGAATTGGATTGTTGATTTTCTTTCCCAAAAATAAAAACATTTGAATCCAAGTAAACCTTTGGCTTGCTAAAGTGCAAAATATTTTTTCTCCCTACGCCACAATTCCTCTCTTATACCTCTTATTTCTTCAATAACTCTGTCTGGACCTAACTGAGGTGCTTTTGATGAGGCTAAGGCTTCTTCAACACGAAGCCTATAATACCTGTAAGGCTCCAACAAAAGTCTTCTAGACTCTATCAATCGGCGAACAGCGTCCCTTATGGCTTCGCTTCTGCTTTCGTAAAGCCCCGCCTTGACCAAATAATCAATTTCTTCAAGAAGCTTTTTCGGAAGACGCAAAGGCAAAACTGCAGTTTTCATGTAAACCACAGTTAAAATAGTATACTAACTTAGCATATAAACGTATACACAGTTGCGTTGCAACTTTACGCGTAATCCACCAAACACTTAAAACCATAAATGATAAGCTAAATTTGGAAAAAGGGGAGAGAAAAGATGAGAGCGTTCAGTTTTGTTCACGCTGCGGACTTGCATTTGGGCTATTCGCAGTATGGCTTAGAGGCTAGACGCGAAGACTTTGACAAAGCCTTTGAGGAGCTTGTTGAAAGAACAATCGAGTTGAAACCAGACTTCATGATTATCGCTGGAGACCTATTCCACCAAGCGCGCCCCTCAAACACAACATTGGAAACAGCCATAAGAAACTTTAGGCGTCTCCGCGAGGCAAACATCCCAGTTTTAACGGTTGACGGTTCGCATGATTCTGCACCAAACATTTTGACAGGAACAATCCTAAACCCGTTGGACAGCACCGGGCTAATTTATCATTTGCCAAAACATGAAGGCGCATGTTGGAGAAAACCAGACTGCTGCTACGTTTACGGCATCCCAAATTATCGGACTAGGCGGAAAACCGAGGAACAGCTTCCAGCCTTCTTGGAAATTAATAAGCCAACACCAGACCCGCAGCTTTTTAACATCTTCGTTTTCCACACAGCCCTAGACATTCCAAGCATTAAGCCCCCTTACATGGAGGCTGAAACTCCTCCAGAACTTATCCCAGAAGGCTTCAATTATTACGCGGCTGGGCATGTGCACAAAACTTATGTTGACAAGTTTAAAGGCGGCTTGCTTGTTTACAGCGGGTGCATAGAAACCACAGACTATGACGAAGCTGCTCTCAAAAAGGGCTTTTACCACGTAAGGGTGGATGAGAAAGGCGAGGTTTCGCCTGAGTTCATTGAGCTTAAGTCTCCACGTAAATTTGTTGTTTTGGAGCAGGATTTCACGGGCATAACTTCTTCGAAAATCACGGATTTAGCGGTTCAACTTGTCAAGAATGCTGACGAGGAAGGCGTTATAATTATTCCAATTTTGAGGGGCGTCTTGCCAGTTGAGGCGAGCCGCGCTGAGGTTGACATAACCAAAATTAGAAGCGCTGCCGAGAAGGCTTTGTTTGTGCATCCGGTTGTCTTGTTGCGTGAAAGCGAGGTTTCTGAGGAGATGGTTCGTTCAATATTCGAAAGCGAATTTAAGGATTTGAAAACGAAGGCTTTCGAATATTTCCTCGAAATTTTCTCGGGACGCTACAGCCGTGAAGAGGCAGAAAAGATAGCTCACATCGCCCTAAGTCTAATTGAGCCGTTAACCAAGAAACAAGAGGAAAAAGTGAAACAAACCCTCGAGGAGCTTCTGAAATGAAAATTGAATTAGTTCAGCTTGAAAGCATCCGCTCTCACGTAAAATCAACAGTGCCCTTTGCAAGAGGCTTCAACTGTCTTGTCGGCGGCTTAGGATGCGGAAAATCAAGCATACTGTACGCGATAGACTTCGCTTTGTTTGGAGACCCTCTTGGAAGAAGCTACGACTATCTTTTACGCGAAGGAGCCGAAAGCGGAAAAGTAACCCTTCAATTCACGCAAAATGGCAAAACCTACAAAATAACACGTGGACTGAAAAGGCGTGGGAAAGGCATAAGCCAAGACTTTGACGAACTTAAACTCTTCGAAGATGAAACCCCGATAGCCAGCGTGAAAAGCGACGCCGTAGCCGAACAGCTTAAGGCTATTACGGGCTGGGATAAGGAGCTTTTCCGCGAAATAGTTTGGGTTAGGCAAGAACGCCTAAAAGAACTTTTAGACGCCGCGCCCCGAGAAAGACAAAAGCGGCTCGACGAGCTTTTCGGCTTGTCAGACTATGAGACGGCATGGAGCAACATCGCCGGCTACCAACGCGAATACGAGGGCGAGAAGAAAGCCTACGAAAAAGACCCAGATGTTGCTAGCTTGAGCAAACTAACAGCCGATTACAACTCAATAACCGAGCAGTTTACACTCCTAGAAATCGCGTTGGAAGACGCTGCGAAAAAGCTGGAAACGGCAAAAAACGTTTTGGAAGAAGCCGAAGCGCAGCTGAAAAGGCTTGAGGAGGCAAAAGCCTCGGTTGAAGAGTTGAAGCGGAAGGAAACCCAGCTGCAGACAAACCTAGCCAACATGGAAGACGCACTAGCCGCTTTGGCTGAGAGAATCGAGGGCAAGAAAGGAGTTTTAAACGATTTAAAACAGCGTCTAGCCAACATGGAAACGCAAGCAGAAGCCCACAAAAGTAAACTTAGGGATTTCGGAGTTGCCGCAGACCAGCCTCTCGAATCTATCAGACGGTTTTTGGCAGCTTTTGACGATCAGATTTCAAGCCTTAAAGCTGAACAAGAAGCAGTTCTCAGAAGCGTACAGACGGATCAAAGGAGGCTTACCTCGCTTTCAACTGAAAGTCGCTGTCCACTATGCCTGCAACCATTAAATGAGGAATATAAGAGCGGTTTGATACAAAGAGTTCAAGAAGAAAACAGCGAGAGGCAAAAGACAATAAGCCAACTTCAAAAAGAAATTGAGGAGCTTCAGAAAATGAAAAACGGCGCCAGTGCAGCCTTCTCAAGTTTACAGATGCTGCTGCCGAGAATTGAAGATGTGAAAAACCGCGTAAGCGAGGAAGAGAGGGCTTTAGCTGAACTTGCGAAAGAGTTTGAGGAAAAACAGCGAATCGAAAAGGAACTGCGAAGCCAACTTGAAAAAGTCCGCATAGAAATCGGCAAATTTGACATTTCAGAGCTTGAAGCCGCTAAAATGCGAAGAGAGCAAGCCTTCCGGCAGTTTTACGCTTTAGAATCTGATTTGAGGGCTAAGGAAAGCCGAAAGAAAGACTTAATGAAACGTTTAGAGGAGGTTAAGGACAGAATTGACAACGCTCAGCAAAAGCTTGAGCGCATGGAAAAAATAGCAAAAGCCGTCGAAGTAATTAGCAGTATCCGCGACGCCTACAGGAGCATCCAACCCAAACTGCGAAGCGAATTCGTGAAAGTCTTAAGAAACTTTGTTCAGCAAGTGCTTGACAGCCTAGTCGGCGGAGAAGGTCCACTGCTTAACATTTTAATCGACGAGACTTATACGCCGTATGTTAAGGGCGAAAGCGGCGTCGAAAGAGAAGTCACGAACCTGTCAGGCGGAGAGCGGACATTGCTGGCGTTTGCATACCGCCTCGGGTTGGGTCAATTAATAATGCAGTCAAGAACAGGCCACGGGTTAAGCCTACTCTTACTTGATGAGCCAACCGAAAGCCTCGGAAGAGAAGACGGCTCAATAGACCGCTTGGCTGAGGCGATTTCCCGCTTTAAGGCTGTGGAACAAATAATAGCCGTAACGCATAGCGAGGCGTTTGCTGAAAAAGCTGAACACGTTATTAGGCTTGAGAAAGAGGCTGGCGAAAGCAAAGTTTCAATGGAAAGGTAGCCTCTCCTCCACAACCCTGTTTTCTAAAACGCCTATCCCCTCAATCTCCATTCGCACAACATCTCCTTGCTTCAGAAACTTTGGCTCTGGCTTCATGGCGAAGCCAACTCCAGAGGGCGTGCCAGTTGCTATTATGTCGCATGGCTCCAACGTCATAACTCGGCTTAGGTGGTGCACTATTTCATAAACATTAAAAATCATGTTTCGTGTTGTCGAGTTCTGGCGAAGTTCGTTGTTGACCCATGTTCTCATGCGAAGGTTTGAAATGTCTTGAAGCTGGTTTGCGGCTGTTATGAATGGTCCTGTGGGGGCAAAGGTGTCGAAGCTTTTCCCCCTCGTCCATTGCCCATCCTTAAATTGAAAGTCTCGTGCTGAAACGTCGTTAAAAATCGTATATCCAAAAATGTGTGATTTTGCATCTGAGACTGAAACGTTTTTGGCTTTCTTCCCAATTACGATGGCTAATTCCACTTCATAGTCCAGTTGCTTAACAAAGCTTGGTTTAACGATGTTTTCTTTCGGTCCAATTATGGTGGTGTGGGGTTTCATGAAAATCACGGGTTCCTCTGGTAACGCTGCTTCTCCCTCTTCGGCATGCTCCCTATAGTTGAATCCTAAACAGATGATTTTCGGGGGCGAAGCTATGGGCGCTAACAACCTAACGTTTTCCAGCGGAACAGAAACATCTGCATAATCTTCCGTTGCTTTTCTAAGGAGCTTCTCTGCAACTTCAATGCCCTTATCTCCTAACGCTATGAATTCTTCAATTCGCCGTGGAAGTTTTTCGCCGAGTTTTCTCGCTAGGCTAGGTAAGCACACGACACTATCCTTTGCTAATGCGCCGTAAGATGTTCTTCCACCTAAGCAATATCTGGCAAGCTTCATGCACAAAGCTTCTCCTTAATTAGCAATGTGCCCTAACTTGTTTACATAGACTTCTTTATTAAACAATCGCGACATTTTAATCATCGAACTACGCACTTTGAGATAAGTTTGTCAAAGCCTAAAAGTGATATTCAAATGCAAATTAGAACCAGAAAAATCGCTTTGGCAGAGGGCATCACAGCCGGGGTCTTCTTCGGAACAGCTGCAATTTTCATAAGATTTCTGTATGGTTTAGACGTTTTTTCAATAGTCTTCTGGCGTTTAATAATCGCTTGCGTAGCTTTAGCCACATTGATAGCTGCTTTTAAAAAATCATTTCACGCTAGTCTCGTCAGAGAAAACCTGAAGCGGCTATCCTTACTAGGGGTTTTTCTTGGTTTACACTTCATATTTTTTGTTTCCGCGGTGAAAGACACAACAATACTAAACGCAACAGTTCTCGTTAATACCACGCCAGTTTTTGCCATGTTAATTTCAGTCTTCCTCTTTAAGGTTAAGCCCTCAAGCCTCGCCATAGTAGGCTTGATAACATCTTTTGTCGGCGTATGCGTCATTGCCTACTCAGAAACTGTAACTATAAATTTAGGCGCAAACCCCGAAAGTTTCTCTTCGAGTTTAAAAGGCGACTTCGAAGCAATAATAGCCGCTTTAGCCGAGGCACTTTACCTCAACTACGGCAGGAAAATAAGAAGCCAGATGAACATAGTTTCCTTGATGTTGCCAATATACATTTCAGCAGCCTTAACAGTTGGAATCATAAGCCTACCAGTCACAAACAAAACTTTGGCTTTTCCAACAGGATCGGAAGCCATCCTCTTCCTTTTAGGGTTGGGGCTGCTGCCAACAGCAATAGCTCACACTCTGTATTTTTCATCCCTATCCAATCTAAAATCTTTTGAAACAGCAACTTTAGCCTTGCTAGAGCCTGTTGGCGCAACCGTTCTAGGCATAGCCATCTTCCAAGAAATACCGCAACAACTATTCATCTTCGGCTCTGCTCTCGTTTTAACTGGAATATTCTTCGTCATAAAGGAGAAGAGTTAAGCCTATCAACCATTGCGAAACAGATAAAAAACAATAATCATATTACTGTGCTGGAATGAGCTGAGAACAATGAGCGTCACCGAAAAAATATCCAAATCTCTGAAAAATGCGATGATACACCTCGAAAATTTGACAAATGCGTTAGGTAATGGAGACGAAAACTCTTTTGCTGATGGTGTCTGGCATCTTGCAGCAGAACTAGAGTATGCGCTTTTCCTATTCTCTGTTACAATTCAAAGCGAAAGCGAATCTGCAAAATGGAAACCGAACCCTGAAGTCAAGAGTCTAGAAACAGAACCCATCTTGGCCAATGTACGAAGTCTCTTAAGTGATGCCGAAAAATTTCTTAGCAAAGGAAATCTGCATGAGGCGTATAGAAGCGCCTATGTTGCCAGACACTACACGCTTAAGATTCAGGAGAACTTAGCTAAGAAAAAGCGTGAAGCGCTTAAAAGAAAGCAGCAGTAGTTGGCTTATTCTTCCTCTTCAGAAATTTTCCTCTCTTTAATTTTCAACGTGTTTTCTTTCCCGCCTATCACTCTGAAACTTTCCTTCAACTCCTCTTTGTGCAGAAACTTTCGCAGTAGAACCCTCAAATAAGGCTTTGAAACAGCCTCCTCTTCGCCTTTAACGATTATCTCGTCTACTGCAGCCTCAACTTCAACTTTCGTTTTCTCCTTCAAAAAGTCTGTAAGTTCCTTTATTAGTTCGCCGCCTTCTCCTTTCAATTCTGAAACGTCAATTCTCAATTCCACCATTTCATTCTCCCCTCACTTTCTTACCATTATCACTCTCACTTGGTCACACGCGTCTTCACAAAAATCTGCAATCATCTCTATAGCCTCAAAAAGTTGACTTATCAACACTGCAACTCCAGCTTTTGGTATGTCCTCTTTTCCGAGAAGTTTTCTGGTTTTCTCGTGTATGTCATCAACCTTCTCCTCCTCGCGTTCCACGGCATCTGCGGCTTGTAGAGCCTCCTCGGGTTTGGTCATCATTTTGTCTACACATTTTTTAAGGGAATTGGCACATTCTTTCGCGCCTTTCACCATTTCGATAAATGCCTCCTTTATCGATTTTGGCACATACTCCATTGGTATGGCGCCGAGTACACGTGTTGATTCTCTGCTCCAGTCTGCAACCATATCCACCTTCTTCACCAAATCCATGAGGTCTGACCTGTCTGCTGGCGGCAGTTCTCCCTTTGATAGTTCATCCATAACGCTTCTGCGTAGTTTGTCTGCTTCTTCCTCGCTTTCAGTTACTCTTGCAATGTGTTTCTGTGCTTCCTTCTCGTCTCCCTTTATAGCGGCTGCTATAGCCATTTCCAAGTCTTCAACTATTCCAGTTGTTAAGGTTAGATGCTTTTGTATAGTTGTCAAGGCTCTTGTTTCCCTTCTTTTCTCAAACCATTTCATCAGCTCACTCAACAGCTATCTCCTCCTTCAACCCCACACTTGGATACGCAAACACATGAGCTTTACCCGAAGGAAAACTTACAGTAACCTTCTCACCTACGTTAAACCACTCCTCAGTTAGGGAAGGCTTAACAACCACAACTAAATCTTGGTTTTCAAGCCTAACATCATACCTTATGTTTGTCCCCTGAAAACTGACTTTTTCCACAAAGCCCACTAGGGCATTTTTGCCCTTCTTCACCCCCTTTTCCATGACAAAAGTTTCGGGTCTCACCGCTAAGGCGACTCTGTCTCCTCTCTTAATTTCTTCGCAACTTGCGTAAACCTTTATTCCTCCCCGAAGCTCTATAACCGCTTCTTTACCGCTTATATTCGAGACGTAACCCTCCATAAAGTTTGATTCTCCAATGAAGTGGGCTACAAATATGCTTTTCGGATGCATATAAAGCTCGTATGGGGTTCCGACCTGAATAACCTTGCCTTTCTTCATAACAGCGATTCTGTCAGAAATAGCCATAGCCTCAGACTGGTCATGGGTCACGTGGATGGCTGTTAAACCGAGGTCTTTAGCCATTCTCCTTATCTCGTACCTAAGTTCGTCTCTAACTTTAGCGTCAAGATGCCCAAGCGGTTCGTCTAAAAGCAGTAGCTTCGCTCCAGCAGCCAAAGCTCTTGCGACGGCTACCCTCTGCATCATACCCCCGCTTAACTCGTTTGGAAAAGCATCCAAACGCTCATGCAGCCTAACCATCTCTAACACTTCATGCCCCAAAGTTTCAATCTTTTTCATGTCAAAACCCTTCACTCTTGGACCGTAGGTTACATTGTCCCAAGCGTCCATGTGGGGAAACAACGCGAACGTTTGGAAAACGAATCCTATGTCTCTGTCCTCCGGCGGAACATCATTAACAAGTCTGTCTCCAATGTAGATTTCGCCTTTGTCTGGCTTAATCAAGCCTGCAATAAGTCTCAAAAGTGTTGTTTTTCCGCATCCACTCGGTCCTAAAAGGGAAAAATATTCCTTGTCATGGACATGGAGGCTCACGTTGTCCACAGCCAAAATCTTTCCAAACTTTTTCGTAACATTGACCAAGCGGACGTCAGGCATTAACTGGCATCCTCCACATCTCGCTGCATCCGCGCAGAGTTACTGCATAAATTGTAAGCCATATATTAAACATGCTAGTACCTCCCCTTACCCCTCACAACAACCCTGAAAACCAACAATATTATGAAAGAAAATAGTATTAGGAAGCCGCAGCCAAGACCAGTTTCTAAGGGTGTTGCCGGCAGTTTTGGGTTAACCCAGTTCACAAGGACTACTGGCACTGTTTTAAGTGTGGTTGTCACGGCTAAGGTTGCGCCAGTTTCGCTTACGCTTCTTGTAAACACCATTATTGCACCGGAAAAAATTGAGTATTTGATTAAAGGCAGCACTATTGTCCTAAAAACAACCAGCGGTTTAGCCCCAAGAGTCTTCGAAGCTTCTTCCAAGTCAACGCTTATCCTTTCAACAGCCGCCGCTACGGACCTAACAAAATACGGGTAAGTGATTGCTAGATGGGCAAAGATTAACAGCCACATTTCAGGTATAAAAGCCAAAATTTCTTTCCAAAAAAATTTGAGGGAGACTCCTAAAGCTACAGATGGAACAATTATGGGAATGTCAACAAGCACGTTCAACGCTGTTGACGGTAAGACACCAAACTTTTTTCTCGCAACAATAATCGCCATCGGCAACCCTATGATAACATTCAAGACCGTAACAGCCGCCCCCAGAAAGTAGGAGAGAGTGAGGCTTTGCCAGTACTCCCCCCAATTAACAACCTCGCTAACTCCAGGCGCGCCTGACAATGCTCTAGATAGATTGTCTGTGAAAAAAGCTTCAAAAGCCGGAAGCGCCACGAAAAGGGATGGAATAAGCACGATTGCAATAAAGACGAGAAGCGTAACGCTGTTTCTAGTTAATGTAGCACTTGAATAGCTCAGTTTCCTCTCCATAGACGGCCAAACTTTTTTCACCGGCAATCTTAATTTTGGTCCAAGAATGCGTATCACCGCAAAAATTAGGCAGGAAACAGCTATGAGAATGAAGCTTGCGAAGACAACAGAACCCTCGTAGACAGAAGGCCCTATCAAACTATTATTATAATCGTTCTTCATGTTCTGAATAAAAACTGGACCATTCTCAAAAACAGCTCGGGAAAAACCATTTTCGTAGAAAGCTCCTGCAACCATCATTGTTGCCCCAGTTTCTGAAATCGACCTCGCAAAAGCGAGTATGAAGGTTGCTATCAAAGAAGGCTTAATAATTGCAAAAGTGACGGTTCTCGCTGCTGTAAGCGGCGGCGCACCCAAGGTTCTCGACGCTTGCTCATACTCCAATTTATAGTCAAGCAGTGCTCCAACAATCACTCTGACAACAACTGGGTAGGAAAAAACGAAATGAAGAAGCATGACGAGAAGCCAACCGGGCGAAATTAGAGTTGCTTCAAAAGGCGATTGTATGCCTTCGGTTCCACTCCAAAAAATTAGCAGCGAGTAGCCAAGCACGGCGGTCGGCACAATAAAGGGTATGTCTGCAAGCGTGTCCAGAACATTCAGCCATTTTGATTTGCCGCGGGCAATAAGCCAGGCCATGGGAACCCCGGTTATAACATCTAAGGCGGAGACAAGCAAAGCGACAATAAAGGAGTTTTGAATGGCAACTAACGCTCGTGCAATGCGCTCGCCTTGACCAAGAACCTCCTGTATCGTGCTCCATTTTATTATTATGCCCAGAATCGGCGGCAACAATATTAAGGCAAAAAACACAACCACAGCAGCCAAATAAACTCCATACTTCACCATGGGCTTAGACGAAAGCTTGTCAAGAGCGTCAGTCATTTTGGGTTTAGGCAAATTCTTTCCGCCTAACTATCAAACGTATAACCTTCGTTTTCCTTTTTTCATTCGCTTTTTGCTGATAAGTTTTCTGCACAAGAAGGTGTCAGTTCGCCCGTCGAGCCATATCACAGCCCTAAAGCTCTATTGACTCTCCAGCTCATCATCCAAAGATACCAAGCAAAGCCACAAAAATAAGCTTTGTTAAAGGCATCAAGATTTACGGAATGCTTATTATCCATTCGCATGAAACATTTTTTGGCGCATTAGCAGGCTTAGGGTCTGGAGGACAAAAAACACACTCCACCGTTGCCAAAGGATTTATCGCCCTAACAAATCCTAGGCGGGACTCTTGCGAAAAACCAACATTTTTGCATGGATACTCCGTCCCAAACTTTTTAACAGCATACTTTTGGCGGGAACAGTTTATTGTCCTCATCCTAACAGCATTTTCAGACAACTTCTCAAGCGTGATGTTTTCGAATAGCGCCCAATGTGAAAGGCTAAGCGCCTTAATAATTGAATCCGCGTCCTTTCCAGAAACTATGGAGCGTTCTACAAGTATTTTGGCTTCCCTAAACCCAAAATCCTTGAAGAGTTCAATAAAATCCTCAGCGGGAAAAGCGTCCATGTCAACTTTCTTCATGGCTATCCACTGGCTTTTAAACCAAGCTGAACTGTAAACATGTACCATGTTCTTCATCACTTCAAAAAGTTCACGCTTCGAAAGTTTTTCAAACACGCAATGTCCTCTCCAGTCTATTGTTCATTGAAGCGGGCATGATAAAACTTAAGGCTTTTGCAGTGCAAAATAGAAAATGCACGGGTGAAAGTTTATGGATGTTTTCGAAGCCATTAAGGGACGGAGAAGCATAAGAGCCTTCCAAAACCGCGACATCCCGCAAGAAACCGTGGATAAGCTCATTGACGCTGCTCGTTGGGCGCCTTCAGCTGGAAACATCCAACCATGGGAATTCATAATCGTTA
>JBNAVK010000033.1:0-17051 GCA_049700435.1 Candidatus Bathyarchaeales archaeon
CCGCGTCTCCGGCTCGAAAGGCCGGAATACTTGACCGGGCTATACTACCGGAGCGCGTTTTGCTGAAGGAGCATCATGGAAGATGATTTTTCGTTCGAATAAACCTTATCCTTTTAGGGCTGTGTTTAGGCATTTTTCTAGTGGTGCAAGTATGGTTTCTGCTTTGTTTAGTGTTGGAGCGTAGTGGGCTGTTTTGGCGGAGTTTGTCATTATTGTTTTTATTCCAAGGTTTTCTGTCCATGTTACGACTGCGCATGTGTCTGTTATCACATGGCATCCGCTCTTTTCAAGTTTTTCCACATATTTCTTTGCTTTTTCTTTGACAAAACGGGAGGTGCAAACCCAAAGTTCCAGCTCCTTCTTCACTTTTCTGCCGCCTATCATGTTTGTAATCTTTTTGACTTCTTTGAGGGAGCAGTGGGGACACCCTATAAAGACTAGGTCGGGTTTTGCTTTAGGAGATGTTGTCAAACTTTCCACCGTGTTTTTTATGTCTGCGGCTTCTACGGTTATTTTTTCAAGTTTATGCGCATCTGTTATTTTTTCGCCAAAGTGGAACATGTTCACCATACCAGCAGAAGCCAAAGCAGCTCCAAGTTGTTTCAAATTTTCTTGAGAAGCGTTTTCTAATCCCAATATTGCTGGGATTTTTTGTCCTAGGGCTTTACCCAAAAAAATTCCTAAAGCTCCAAATTCTATTTCGCTTTTAAGCTGTGTTTCAAGTTTCACCAAAACTGTTGGGCGGCGGTTTTCTGGCTTGTGCACGCCGTAGTTCGGCGTTTTCCCAATTATTGCTGCGGCAAGCGCGCTTGGTCCTCCCTCGCGGTTTGTCCACGCCCCAAGAACAGAGTTAGCGTAGACTACAGCAGAAGATTCAGCCCATGCCAAATGCGAACCCTGTCTGGGTTTCTTCAAATAGTAAGGGGTGCATGTAAAGGACTGTTGGAAACCCATTTTCTCAAAGTTTTTAAGAACCTTTAACTGTTTCAGCCACAAGTCTTCACCTAATCTTGCACGTAAATATTCCATGTCGAAGCTCTGCGGGTTTAGAGTTGCTTTAACTTTCGCTTTCCCACCAGAATCTGCTAAGGCTTCTAAAAACTCAACTGGTGCATCACCGAGGGTTTTGTAGGAAACCCCTGAAACGTGGGCGGAGTTTATGGGGATTAGCTTTGTTGCATTAAAAAGTTCGCCTAGCTTAACGAGGATTTTCATGCATATTTGGCTTGCCCAGCCATGTTCTCCGTCAAGAATGCGTTCCTCTTCCTTTGTCAAATACACTTCGGTTCGGCTCTCCTATTTTCTTTTCAGAACTTTTACAGAACCCTCATAGGCGTTAACCTCAAGCAAATCGCCAGTCTTAATTTGTTTGATGTCTATTTGGTCAACCATTGGAATGCTGGCTATTATCGCGCCTACAACAACAACGGGGTCAGCAGTTTGGTTGACTATTGCTTTCGGCGCCAAGTTCCTTTTGGCTAAAGCGTATAGAACGTAGCTGCCGACTGTTGAGCCATGCCCGTGGGGAAAGCATAAAACCTTGTCTTTGACGCATTCGCCGCATAGGTCGTGGCTTCTCGCGATTATTTTGCCGTCAGCAGGGTCGACTCCGCCTAAGAAGCTAATGGGTTTAGCGGATACGAGAGCCTCTGCAACGCATTTTCCTTCAACGATTCCCCGCCCAACTAATTTTATTTCGTGCATTTTAGACACTTCAGTAGGATACTTTCGCTGTTGAAGGGATTCTCCCTAAAACTTTTGACGCTGCATCGCCGACCTTCGCACGGTTTTCCTCATAGGTGTAAACACGTAATATGTTGATGAAGCCTTTGAGGGTTTCAAAGATTTTGGAGAATTCGCTTAGTTTTTGCGGAACTTTTCTGCCATCTGCCAGCTTTTGAAAAACTGGAATTTCCATCGATTCCATTAGAACGGAGTGGTGGTATGGCACTGATGGAACTGTCGGAACATCTATTATTATTGCTTCTGTATTCATCTTTGCTTCTTTGGCTATTTCTTTTTGCAATTGTTCTCTGTGAACGTCTCGGCTGAAGATGTTTGAAATCATGGCGTCCTTTTCGTAAAAGGTTTTTTCGTAAGCGCACTTCAGCATCTTTCGTCTTTCAAGATTTTCTATTATTCTGCTTGATTTCTTGCAGCTTTTTAAAGCTGTCCAAATGGTGTAGTCGTCCATAGCCAAGTACTCCTCTGGAGTTTTAAAATCTGTCAGTCCAAGTTCTTCATTTGCTTCTTCCATAGCCATTGCAAGCATTATTTGCGCTGCTCTTCCCACACGGTGGAAGTATATGCTTTTGAAGGATTCTATGCGGGCTATTATGAAAGATTCTAGGGCTGATAAGGCGCCTAAATCCACGGCAAGGTTTTCGCCCAAAACATCTAGTGCGTGAATTATTCGAAAAATGTCGATGAAGCCATATTCTGCGCCTGTGTGGTGCGTATCCCGCACAATAAAGTCTTGCTTGTCCACGTCAACAGCGCTGCTTATTATCTGGTCTAAAAACGCCTTTTTGGGTTTGTGAAGCTTTCCAACAGCCAGTTTGCTAACCTCTTTCGGCTCGAAGCCAATCTTGTTCAGTATGTCTGCTAACTCGCTTTTTTCAATAACCCACGAAGTAATGTCCTCATGTGTCTTTCCAAGCTCCTTAATCAGCAAATGCTCAAAAACATGCGAAAAGGGACCGTGCCCAACATCATGGAGCAAAGCCGCAACCTTAACCATTTCCGCTTCTCCTCCGCTTATGCACCGCGAAATGTTAGGGTTCTCCACAACTTTACCAGCCAAATACATAACGCCAACAGAATGTTCAAACCGCGTGTGGTTTGCCCCCGGATAGACATACTCGGAGCCCGCAAGCTGTCTTAGTCTTCGCAATCTCTGAACAGGATAGGAGTCTATGACCTCTTTTTCCTTCTCAGTTATGTAAACGTAACCGTGAACTGGGTCCTTTATTTCACCCCAATAGCTCGTTGGCATCGGCGTCTTCTCCACTTGCATTGGACAATTATTTTATGTGCACTACTATTATTACATTTATGCACTAAAAGCTCGCGGGTTGAAAGCATGAGTGGAAAGGGCTTTTTCATCTGCCTCGAAGGACTGGATGGCTGCGGAAAGACAACTCAAGCAAAAATGCTTGTAAAGAACCTTCGGAAAAAGTATAGTGCTGTTTATACTGCGGAGCCAAGCCGAAGCAAAATTGGCGCGTTCATCAAAAAATACTGCTTACATGGTAAGAAACGTGTTTCAGGCGTGGTTGAAGCTCTG
The DNA here is from genome assembly GCA_049700435.1 of Candidatus Bathyarchaeales archaeon. Taxonomy (GTDB): domain Archaea; phylum Thermoproteota; class Bathyarchaeia; order Bathyarchaeales; family Bathycorpusculaceae; genus JAVZLH01. The sequence goes on from JBNAVK010000033.1 coordinate 3,287, forward strand.
CTTTTTGCTGCAGACAGATTTGAACACGTTGAAAACGAGATTCGACCAGCCTTGAAAAGGGGAAAGATAGTTGTTTCAGACCGTTATGTCTATTCCTCTCTGGCTTATCAAGGAGCAACCGGGCTTAGTCTGGAATGGATTAAAAGGATAAATGAGCATGCAATACGTCCCGACCTCGCAATTTTCATCGATGTAGAGCCCAGAACCGTAGTTAAACGACTTAAACAAAAAAAATCTGTGATGGAAGATTTGGAAACACAGCGTAAAGTGCGGGAAGTTTACATGAAGTTTGTTGAGAATGGGGAACTCGTGATGGTGGATGGAAACAAGTCAATAAAGGAAGTTGCGGATGAAATTTTAGAAACTGTTCTAGGATTTTTGGAGAAAAACCGCTAAGAAGATTCCAGCACCCTCAATACCTTCTTTGAAGACGCTTCATTAATTTTGTTTGTTAAAAAGGCTATGATTTCCTCTGGCGACACGTACCTTGGACCTTTTTCATGGAAAATCAAAATTTCAACAGTGTTTTTATTGAATAAGAAGCGAAGGATGTAGTAATCAAATTTTAGAGGTTTCTTCTTCTCCTCCGCCGTTTCTTTGTAATAGCGGATTACACAGAAGAAATCCATTATCTGCAGTGGTTTTTTATGGATAGTTTCCAGCACTTTCGCGACTTCTTCATTGTCTAGGTAGTTGAAGCTGTTGGTTTCTGCTATCCCGAACTCGAAAATTACTGTGCATTGAGGTATTGAAGGGGCAGCGACATCTTCCAAGTTAAAGGCGTTGGCGTTTAATTCATGAAAGAGCCTTATTATCTGTTCTTGTAGCCGTTTGCTTGAGGTCAAAGTGGTGAAAACTGCTGTTTTGTGGACGTTTGCTGGAAAACCTTCGTAGAAACCAAGCATTTCCTTAAACTCTCTTCATTTTCCTTATTTTTTCTAGATTTTCAAGAAGACCAGAAAGGGTGGCTCCGAGTTTTTGCAGTTCCTCTACGTTTTCCGTGTTCTGCATCTTATTTTGTATTTCTTGAATCTTTGTCAAAAGTGTTGTTTCAAGGGTGTCGAGGGCTAGGGCGCTTGTTATTTTTGCCGGTTCCTCTCCTTCCTTCACCACTATGACTTTTTTCTCGCATTTTGCGCACCATAATGTTCCATCTTTTAGACGGAAAAGTGGAGAGGCACACGCCGGACACGCCATTTCTGTTAGTGTCGAGCCTTGCCTCAGTAGGTCAGCCATTCGCTTAATGTGATTTTCTTCTACCTTGTTTCGCGACAAGTTTAAAACCTCAAAGTAAATAGGTATAAAGCCTATATAACAAGATTACCACGATTTAACAATAAAGGGGTGGCGGACATGGTTAGGAAAAAGAAACTGCAAGAATATGAGGAACGGATAAAACAAGCATTAGCCGTGTTGGGGGCGGTTTCCGAGGACACCACAACCCCTAGAAACATTAGGCGCGCCGCAAAAGATTCAATGGATGCGCTGCAAACAACAGATTACACGCCAGCCGTTAGGGCTTCAAACGCCATATCAATATTAGACGAGATTTTACAAGACCCGAACATGCCACCCTACACGCGAGTAAAACTTTGGAACGTGATGAGCTTACTAGAAGCCATAAAAGATTAGATGTAAACGTAAAATGCGCTTAACTCAAAATTAAAGTTGAGGAGAGAGCCAAATTTGAAAATCTTAAATTATAAGGACGTGAAAGCGGAAGAAGCCAAAGAAGAGGGGGCTTCAAAACTTAAAGTGCGATGGCTCATAACAAAAGAGTTAGGAGCGCCGAACTTTGCCATGAGACTTTTTGAAGTAGAGCCCGGAGGCTACAGTCCACTGCATGCGCATCCTTGGGAACATGAAGTCTTTATCCTAGAGGGGGAGGGTGTCGTAGTAAGCGAAGATGGAGAGAAAAAAGTAGGCGTGGGCGATGCTGTACTTGTCCTTCCAAATGAACGCCACCAGTTCAAAAACAATGGGAAAAAAGCTTTGAAGTTCCTATGTCTTGTGCCCCATGCTAGAAAGTGACGAGCTTAAAGGCTTTTTATACGCATCTGCTCGCTAAAAATATATGCTAGTTGTTACATGTAGTTTTGGGTTTCAGGAGAAGTTTCCTTTGAAATATGATGTAATAATCGTTGGCGCAGGTCCAGCCGGAATATTTTCAGCTCTTGAAATTACGGAGAAAACTAAACTCAGCGTCCTCATGCTGGACAGAGGACCAGATATTAACCAACGTAAATGTCCTGCAAGCAGAGGCTTTGAATGTGTTAACTGCGAGCCTTGCCTGCTACTGAGCGGTTGGGGTGGAGCGGGAGCGTTCAGTGATGGAAAACTCACGTTGTCTACGGAGGTTGGCGGCTGGCTTAACCAGTATGTTTCCCAAGAAGAGCTTGAGAAGCTTGTGAGGCATGTTGACGAAATTTATCTAAAATTTGGAGCAACTGAACACTCTTATGGCGAAGACCTTGAAAAGATTGATGAAATCGAACGGAAGGCTTCTCTGGCTGGGTTAAAGCTTATCCGCCAAAAAATCCGCCACATGGGCACAGAAAGATGCGCTCAAACCCTCAAAAAAATGCGCCAAGAACTAAATGGCAAAGTTGATTTTAGACCAAAAACGGATATAAAAGGGCTTATAGTGAAAGGCGACGCTGTTGAAGGCGTTGAAACTGTAAACGGAGAGAAATTTTTTGGGAAATATGTTATTGTCGCGCCTGGCAGAAGCGGGGCTGAGTGGCTTCAGACAGAAGCGCAAGCTTTAGGTTTGAAGACTCTTAACAACCCCGTTGATGTGGGGATAAGGGTTGAGGTTTTGGCTTCAGTTATGGAAGAGTTGACGAATACACTTTATGAGCCTAAACTCATTTATTACTCGAAGTCCTTCGACGACCAAGTTCGCACTTTCTGTGTTGCGCCTTATGGCGAAGTAATAACTGAATCCTACAACGGAGTTTTAACAGTTAACGGTCAAAGCTACGCGGAGAGAAAAACGGAAAACACAAACTTCGCTATCCTCGTAAGCACTTCCTTCACAGAACCCTTCAAAGAACCCATAGCTTACGGAAAATACCTCGCTAGGCTCTCGAACCTATTAAGTGGAGGTGTAATGATACAACGCTTAGGCGATTTACAGTCTGGGCGAAGGTCAACCCCAGAGCGAATAGCCCGAAGCGTAGTCAAGCCAACCCTAAAAAACGCAACTCCAGGCGACCTAAGCTTCGTTTTGCCTTATCGCTATTTAGCTGACATTAGAGAGATGCTTGAAGCACTTGATAAAATTGCGCCCGGGATAAATTCGAGAGACACGCTTCTTTACGGCATTGAAGTGAAATTTTACTCTTCAAGGCTTCAGTTAAGCAACAACCTTGAAACAAAAATACACAATTTGTTCACTATAGGCGACGGCGCCGGAGTAACCAGAGGGTTAATCCAAGCATCAGCTTCAGGGCTCGTTGTCGCGAGGGAAATAATAAGAAGGGAAAAACCTAAAGGGTAAGGGCTAATGGCGATAGTTCAAGAAATAAAATGTTCGCATTGTGGAGCGCCATTGCCTTTTGAACCTGGGGAGATAGTGGCAACATGCAAATACTGCGGTTACACAACCGTGATAGAAACTGGAAAAGCCTTCACTTTTGAACATTCCATGCTATTAAACAAATACACCCCAGCGCAGATTGAAGAAGTCGCAAAAAGTTGGATGCAATCGGGTTTTCTAAAGCCTCCAGACCTCGCCAGAAAATCGAAAGTTATTGAAAAATCTCTGGTTTATGTACCTTTTTGGATTGTGACAGCAGAAGCTGAAACAGCCTACAAAGGAATTTTTGAACGCATAACCCCAGCCGTTGTTAAGGAAGGAAGAATAAAGAAAAAATACAACTGGCTGATTTTGGCGAGAAAAGCAACCGAGTTCCCGACGAGAGAATATGATGTGCCTTTAGAAGGTAAAGTCCCGTATGACTTTAGGAAGATTGAAGGCTATGCTAAGACGCTGAACAGCGAAATTGATAGAGACGAGGCTTTGGAACGGGCGAAGGAGGAAATTGAAGAACATCACAAATATTTGGCTCAGCAAGATGTGGACAAAATAACTGAAATTAAAAATGAGATAAATATCAGCCAAGCGGTTTACTTACATGCACCAATATGGTTTATAAAATACGAGTATAAGGGTAAGACTTACCAATTAATAATAGATGGAGCAGAAGGAACAGTCATCAAAGGCGACATACCTCCCGCTGGTTTTGGAATATTGTAACGAAACTTTAAAAGAAACCGTTACAAAATAATATGTTAAGCAAATCGTGAGGAATAAGATGAGCGCAGAAAGTAAAGTGTTCGATTACAATGTAGGCGCCCTCGTTATCCTTGTAATCTCAGCGGGATTAGCAGCGGTGGTCTATGGCGCAAACATAATTCCACTTAACATTTTCAACATTCCAGCTTGGCTATTCGGTCCTCTGGGAGTTTACACCATAATCTTTTCAGTTACAGCCTCAAAAGAAACAACATATCACTTGGTTTGGGGCATCATAATGTTTACTATTGCAATAGCTTCAGCCTTCTACAACGTGTTAAACGTATTTGTTGTTTTAGGTATACTTTTAATTGTCATTGCAGTTATAGGTATAGTCGCATACTGGAGGAGCAAATAATGAGTGGAAAAGACTACTTGGAAAAAGTTCGAAAAGAACGGGGTCTCCTCGAAAAAATAATGAGCTACATTCCAGGATACAGAGGCTACAAAGAGAAGGAGCTTAGAAGAGAAAGCGACCGTCTCGTTAGGATGGAAGTTGTGAACAGGCTTAAGGCTGCGAAAACCGCCTTTAGAAGGAAATTCGCAAATCCCCTACTTGTTCAGAAGCTTTCAGGCGAAGACACTTTCAGATTTGACACGCTCACAGCCCGAATTGATAGAGTTACCCAGCGCATAGATAGGGCAGTTGCTGGGTATGCTGGAATGTTCGACGCTATCAAAGTTAAGGAAGACAAGCTTGACACGGTTATTGGCTATGACTTAAGTCTGATAGAAAAAGCCGAAGCCATAAAAGCCAATGTTGAAAAAGCAAACGAACTGGAACCTGGAAAAGACGATTGGAGAACAGCCATGGACGAGTTAATATCAAAAGTTGAAGAGCTTGATGGGCTCGTGGATAAGAGGGCAGAGATTCTTAGAGGATTGGGAGGATGACCTCAGCCCGTTACCGCCAAATAGGAGTGAAAATGGCAAATTTTCAACAGGTTTTGCCAGAATACCTTAAGCAAATAGGATGGAGCACCAAGAAAGTTATTTCAGGCGAAAGAAGCTTCATGCTTGAACTGAAAAAGGGGTTCTTCGACAAGGCAACAGTTAAAGTTAGAGGAATACCAGAGGACGTATATGTTGAAGTTGACGGACCAGCCGATTTGATGGACATTGTAGAACAAGCTCTTGCAAACTCATGCGACAACCCAAGCGCTCTAATTGGATGGAAGGAGCAAAAGAAACAAGAAGCCATGGAAATGGCTAAAAGTTTAGGGGGAACCTTACCGACGGCGCCAACTGCTGCACCCGCCCCCGCTCAACCGCAACCGCCGCCAACACCAAAACCTAAACTTGAGGCATGCATGCACTGCGGTGCCCCCTTAACGTACAATCCAGAGGAAATTCTAGTAATATGCAACTACTGCGGATACGTTAACAACACAACTGGCGAACAGCCTCCCAGATGCAGCATGCTACCAATCCTACTTACTGGTTCTCAAACGCTTGAAACAGCGAAAAACCATGCTGCAAAAGGAATACTTGTAACCAGAGGGATGGCTGAACGCGCTGAATGGGGCGCCATAATTCTCCGCTACGTTCCAAACTGGGCGGTAACCGTTCAACTTGAAGGAAACCTTGAAGGCAAAAAGGCGCTGGTAAAAACGAAAGATACAAAGGGACAAGTTGCCCAAGAAGTGGCAATGCAAGCCTTAGGAGGAGCCCTAGGAAGCATTTTCGGCGGCGCTGGAAAAGGAGCGGGAAAAGCATTAGCCGACAGAACTGAAAGAGCCGCCGTCAGCGAAGCAATGGATGTTTTCGTCGTAGCACGCAAAGCAGCCCAATATCAGCCTGATGTTGGCGCCTACAAAATCCCCCTTGACAAAAAAGAACCATTCAAAAAAACAGGAGAAGAAACACTTAACGTTGAAATAAGCGCTCAAGAGGCTAAGGAAAAAGCGAAAGGACTGGCTCTGCAAGAGCTAAGGTCAAGATACACTTTTGTTTCACGCTTCAGTGTCGGAGCCTATCCTATGGAAGAAACCGAACTGATATATGCGCCTTGGTGGTTTATAGAATACCGCATGGGCGGCAAATCATTTTCCGTGATAGTTGACGCATGTAACGGAAGCGTCATCGCTGGACAAAGACCATGGATTCCTAAAGGAATGATTTAAAAGGAGGTGAAGTTTGAGTGCCAAAAGTTATTGAGTGGGTTGGAGCAAGAGAAGGAGACATTGTTTGGAGATATCCCGTCGAAGAAATTGCATGGGGAGACAACCTCATCGTCCACGAATACGAAGCTGCAGTTTTCTTCAGAGATGGAAAAGCCTACGACGTTTTCAGAGCAGGACGCCACGTCTTGACAACGGCAAACCTACCATTACTAACAAAAATAATTTCGAAAATTGCTGGGTTCGATAAAGTTCCTTTCAGAGCAACCGTCATCTTCGTCTCTTTAAAGCAGTTCCAAGGGAAGTTTGGAGCGCAAGGGCAAACAAAGGAGCTTGCACCGCTTAAATTCTTTGGCGGTTTCTGGTTCAGAGTTGAAGAACCAAACCTCTTCGTAAATGAGGTTGTAGGTGGACAAGGAGCTTTCACCACGGATGGACTGCAAAACTTTCTCAGAGGATACTTTAATGAAAGGCTCATTGACACTTTAAGCCAATATTCATTGGCAGAAGTATACGGCAAACTTGACGAAACAAGCCTTCTTGCGAAGAATGTTCTCTTCGACGCCTTTTCACGGATAGGTCTTGAACTGATTGACGTGAAATTTGAAGGAATCGACACAACCCCAGAGTGGAGAGACAGATTATTCTACATAAAAACTGGAGTTGGCGCAACAGAAGTCTTGAGAATGGAAACAGTTCAAAAATCAAGCGAAAGCCTATCGAAAAGCCCCGGAGCAGCTGTTGGCGCTGGCGTAGCCATAATTCCGCCTCTGTTTCAACAACCAGCTGCAGCGCCGGCACCTGCACAAGCAATGGTGCTATGTCCAAAATGCAACTTCCAAAATCCGCAGACAGCAAAATTCTGCAGCAACTGCGGCGCGCCACTGCAAGCAGCAGGCATCACTTGTCCAAAATGCGGCACGTTAAACCCTGCTGGGACGAAGTTCTGCGGCAACTGCGGAACACCGTTGCAAGCCACCATCAAATGTCCAAAGTGTAATAGCGAAATCCAAGCTGGAGTTAAGTTCTGCCCCAACTGCGGAGCAAAACTCGAGTAAAAACCCCAATATTTTTATCTTTTGTTTCATCATTTGTCTATTGTTTAGTTAGTTGCAAATTTTAAAGAAAGTATCGATGTGTTGTTTTCTGTAATGTTTTTATTTGTTTTTTAATTATGCTATAGGGAGCATGACGATAATGAGCAAGAAAATCATTGGCAGAGGTACATGGTACGACAAAATGGCTGTAAAAATAATTGAGCGAGAGCGGAAGCTTGGCAGAAGCCTAGAAATGATAAGAACGGAGATGGGTCTCGGTGCTTCAGGTTTTCCGCATATTGGCAGTCTGGGTGACGCTGCCCGCTCTTACGCTGTTACATTGGCTTTAAGAGAACAAGGCTACCGTTCTGAGCTCATTGCATTCTGCGATGACAAAGACGGATTACGTAAAGTTCCCGCTGGGCTGCCGAAATCTCTGGAAAAATATTTGGGATTCCCAGTTTCCAGCATCCCAGACCATTTTGGCTGCCACGAAAGCTACGGCAAGCATATGAGTTCGCTGCTGCTTGAGGCTTTGGACAAATGCGGCATAGAATACCGCTACATGTCAGCTAAAGAGGCTTACGAAAAAGGACTGCTAAACAATGAAATACGAACATTGCTCCTAAACGCAAAAAAGGTCGGAGAAATAGTCAAGGAAGAGGTTGGGCAGGAACGGTACACAGAAGTTCTTCCATACTTCCCAGTTTGCGGAAACTGCGGGCGCATATATACGACAAAAGCCACAGAATACTTGCCAAAAGAAGACAAAGTTCTTTACGTATGCGAGGGAATGGAGATTAAGGGAAGGTGGATTGAAGGTTGCGGCTTCAAGGGAGAAGCCAACGTAGCGAAAGGCGAAGGCAAGCTAACTTGGAAAGGCGAGTTCGCGGCTAGGTGGAAAGCGCTTGACATAAGATTTGAGGCTTACGGAAAGGACATAGCGGACTCAGTTCGCGTCAACGACAGAATTTGCCGTGAAATACTTGGATATGAACCGCCTTCCCACGCGAGATACGAGATGTTTCTAGACAAAAGTGGGAGGAAAATTTCGAAATCCACAGGAAACGTTTTCACACCCCAAGTCTGGTTTAGGTACGGCTCGCCGCAATCGCTGTTGTTGCTTATGCTGAAAAGGTTTGTTGGAACCCGCACCTTAGATGTCACCGACATCCCATCCTACATGAACGAAATCGACTATCTTGAAGATTTATACTTCGGAAGGAAAACGTTGCCAGACAAAAAGGAACTGGCAAAATTGAAGGGCCTATATGAATACTGTTGGGCTTTGAAGCCCCCAGCCAAGCCAAGCATCCACGTGCCCTACAACATGTTAACTTTTTTGGCTAAGATGGCACCAAAAGGAAGAGAAACGGAGTTTATAGCTGAGAAACTTCAAAGTTACGGCTACTTACCGAAAAACAAGCCGCCAGACGAGGACTTAAGAAAAAGAGTTGATTACGCGCTAAATTGGGTAAGGGATTTTGAGGAAATAAAGGAAACACCAGTAAGCCTAGAGAAAGAGGAGAAAAACGCCATAGCCGAACTTATCAAAATCTTGGAGACGGAGGAGGAAGCGGAAAAAATACAAAACGCCATATTCAACACAGCCAAAAAACATGGTTTGCAACCGCAGAAATTCTTCAAAACCCTTTACATGATTCTTATAGGAGCACCTCAAGGACCAAGACTGGGTCCATACATCCTTGCCATGGGAAGACAAAATGTAGTTGACGCCCTAAAAAGAGCTATAGAAATTCAAAGTTAATGGACACGTATCACTTCTTGGCAGCTGGCACTTCATAGAGGAAACCGTCTCTTGACACTATTATGACGCTGCCGCATTTCAAGCATCTATAGTATCTGTTCATCCCACCTTCACATTTCTGCTCACCTAAAAATTCAAGGTCGTCCTCAGCATGAGCGCACTTCTGTTCAGAAGGCTTATCGTCCGACAACGAAACCGCACCAAAATTAACAAAAACCACCCCTTACTTAAACTTTTGCAGCCCTCCAAACAACAAAATCCTCTTCTGTGAATTTATATCGAAGTAGAACAATCTTATACTTTGGGCCCGTAGTCTAGTACGGATTAGGACGCTGGCCTGCGGAGTCGAGTCCATAGTGGCTGCGGTGTTGAAAGCCGGAGATCCTGGGTTCAAATCCCAGCGGGCCCGCCATTTTCGACTTCTCGCCTTTATTCTGGACGTATCCTATTTTTAGGGTTTTATGGCATGTTTAAGTTTTAATTAAAGAAAAGAAGGATTAAGGTTTGCTGTAAAATGCCATAAGCAAGTTTAGCCATGTTGTTTCCTGCACAAAGCATTGAACGTATTTTTCATAGTTAGCATTGTAGACTTGTTTGTTCGGTGGAAAGTTTATCGTCAGACCGTACTGTTTGCTGTCAAGATTTCCTTGCGGTTTAGTGTGGTCTTCCGCAAAAACCATAGCGTCTATGCAGTTCATTAGACTTGACGCCAAGCTGCCAAGCGTTTCGTCGCTGACTTTTTCCTTTATTATGTTTGTGAACTTGTAGAGGTCGATGTAATAATATGCGCCAATGGTTCCCATAATGAATTTCTGCTGAGAAGCCCCTCTTGCATCAGCAATGACTTCTCTATATGCGTTGATGTTTTCTGTCAAGTAGTTGGCGAAGGCGTTAAGGCTTTCAGCCATATTTGGAACCGAAGCCTCGTTTATGGCTGAGAGTTGGACAAAAAATGTTGATTGGATATTTGCATAGTACGTGACGTATTCGGTTACGATTTCTTTGCTCAACACATACGGATCCACATTTGGGTTGGCTGAAAGATATTGCGTCAAAGTTTTGTATGGCCAACCGTATCCGGGCACAAGCATCTCTGAACCGATGACAATGTTTGTAACGTCTTTAAGCTCATAACAAACCTCAATCATGCCCATTAAGCATGCGTCAAAGCCGACAATGTCTATCTTCGTTTTGAGTTTCCTTTCGGCTTCGGCGAGGGCTTTTTCTATGTCATGTGGCGACAGATGGTTTCCGCTCGAGTCGTCCCAGCATACTCCACGGTAGCCTCCTCCGTGGTCCCAAATGTCGAGAAGGTAGTATTCAGCTGGGTAGTTTTTGATGGCGTAGTTAACAAACCATGTGAGGGTTTCAGGAGAGCCCATGTCAACTTCTCCAAGTGAATAAACAGTTTCAATGCCGTATGCGGTAACTCTGTAGATGCATGCCGGAAGGTTAAGCCTGTCCATCAATGCGACGACGTTTATTTTTGCATTAGATGACATGCCTTCGCTGATCTGTTGTAGGTTTAAAAGCCCATATGGATCAAGGTTATTATCTGCGTCTAAATATATCATGAACGTCCAAACGGTTTTGGAGGGTTTAGCAGAAACCGCGGCTAAAGTTCCGCTCAGCATCATAGCTGCAAAAAGAACTGTTAGAGCATATCTCATTACACCATTGTGTTTCATATTGCTCCCTTCTCCAAAGATTTAACTCTTTCCAAAGTTTATATGGAATCCTTTAGGCTTAAATGTTGTTGTTTCCGTTTTCTGTGGCACAACAACACAAAGTAGGGTGTTTCTGCTAAACGTGGTTTTTGACTAGTTCTAAGTTTGCTTTTCCTTTTTCAAGTATTGAAGTTAGTCCAACAACTATTTTGTTCTCTTCTACTTTGATAAAGTCATCATGAAATTTTACTTCAACTTCATATCGCAATGTACTCGCCCAGACCTGTTAATACCGTGATTATTTATGATTGTTCTCCGAAGCCTTTCAGCATCTGGTCTATGTCTTTCCCTATGTTTTCGCCCGAGTAGCCGCCCTCTAGAACAAAGAATGTCGGCTTTTTTAATGCCCCAATAATCTTTCCTATTTCCCTGTAGCATTTTTCTGTTAACCCAAGCGAGGCAAGGTCTCCAGCGTGCGCGTCAAACCCAGCTGAAACAGCCACCACTTCACATTTTTCTGTATTGATTTTGGTTAGGGCTTCTCTTAACGCTTTTAGATAAATTTCGTCTCCACAATCTGCTGGCAACGGATAGTTTATGCAGTTTTTCTCAGAAGTGCGGCCTGTCCCAGGATAGTGTGGATAGCGATGAAGTGAAATGTACGCGACATTTTTGTCTTCGAAGAAAATTTCTTGTGTTCCATTTCCATGGTGTCCGTCAATGTCGAGAATCAAGGCTGGCTTGCCAAGATGTCTAACAGCCACAGCAATATTATTTATGTAGCAGAACCCCAACGTGTAAGCCCCCAGCGCTGCACCTTTTATTCCAGCATGGTGGCCTGGTGGTCTCATGAAGGAGAAACCGTTAACTTTAGCTGCTAGTATGGCTGCTCCAGCTGCAAGTCTCGCGTATTCGTAGATGTTTTCATAAGCTGGGGTGTCAACATCTTCAACTAAGCCGTTTTTGAGTTTTCGAAGGTATTCTGGCGAATGCACTTTTAGCAAGTCTTCTTCTGCGGCTGGTTCGGGTGTCAAAAACTCGTATCCCTTCTCTTTGAGGATTTGATAGGCTCTTCTAACTCTTTCGGGGCTTTCTATGTGCCAAGAGCCATAACCCAAACATTTTTCTGAGAAAACTATTTTTGTTCTCATGACATTCAGCGTCCGCGCTTTGGTGAGTAACGCTTTTAATTAAAATATAACTTCGCCTCTTAAAGGTTTGGAGAAATTGGTGAAAACAGCTATGGTTTCAGAAAATCCCTTCGCAGTATTCCGCAGAGAATGCGAAACCCTCTTAGAAGAAGCGGTGAAGAAAGTTTTTCCAGAAGTTGTAGTTGTAAACTTGGCTTTTGAGAAACCGCCAAGTCCAGATTTTGGTCAGCTTGCTTCCTCAATGTGTTTTGAGCTTGCCAAACAGTTCGGCGAGAAACCCATCATTTTAGCTGAGCGTATAGTTAAAGCGTTTGACAAGTCCAAGTTTTCGCTAATAGAGAATGTTATCCCAGCAGGTGGAGGTTACGTAAACTTTCACATAAACTTTGCCAAATTTTCATCTTTAACCATAGAGTCTGCCAGACAGCTTGATGCAAATTATGGTTTTGTTAAAACTGAAAATCCGTTGAAGATTATAGTTGAACATACAAGTGTGAATCCGCTTCACCCAATACACATAGGTCAAGCTAGAAACCCAATGTTGGGCGACGCTTTAGCCCGCATACTTGAGAATAGAGGTCACACAGTCTCCCGCCATTATTACATTGATGATGTGGGGCGGCAAACCGCTGTGGTTGCCTACGGCTACGAAAAATTAGGCAAACCGAAACCCAGAGAAAAAGCAGACCACTTCGTCGGCAAAATCTACACAATAACAAGCTGCCTTGTGGAAATCAACCGCCTAAAAAAAGAACTGGAATCCTCAAAAGCGGCAGGGTCAGATGAAGAAGTTGCAAAAATCAACAGAGAATTAGATGATTGGATGTCTGCGGCAGCTGAATTAAAAGAGAAGTTCCCGGAGCTTTTCGAGAAGCTTTTGGAAAAAATAAGCAGAGACGCAGATCCAGAGGAAGAGGTTAACAGTTTAAATCGAGCTTACGAAGAAGGCGACGCGAAGGCTAAGCAACTTATTAGGGAAGTCAGCGAACTCTGCCTGCAAGGTTTTAGGGAAACTTTGAGCCGCGCTGGAGTATTCTATGATTCGTGGGATTGGGAAAGCAACTTTGTTTGGGGCAATACGGTCGCCGAAGTATTACGCAAGTTAAAGTCTACACCCTATGTTTACACTTTAGGCGGAGTTTTAGAGTTTGACGCCGAAAAGGTTGTTCGAGAGCTTAAGTTGAGAGATAAGCTTGGTTTAAGAGAGGATTATGAGATTTCTCCTTTGACGCTTGTGCGTGTTGATGGAACAACATTGTATACGACGCGGGATATCGCCTACACGCTTTGGAAATTTGAAAAAGCTGACAAAATCATCAATGTGATTGGGATGGAGCAAACGTTAGCGCAGTTGCAGTTGAAAATTGCCTTGCACGCTTTGGGCTACGGCAAGCAGGCGGAAAACTTTGTGCACTTCGCCTACAACTTGGTGACTCTTCCAGGCTATAAAATGTCAAGTCGAAGAGGTCGCTACATAACTTTTGATGAGGTTATGGACGAAGCGTCGAAACGAGCCTACGAAGAGGTTTCGAAGCGTTCTCCACACTTGCCAGAGGAGGAAAAAAGGAAAATTGCGGATTTAGTCGGCATAGGGGCAGTCCGCTACGCATTGGTTGAGGTTGACCCATCGAAACCCGTTGTCTTCACATGGGATAGAGTCTTGGACTTCGAAAAGAACAGCGCACCATATATCCAATACACGCATGCAAGAGCCTGCAGTAT
>JBNAVK010000034.1:0-15992 GCA_049700435.1 Candidatus Bathyarchaeales archaeon
AGTCGTAACAAGGTGGCCGTAGGGGAACCTGCGGCCGGATCACCTCCTAAGTAAAAAGCCTACAAGGCCAACTGGAGGAGAAAGAGAAAAAGCCGCAAAAACGCCAAAGCCCATTAAAATATGGATGGTTTCCTTTCAATTTTAGTCTCTTATGATTTATTTTCAGTGGAATTGGATTAGGCTTTATGTAGATTTGTAAGTTGTATGAAGTTTCTCGTGTATTGATGTTTGAGGTTGTGTGTTATGCATTGGAGGCTTGATTACGAGTGGGCGTTTTTGTATGTGCTTGTAGCCGCATTCGCATTCGAAGCCAACAATTTTGCCGCCTCGCTTTATTTTGCGCCATTTCTTTGCATTGCATTGGGTGTTCTGTTTATGAATTTTCCATAGAATTTTTGCTTCGTTAGGGGTTATTGGGAAGTGATGTTTTGCCGATGTGAGATACCATGTAAAGTATAGCGTAAAAAGACCCCATAAAATGATGGCGATTGTTTCGAACATGTTTCCACCATGTGTATTTTTGTTTTACGCTTATACGATATGTCTATTTAAAGACATATCTGATACTTCAGTAGCGTATCTTACGATATAAACATTACCTCATGTTCAAATTCCGAACCTTACATAAATTACCTAAAACTGTTGAAGCACATCGTTTTTCTCCAGAATATAGCCACAATAATGGCACTTGAGTAGCAGAGGCTCTTCACTTTCGACGTAGAATTTGGGTTGAACAGGCTCGTTACTGTTGCTTATACAGGCTGGATTCGCGCATTTAATGATGTCTTCGATGACTGGTGGGAGTTTAACCCTTTGCTTTTCCACAACCTTATAATCGCGAATAATATTGATGGTCGCGTGAGGAGCCAACAACGCAATCTTATGAACCTCTTGTGGGTTAAGCTCCCGCCCCTCAACCTTAACTATATCCTTGACCTTAAAGCGCTTGCTCGGCACATTAATTGCAATAGTCATCACTCTTTTCTCTCTGCCGGTAATCCCCAAAATTTTGACAACGTCCAGAGCGTGCCCGCCCGTAATATGGTCAATGACGGTGCCGTCTTTAATTTTTGAAACACGCAGTTCAGTCTCGCTCATGTTAAGTGCCCACTCACAAAGGTATATCCCAAACAAGGATAAAAGATTTTAACAGTATCCAACTATGAGGGTTTCCCAAACAAAAGTTATTTAGGAGTTGCATAAGTTGTTGTTTTGGGTGCAGATTTGAAGTTTGAGGGAAGAGACATAATATCAATAAAGGATTTTTCACGCGAAGAAATCGACTACATTTTTGACATCGCCAAAAAAATGGAGTCGATAGCCACAAAAGGCTCAGACATGCTGAAGGGAAAAATTCTTGCAACATTGTTTTTCGAGTCAAGCACACGTACACGCTTAAGCTTTGAAGCAGCTATGCACAAGCTGGGCGGCTCAACTATAGGTTTTGCTGAGGCAGAAATCGCCTCGGTCAAGAAGGGTGAAAACCTCGCAGACACTGTGCGGACGGTGGAGAATTATGCAGATGTGATAGCCCTAAGGCATCCTCTTGAGGGTGCAGCGAAACTTGCCGCTGAATTTTCAAGAGTTCCGATAATTAATGGCGGCAGCGGTGCTGAGGAACATCCAACGCAAGCTCTCTTAGATTTGTACACAATAAAGAAGGAGCGGAGTAAGATTGATGGTTTAAAGATAGCCCTTGTGGGGGATTTGAGGTATGGGCGAACGGTGCATTCCCTCGCCTACGCACTTTCATTGTTTGATGTAGAATTATATCTTGTTTCACCGGAATCCCTTAAAATGCGACGTGAAGTCTTGCAAACAATAAAGGGAAGAATACCTGTTATCGAGCGGACAAGCCTCGAAAAAATAGTACAGACAGTTGATGTCCTATACGTTACAAGAATACAGAGAGAGCGTTTTCCAGATCCGGCGGAATACGCCAAAGTTAAGGGTTCCTATAGAATAGACCTTAGAACCCTTAGCGGAGTTAAGGATGACTTAATAATTCTTCATCCTCTTCCACGCTTGGACGAGATAGCTGCTGAAGTTGACAAAACCCCTTATGCTCGTTATTTCCAGCAAGTTTGGAGTGGCATAGTTGTCAGAATGGCTCTTTTAGCCCTAACCTTGGGAGCAGTCAAATAGACGTCTACTAGCTTTACTTTGTGGCTTTTAAGCCGTCGCAAAACGATTAAAAAATGTTAAAGTATTAACTGACCCGCATGATGGACATTTATGTAGTAGATTTGACCAGCTTCTTTTGCAGTTTGTGCAGTATGTGAGTTTGCGGTTGTAGACGAAAAGTTCTGTAATGTCTTCCGTGAGTAATCGATTTGTTAATGACAAAAGTTTGTCTGAATCATACATCATTTCTTCAAGCTCTACTACTGTTAAGCTGCCTCCCGAACTTAAATTATTTAATTTACGTTGCGCAGCTAGAAGTTCTTGGGGAAAGTCGCCATCTTTTAAGTTCAGCACTCTAACAGAAGAATAAAATGGTCTTTCTCGTGTGCCTGAAAATTTGACTTTTCCAACACCGTATCTTTCAATGTCTAGTTGCGCAAATCTTTCAGAAGCTTCAGGACATGGCACTTCTGCCGGAAAAAGTCGCTTTCCATGTCTCGCACTCATTTTGTGTGTAAACGCAGAAACGTTTTGGGCAACTAAATCCATAAAGTCTAATGACTGCTCATCCGTGACGCTTTTCATGCAAATGGTTTCCACAGCTTCCTTTAACCCCACCAAGTTTATCGTGCGAGAGCAATTTTCAAGCCTGAAGTACTGGTCGCCGTTTGCACTTTGCATGATGAATGGAAGAAAGCCTTTGCCGTGTTGCTTAAGCGCCCTATACTTGATTTCCAAGGCACGCGTTGCCATCTCAAGTCTTTCTTTGAGGATTTCAAAGAACTTGTTTTTGTCGCCTTCGCATTCATAAGCAATCCTAGGCATGTTGACAGCCACAGATCCGAGGCAGCCAGTTCGTAAAGTGTCTATTTCCCAATCTCCGTTTATGTCCGCCGCAAGTTTGCATCCGTAAGCGGAAAAGACAGAGTGCTTTCGACTTTTTTCGGAAAGATTTGCGAAGTACGGGACTCCCCTTTCTGAGGCTAGTTGATGCGCCTTGAGAAGAATTGCTTTTGCATGCTCATCTGTCAACGCTTCTGGGCGTATTTTTATAATTAGCTTTGGGTTAAAAACTGGCTTAATTGAACTTTCTTGAGTGAAAATGTCGATAATAACCAAAGCCAGAAGCTGACATTCTTCCAAAAATTCCCCGTAGTAGCCGACGTTTTCTCCATTAAAACCATATGCCTGCTTATCCGAGATGAAATCTGGGATTGTAAGTTCTACGCTTAATGAAGCGTTTACGTGTTGGCTTAGGTTTATTATGAATAGGCGTAAAGCCTCTTTAACCTTCGTTAAATCTAGACCTCTTACAAAAGGGGCTAGGAAAACATTGAAATATTCAAATGTCTGTGTTTCATCCGTTTCTTTGGCGGAGCGCACAGCGACGTTAAAAATGATTGATAACGCGGATTCTAGGTTTTGGGGCGGTGGATAAGAGGAGCAGAGAACGTCTATTTTTTCTAGGTCTAAGCCTCTTTGTAGGAAAAATCGCAAATCATGCATTATCTGGCTTGGCTTCAAAATCCAACCGCTTAAACCGCCAACATGAAGACTTCCGGACAAGTGGGCATCTGCGATGTCTCTTGGGAGGACATTTAAAAGGGTGTATTCTCTAAGAACGGTTTCTCCAGCCATTTCAGCTATTGAGGCTGCACCCAATGAAGACTTTGCTTTAAACTCTAGTAATGTGGTTACGTCATGGACTGGCAAGCCCAAACGCGTGAGTTTATGGCGGTACTCTTCCAAGCCCTTCTCAATTAAAATTGCATTTACAACCTCTCTGACGAGCGGAGCAGTCAAATATCGTGTTTTTGCTTTAAGCAGCCTCTTTTCTGCCTCTTTAGCCATTTTATGCGCCAGTTCCGCTGGCATTTTTGCCTCTCTCATCAGAGAACTTGCAATTTTGTTTACGTCAAACTCTTCTAGGGAGAATTTTGAGGTGCGAACAAGCATGCCTTTTGGTTTGTAGGCTCTTTTTTCTATTTTATCTGCAACATCAATAACCATTTTACCAAGCTCAGTTAAACAATACTTTTTTGTTTCAACATCCGCTTCAATCAAGTCCGCCTTAAGCAAAAACTTCAGGTGATAGGCAAACCTTCCAGCATCCCTACTTGGATTCATCTTCAACAAGCTCATCAGCTCCGTATACGAAAGAGAGCCCCTGTCAAAAAGCAAGTTTAAAATCTGCAGTCTGATAGGCGAAGAAACAGCCTTAAGGATTTTAACTCCTCTAACGCGACGCGGAACAGACAAGCAGCCACAACTCCTCCTCAAAGCGTAGTAAAGTATTATTTGAGAATAAGAGTTTAAAGCTTAAGGAACACTTAACCTTTGTAGACTCATAGGGGGCTGTCGGCTAGCTTGGTCTAGGCTCTGAGCCTCGGGCGCTCGGGACCCCGGTTCAAATCCGGGCAGCCCCAGTCCAAGCTTTTAGGTTTTTGGTTAGTGTTTAAACTGGTGGAGGCGGCCTTTCTCCCAGCGTCACAAACACTTCTATTTGTGTCCATATGCCACTTGTTTTTCGCCAAACTGTCAATTTCAGAGTGTTTCCCGGAAGTGTTTTTTCCTCAAGATAGCTTGCTAAATCGTCTCCGTTTCTTATGCGGGTGTCGTTTAATGCAACTATTATGTCGTTGGCTAATAACTTTTCATTAGAGGGTCCATCTGTCCTAACATTGGATATTCGCCATCCGTAAGTGACGTTTAATATCAATGTTTGGGCTGTTTCGTAATCCATATCTATTCCTTCAACGCCCAAGTAGGAGTGCCCATGGTAAGCGCCGGTTGTAATTAGGGAATATATTTCTTTAAGTATCGTGTTGGATGGAATAGCGAAGCCTAAACCTTGCGAGTCTGAAACTATGGCTGTTGTTATCCCCACAACTTTGCCATCGTAATTTAGTAGTGGTCCGCCGGAGTTTCCTGGGTTTATTGGTGCGCTTGTTTGTATTATGTTTGCGATGGCGAAGCCTCCAGTATATTCTTCTGTAATTGTTCTTCCGAGGGCACTTACCACTCCAGTCGTCATTGAACCCACTAAACCATACGGGTTCCCAATGGCTATGACGGGGTCGCCAACCTTCAAAGTTGAGGAGCTGACAATTTGTAGAGGTTTAAATTCGTATTCAGGGGCGTCAACTACGAGAACGGCTAAATCTGCGTAGGGGTCTGTTCCGTTTACTGTTGCAGCGTATCCGTTTCCATTGGAAAACGTTACGCTTATGCTTCCGGCTATTGCCCCGTGCACAACGTGATAGTTGGTAATTACAACCATTAACCCTGTAAAGTTATAGACGAACCCTGAGCCTTGAACCCCTCCAGCTCCGGTTCTTGCTTGAACTAAGACAACAGAATCTTTCACTTCCTCATATATCTGCGACAACGCCGTGTCATTGTAGTATACCGTTATGTTTTGGTAGGTGACATTAGAAAAGCCCGTTAGTCTGGAGAGTTGATTTTGGAGGTTTGAAACTTCGCGGTTTAAATTGTCAATTTCCTGATAGGCAATGCAATAGGTTGCTATGCCTCCAGCTATTAGTCCTGCTAGAAACACAAGCATCAAGATGACTGAAGAGAGTTTAGTGTAAGTTCCACTTTGCCCATTCATCACTTTCACCTATCTTAATCGAGAATCGAGCAACTTCCCCAGAAATAAAAGTTCCGGAAAAATATGCGCACTCAAGTGTCATTCAAAAGCTCTTGTAGCCAACAATAACGACAGGGAAGCTGTTGTCACTATCGCCACAAGAAACGGGTAATGCGGCGAAATTTCACGGTATAGGACTCCACCCACATATGGCGCTATTGTTGAACTTAGCATACTGATAGTTTGAGGTACGGAAACCCACCTAGCCCTTAAAGATTCTGGGGCGGCTGGTCCTATAATTGCATTCATCAAAGACCACATTATGTAGGAGCTCCCAGCCAAGAAGAAAGTGATTATTAAGAAGTAGAAGTTGCCAAAAGCCAATAATAGGCAAAGTGAGAGACTGCATAAACCCATAGCGACAGCAAGTGCATAAGATTTTTCCCATTTGTCTCCTACTCTACCTAAAATTATGCCTAAAACTGCCGAGCCCAAAAACGCAACCGAGCCTAACAAGCCTATTTCAATTTCGCCGTAATGATAAACGTCTGCGAGAAACTGTGGTATAAAAGGTCTAAACAGAAACAGAATAAACATTACGGCGGCAAAAAGAATTGAGAACTTAATCATTGCAGAATAGCTTTTTCCCTCTGGTTTCTGCGTATCGCCAACAGCTCTTTGGCTATTAACTGCTAGTAGCGCTAAACATGCAAAAGCATAAAAAAATGAAGCTAGATAAAAAACAATTTGCATACCAATTTTTTTCGCGATATAACCGCCCAAAGCTGGAGAGAAAATGTAGCCAAAAGACCATGCTGAAGAAAGAACTGTAAAAGTTAATGTTAGATTTTTCCTATCTGCAGCCGTCACAATATAGGCTGTGCTGGTAGGTCCACCAAGCCAAAATCCCCAAAGAATCATTCCAGGCAACATTTGAAGCCAGTTTCCAGCAAAAGAAAAAATTAGTGGGGCTGGCACCCATACAGCCCAACCGGCAATCATGATTTTTTTGCGGTCATATTTGTCTGCAAACAAGCCAGCCAAAAAAAGCGTTATTGCTGCAACTAAGCCTACAACCGCGTAGAGTATTCCAACCTCAACCGTGCTGGCTCCAAGGTTTTCTGTTATGTAATAGGGCAAGATGAAAGCGTAAAGTCCATCTCCAAAGGAGCCAACCAAATTTGAGGCAAAGACTAGTTTCAAGTCTTTGTTAAGTACACTGAATGGGTAAGTGATTCCCAGAATCTTGCGCTGGTTAGCTTTCGCTGACATTGAAACTCCTTTGTACTTGACGATTTTATCCTTTTCGTTAAGAAAGTATTATTGTTAAGCGTGAACTCGCTTAATAAAAGGGTGTTCACTTTCTTCTATCAATTATGTCTAGGGCTTCTGGGCCTGTGCCAATAAGCACAACTGGTGCGCCAGTTCGTTTTTCAATTTCTGTTATAAACTGCTTCGCCTCGTTTGGAAGTTCCTCGTATTTTCTTGCGCTTCGACTCTGCGGAAATACGCTGTCAAGCTTTGTCAAAGCGGCTTGCGTTGCACCATTTATTTTAACGGCTTTCTTTGCGATTTCAAAGTTGAATGGGGCAGAGCGCCTGTCACGTCCGGTTCCAGCGGCTGTTTCAAACCAACCTCTTTTTATAGCCTCTTCCTTTGTTAACTCTCCGGGCATCGGTCCAGCACCAACGCGGGTCATGAATGACTTGAAGACTATTAGGACCTCGTCAACTCTTGTTGGGCCTACGCCGACCTCGGAGCATATGGCAGATGCGCTTGTGTCTCTACCCGTTACATAAGGGTAGGTTCCGTGGAAAAGTGAGAGCATGAAGCCTTGTGTCCCTTCCAATATGACGTTTTTTCCAACGTCTAGTCCATCGTTGACTTCTAATGCAACATCTGTTAAGTAAGGCTTTAACTCTGGGATGTCTCTTGCGAGTTTTGCTGTTCTGCGTACTCGTTCCTCAATTGCTGGTCCCACACCCCACCCCGTCGTGCCTATTCCCTTTAGGTGAGCGCTTGACTTATCTTGAATGGAGTGTTTCTCCTCTATTATGGAGGCTTGCTGGTCTACTCCTATACGGTTTTTAACGTTTGTAGCCTCAACTTCCTCCAAGAATTTTGCAACGTGAACGTTCGCTCCAGCACCAATCAGTAAGCGGCATTTATCATAAACAAAGGCTGCTGGAACCATGTGTAAAGCATAGCGTTTGCCCTCAAGCCAAACAGTGTGGGCTGCATTAACAGAACCCGTTCTCACACAAAAGTCGGGTTTATCTTTTAGCGCTAGGTAGGAGATTATTTTTCCTTTGCCCTCGTCTCCCCAGAAGGCTCCAACTATAACCGTGCAGGGCATTATGGTCACCTTTGAGAAAGTTCGCTGGGCATTATTTAAAATTGTTTGACAACTTCATGTGAAGCCTACGTTCCGCGGCTTCTTCGTCTATCTTATGCAACAAACGTGTTAATTCTATGCTTTTTCTTTTCAATTCTCTCTTCGAAACGGTGTTGTTCATTGGACAAAGGTCGTCAACAACTGTTCCCTCTCCTTCACTGTATATTACTGGGTAGATTCGGCATCCTAAAGGCCTATAGTTGTAAACTTTACATCGTTCCTTTTGAGGGTTGTAGAAAACGCAGTATCCACGATTGTTTCGAAGTTTGGCGAAGCCTTTCTTATCATAGCGCACAAACTCTTCTCGGTTATAACCTACTTTTTCTAAACGCTTGATATCTGCTTCGGAAAGAAGCATTTCAGTTTCTCTGCAACATATTCCGCAATGTGAACAACGCATAAGTAACATTCAACTATGTTCCATATTATTATAATTGTGTTGTTTGATGGTTAATCACTGGCTTGGATAAAATTCAAGTTTATCAGCTCAGCCCAAGCTATGCTTTTCAGCGGTATCCGTAAGGTTTTCTTGCTCTCCCCATATGGAATGCACTCCACAAGCCTTCTCCGTCCAAAATCGTCTTCGCAAATCCCAGTTAATTGAACATTCACTATTACTGAACCGTCCTTCAAATGAAGGTTCACATTCCTCCTCAAAAGGGACTTAGCCATGTTTAAACTAAATTTTTCCATGAGCTTTTCACCACTCAATATCTTTATCGACTATTTTGCTCCAGCATCGCCTGCAAATTGGCAGTTTCTCTCCCTTGTAAAGAATGTAAACTCCAATATCATCGTTCTTACATTTGTTGTCCCAAGGATTTCTACAATGCTCCAATGTCGCGTACCTCCACTAACGGATGCAATACTGCGCTCTGTCACCTCTGCTTTTAAAGGTCTCTGTGAATGAACATTCCTCTGCAGTTGAGAGAGGTGAGTTAAAGTGAAAGTCAACGGTCTTAAGAACTAAAAAGGTGAGTGTTTAGCCATTCAATGAATTCTTCTTGAAGTTTAACGGCGGTTAAATGTAGATTATTTCAGGCACTATTTTGTCTTTTGTTATTCTCAGCAAAGCCACTGAGGGTTTAGTTACAAAAGGTGGCAACGGGTTTGTCGGACTTCCAGGGTTTATATATAGTATGTTTTCTTCCCATTTTATGTTCGAGTTATGCGTATGCCCATAAACAAACACGTTAAAGCCGTTTTGTTTGGCGAGTTCACGCATCTTACCCATCCCAAAAAGTGTTCCCGGGTCATGCATAACCCCGATTTTCCATTCAAAAACTTTTAAGGTGTTGATTTTCGGCAGTTTCCCTCGGATTTCTGGGCCGTCCATGTTCCCATAAACAGCTAAAACTGGCGCAAGCTGCTCTAACTCGTCTATTACTGACAACTGCACCAAATCTCCGGCGTGAACTATGTAGTCTACTTTCTCAAAGACTTCCAAAACCCTTTTTGGAATGTTTTTGGCTCTTGAAGGCACATGCGTGTCAGAAATTAAGCCGATTATTTTTGTGGGACTTTCTTCTTGTATACGAGTTTGTGATTGTTGACTCATCATCGGGAATCCTCGGGTATCTTTTAGGGGATTACTGAAATATAATTTTAAGCGTGGCGTGTTAGGAAACGAACTTGTTTCCATCGATAAAAAATCTTAATTTCTGTGGTAAATCGGCCTTAACGCCGATTCTGTGAGAGGAACGAATCTTTAAGTTTTCCTTTTCTCCATCCATTACAACCAATGTACTGTCTTCTTTCGCCACATCAATTCCATTCAAATCCTTTGCTATAGCGAAAGCCTTAGTCAACTTTCCAGGACCGCTTGTCAAATCCCTCAAGCTGCTTACGTTTCTTCTTTTCTTCATGATTTCTATTCCTTGAATGGGCTCAACAGCCCTTATCAAAACAGCTCCAACGCCGCCTTTCACATGTGTGACTATGTTTAGAAGCCAGTTTCCATGAACCATGTAAATGAAAGTTTTTCCCCACATCCAAAAACATTAGTTCGTTGAAAGCTTTTCTTCCCCTGTAAGCTTTTGAGGCTGGGTCGTTTTCTCCATAATAGGCTTCTGTCTCAACTATCTTCCCAGACAAAACCTCAGAGCATAGTTTCCTCACTAAAATTTTTCCAAGCATTTCCTTGGCGACGATGGCCGGGTCTCTTTCATAAAATTCTTTTGGAAGCACCCTCAACAACATTGCCCCGCATTTAAGTTTAATTACAACAACTCCGGTCGTAAAAGTTTTAGAATATTAACTGTTTTAAATTTCGGAATCACAATGATAGTTAAGGAAGGTCTAAAATGATAGATTCTTACGAATTCGGTGTCATAATAATCAATGGAAGGAAATACACAAGGGATGTCATAGTCTTTCCAGAAAAGGTTGTTGACGGCTGGTGGAGAAGGGAAGGTCATGAACTTTGCCTTGAAGACCTTCAAGAATTCTTTAAATATGAACCAAAGCCCGAAGTGCTGGTCGTTGGAACGGGTTACTATGGGCTTGTGAGGATTTCATCCGAGGTGAAAAACGCTTTGCAATCTCAAGGTATTGAATTTAAGGCCCAACCAACTAAGGAAGCGTGTCAAACATTTAACAAGTTTTTAAAATTGAATAGGCGGGTTGCCGGGGCTTTCCATCTCACATGCTAAGGAAGTTTTAAGTGGACTAACCGCCATTTCTAAGCATTAGGAGAGCCATAAATGCCCGTTAAACTGTTTAAAGAAGTAGAGGAAGAAGTCACAAACTTGTTGGCTGATTTAATCCGTATAAACACGACAAACCCTCCGGGAAACGAAATTGAAGCAGCAAAATACTTGGCGAAAAACTTAGAGCAAGAAGGCTTCAAATGCGAACTTTTCGAGTCTGCACCTTCCAGAGGAAACATAATCACCAGAATCCGGGGAACAGGCGAAAAACCAAGCTTACTTCTGCTATCACACTTGGATGTTGTGGCTGCCAACCCTAAAGAGTGGAGCGTAGACCCATTCGGCGGAGTGATTAAGGACGGTTTTATCTGGGGACGCGGCGCGCTTGACATGAAGAGTATGACGGCAATCGAAGTTATGGTTCTGAAGCTTTTGAAAAGAAACAACGTGAAATTAAAGGGCGACGTGATACTGGCGGCAACGGCTGACGAGGAAAAAGGCGGAGAAGCAGGCGCAGGATGGCTTGTTGCAAATCACCCAGAAAAAGTCCGTGCAGACTACGTAATAAATGAGGGCGGAGGATTAGCCATTCCCATTGGCGACAAAAACTTGTACACGATTAACACGGCTGAAAAAGGAATTTTCTGGTTTAAGATTAAGGCTAAGGGCACACCCGGACACGGCTCAGTGCCGGGAGCCGCAGATAACGCTATAATGCGAATGAATACGGTTGTTGAGAAACTGGGAAATTATAGGGCTAAGATAACTCTCGTTCCGACGGTGAGGTATTTTTTAAGCGAGGTCGCCAAGGAAAATAGGAATCTGCGAGATGGAATTTCTCTTTTGCTCAGCAACCCCGAAATGGGAGACCAAATACTGGATGCATTAGCCCAAACAGATAAGTACATGGCTGAAGAGCTCAGAGCAGGACTTAGAATGACAATAACGCCGACAATGATTAAGGGCGGGGTTAAAGAAAACATAATTCCCTCAGAGTGCGAAGCTGTTTTTGATTGCAGAGTCCTTCCGGGGCAAACTCCAGCACAAGCAATGGAAGAGGTAAAAGGTTTGTTGAAGGATGTTGGCTTGGAAAAACTTGAGTTTGGAACTATTCAAGCTAATGACCCTTCAGAGTCGCCTATAGACACGCCGCTTTACAAAATCGTCGTAGATGCCCTTAAAGAGTTTGAGCCGAACTGTGGCGTAGCCCCCATATTGCTCACTGGTGGAACAGACTCTCGCTTCTTTAGGAAGATGGGTGCTGTGTGTTATGGTTTTCAGCCTATGCGGGCGGATATGCCTTACGGCGAAATCTTGAAGACTGTGCATGGCATAGACGAGAGAATTTCCATAGAAAACCTTGTGTTTGGAACAAGCGTTCTCTACAATGTTGTTGAACATTTGATGACTTAACGGCTGAATAAAAGGCATGTTATGGCTTATTTACCAATTAATAGCGAATTTTCCGATGAATTTATAAATACCTCTTTTAGCCACATATACAACTACCATTAAAGAGGGGCTTTGGGATGCCAGCAATAGAAGTTGGCAGAGTATGTGTGAAACTCGCTGGAAGAGAGGCTGGAAGAAAATGCGTGATAGTTGACGTTATTGACAAAAATTTCGTTTTAGTAACTGGTCCCAAGGCTGTTACGGGAGTAAAACGAAGAAGGGTAAACATTAACCACCTAGAGCCTCTTCCAGAAAAAATCGAAATTAAACGGGGAGCATCCGATGAAGAAATAATGGAAACCCTAAAAAGCTCCGGCAAACTTGAGGAGATGGCGCAGGTAGTTAAACCCGCTTTGGCTGGAGTTTAAAGTTTATACTCTTAAACCCTTTTTTAATGTTGGAGAGCGTTACGAAAAATGGCGAGAAGCGTTGCCCCTTGGGAAATAAAGCGTCAATTAATAGTGAAGGCTGAAGGCGAAACAGACCCACGGTACGGACATAAACCAGAAGAAAGACAAGCAAAAGACTACATACGCTATGGCGTAATAAACCTAGACAAACCAGCAGGCCCAACAAGCCACGAGGTGGCCGCTTGGGTTAAGCGCATCCTAAAGCTGGAGCATGTCGGTCACGGTGGGACTCTAGAGGCTAACGCGTAGCCGGAGAAACCCAAACGTGACCGGTGTTTTGCCCATAACCCTAGAGGAATCTAGAAAAATCGTTCAAGCGCTTCTTTATAGTGGTAAAGAATACGTCTGCGTCATGAAGCTCCACGGAGACATGAATCAAGACAAGGTCAAGGCTGTACTCAGAGAGTTTGAGGACACAATCTACCAGAGACCACCCTTAAGAGCCTCTGTGAAGCGGCAGCTAAGGACGAGGAGAATCTATTACCTAGATTTCCTCGAAATGGATGGGCGGAATGTTTTGTTTAAAGTTGGATGCGAAGGCGGCACATACATACGCAAACTCTGTTACGACATTGGCGAAGTTTTAGGTTGCGGAGCGCACATGCAAGAACTGCGGAGAACACGAGCTGGACCCTTCGTTGAAAACAGCGGAGACTTTGTGACTTTGCATGATGTGGCTTACTGGTTTGCAGAATGGCAGGAGCAAAAAAACGACGAATTTCTGAAAAAGATTATCCAGCCCATGGAAAATGCTTTGGCTCTTGTTCCTAAAATTTACATTAGAGACTCAGCAGTGGATGCAATATGCCACGGAGCTAACCTAACCGCCCCTGGGGTGCTTTCTCTAGAAACTGAAATAGAGAAGAACTCGCTGGTGGCGATTTTAACTTTAAAAGGTGAGGCGGTAGCCCTAGCCAAAGCCTCAGTTTCCACAAAAGAAATTTTGGATATGGAACATGGCGTGGTGGCTGAGACAAAAAGGGTGCTTATGCCAAGAGGCACATACCCTAAACGTTGGAAAAGTGGCGAAGCTTGAATGCAA
This sequence comes from Candidatus Bathyarchaeales archaeon, assembly GCA_049700435.1. GTDB lineage: Archaea > Thermoproteota > Bathyarchaeia > Bathyarchaeales > Bathycorpusculaceae > JAVZLH01. The sequence goes on from JBNAVK010000034.1 coordinate 13,664, forward strand.
GGCAAAAGTGAAGATGTAAACCACTATTTTGCAGAACACCCAAAATCCAAGCCTAGAATGAGAATTATCCAAACAAATCTCCGCGGGAGAACCTTTAAATTTATCACGTCCCCCGGTGTTTTCTCCAAAAAGCGCATAGATTTAGGTACGAGAGTGTTAATAGAGTCCATGCTTCTCCCAGACGAAGGCCTTCTTTTGGATTTAGGTTGCGGTTATGGCGCTGTTGGCATTGTAGCCGCTGCCCTTAATCCTAAACTGTGTGTGATAATGGTTGACGTTAACGAAAGGGCTATTTGGCTTGCAAAACGAAACATCCAATTAAACAACATATACAATGCAGAAGTCAGGAAAGGCAGCCTTTACGAACCCGTAGAAGGGTTTGCTTTTAACGCTATCCTTTCTAATCCTCCGGTGAGTGCTGGAATGGAAACTATGAAGGCTATAATAGCTGAGGCGCCAAGGCACATGGCAAATAAAGCTAACTTGCAAATGGTTGTGAGGTCAAAAATTTGGGGGAAGCGTCTCCGCACATTTTTCGAGGAAAGCTTTGGGAATGTAGGAATTCTAGCCATAAAAAGCGGTTACCGAGTTTTAATCGCAGAGAAGCATTAAATTCCTAATCAGTTGTCAGCTTATCCACTATTCTTCTAACGATGGGAATTATAAGCAGTGACGTGGGGAGACTTACAGCAAATCCCACGGCGAAAGCTGCAGCCCACCTTTCCGGAAATTCTGAAGTGAGACCAAGATTAACCAAAGTTAAAACTAGAGACATGAAAAATGACATCCCAAGAGAGACCAAAGCGGCGAAAAGCAGTGTTGAATATCTCTTATTCATCTTCATGACGCCTCACTTTCAAACAATTTCTGGCGCGTCTAAGTTTCTAATATGCCTTTTTCACATGAATTACTCTATTTAAAGGCTTGCATGGAACTTATTTCTGCAATTGTCATGTTTAACGTAAGCTCCGCAACGTCACGGCTGTAATCCATAATCCGCCTAGAACTGTCAAGTATCAACCTAAAGATTGCTGAAACATTCGGGTCCAACTTTTTACTAGACATCAGCATAAGAAGGTCGTTTTCTCGGGTTACAAGCGATTCTGCTTGGGAGATTATCTCGTCGGCATGCCTATAATCCTTTTTAAACATAGCCTTCAAAGACTCTTCAAACAACTGGTGGGTTAAAGAATTAAAATTAAACACTTGAGAGTACAACTCCTCGTCTATGGGCTCTTTCAGGAAAAGCATCTGGTCCTGAATTAACTTCTCGATGGTAACAATGTTGTTAACAATGCTCATGGCGTTTTCCGCCACGCTTTTTATGTCATTGACAACAATCCTGTAAGCCAAAAACTCTTTAGGAGTTTTAAACCCCAACTCTTTAAACATGTTCCGCTCTATTCCAAACTTTAGCTGGCGCACTATGTATAAATTCAGCCGATTCACATCATTGTAGGCACTTACCACGCCTCTAAGCAATTCCGGGTCCCTACTTTTAAGCGCCATTATAGCATCTTTGTTTGCGGAAAGGGCTATGACAGCCATTCTCCTAACGGCTTTTTCCAGCGGGAACTCCATGTGGCTTATCAAAATTTGAAGGGTTACCTCACTAGGTGTTTCATCAACGATTTCTGAACCTAAAAGTATGTCCTTGGCAAGGTTGTTTATAGCCATCTTATACTTTGAAACGCCTTCTCCGCCTTTAAAACGGACGTGTATAAGGTCTGCTCCTATAACGTATAGAGATTTTATCTTTCGGCAAACTGATTGAATATCTTCTTTTGGTTCCGCAGAGATACAATACTCTTTTAGTTTTGGCTTCTCAAGCTCTTGTCTTTCCATAATTTTCCTAGGAACCAAAATTATTGACGAATCATCTCGTACTTTAAAAGCTATTTCGCTTCCCTTTTTTAAACCGACGTTTTGCACCCATCCCTTAGGTAGGGATATGATGTACGCGCCTCTCCCAGTACACTGAATTTTTCTATATCCTAAATCCTTTTCCATCATAGAGTCTCCAAAGCACATACTTTCATTTTATTCTATGTGAATTCACATGTCTTATATAAATCGTACATTATCAGTTTTTTCGATACAATGAATAAATAAAAAGTGTGGAAAAATTAAACCCCTTATAGATACGCACATGCGATACCTACATATGCCAGCAAAGAAAATAGCATATTCAGCATGCCTAAGCCGGGGTCTCCTAGTTAGGTAGGGAGCAGGCCTGGAGACAAAGCACCACAAAAGCCTAACAGCCTGTGGCCCTTCGGGGCCGCGTGGGTTCAAATCCCACCCCCGGCGCCTCAAACATCGTTTTCAA
>JBNAVK010000035.1:0-14848 GCA_049700435.1 Candidatus Bathyarchaeales archaeon
GCCAAGCGCTGTTTCGGGGAAAGGTCGCCGGTTCAAATCCGGCCGGCCCCACCAAACTTCTATGTTATTACGAAGTGTTTGTATATTGGGTGTCCTTTAAAACGTAGTGTTGTTTCTGATTTTTCCACTGTTCCGCTTGGGAGCCTTATGCATAGCGAGTTTACTATGGCGCCGTTTGGTGTGAAGCGCACTCCATCTAGCAGTTCGCCTTTTGTCACGCCTGAAGCGCAGAACACTAGCTCGTTTCCCTTAGCTAATTCGTCTTGCGTGTAGGTTTTGTTTATGTTTACGCCTTCTGCCGCTAGCCTATCAAGTCTTTTTGGGTCGTCGTTTTTGTCCTGCCATACTTTTACGAGCATTGTTCCGCCTAGGCATTTTACGGCTGTTGCGGCTATTGTTGCTTCTGGGCCGGCTCCAGCGCCTATGAGAAGGTCTACGCCTGAGCCTTGGATGCATGTGGCTACTGCTGCTGCGATGTCTCCGTCTGGTATGAGGATTATTCTTACGCCCATTTTCCTTAGGGTTTGAAGTATTGCCGTGTGTCTTTCGCGTTCAAGCATTATCACCGTAAAGTTTTCTAGTGGTAAGCCCTTGGCGTCTGCTGCTGTTCGCACTATCTTCTCTATCGACATCTCCAGCGATAATTTTCCCATAGAATGGTGGTCTGTTGCAACTTTGAAATAGTACCCGTCGTCTGGGAGGACTTGGAAGCAGCCTTTCGGCGCGCATGCCAATGCTGAAATAGCGTCCTTTCTTCCCTTTGAGGCGGCTGTTGTGCCGTCAACTGGGTCTATTACGAACTCTACTTTTGGTCCTTTTCCAGTTCCAACTTTTTCTCGGCGCATGAACGTTGGTGCATTGTCTTTTGGTCCTTCGCATGCGATTACTTCGCCGTCCACATCTGTTTGCGCTAAAACAGCTCTTGAAAATTGGACAGCCTTCTCGTCTATTAGGTCTGGGTTGCCTTGTCCAATGTGTAATGCTGCGCCGACAGCCGCTGCGATTGTGATTCGTGTTAGAGATGGTGCTAAAGCTCTTAGGGAAACCAAGTGTTCACCAATCTAAGATTAAAGTTCTTTACTTGTAAACTTTTATTGGTTTTCCAAGAAGGTGCGCGTCTAGTTCCTTTATGCCTAATCCATGTTGTTTTGTGAATGTGCGCTTTGAATCTTTAACTTTTGTTCCGCCCCTTTTTACGAGTTTGTCTTTGTGTATTAGGTCGGAGTCTAGGTCTGCGTACGTTATGTTTTTTGATGCTGCTGCTAGGTGGGCGCCGGCAGCTATGCCTATCTGTGATTCGCCCATACACCCTATCATGCATGGTATGCCCGCGGCTTCGGCGATGTCTGCGATTTTTCTTCCTTTGTGTATTCCTCCGCTTTTCATTAGTTTGATGTTGATTAGGTCTACTGCTTCGGCTTTTATTATGCGTATGGCGTCTTCTGGTGAGTGGACGCTTTCATCCGCCATTATGGGTATTGGCGAGTTCCGCTTTACCTCGATTAAGCCTTTTAGGTTTTCTGCTGGTACGGGTTGCTCTGCGAATTCTATTTTGAATTTTTCCATTTTGTTTAGGGCTTCTATGGCTTGTTTAGGCGTCCAGCCTTGGTTTGCGTCTATTCTTATTGCGATTTCGTTGCCCACAGCCTCCCTTATCAGCCTAATGCGTTCCACATCTTCTGTGGGGTTTACGCCAACCTTGACTTTTAGGGCTTTAAACCCCTTTTTGACTGCTTTTCGGGCGTCTTTAGCCATCTCTTTTGGAGATTTTATTCCAAGCGTTATGTCTGTTAGGACTTCTGTGCGGTAGCCTCCCAAAACCATGAATAACGGTTTTTTAACAGTTTTTCCTAAAATGTCATGCAGGGCTATGTCTATTGCCGCTTTTGCAGCTGGATTTCCCCTCACAATGGAATCCATAAGCTCAACGTCTTGTTCTATCCGCAACGGGCACTTGCCTATAAGCTTCGGAGCAATCTTTTCTAACGTTTTGAGGACTGTTTCTTGTGTTTCGCCAGTAACCCTTTCTGAAGGTGAGGATTCTCCCCAACCGATTACGCCGTAGTCTGTGGTTACCTTTACAACTACGTTGTGGCTTTCTGTGCTTGCTTCAGGCGCGATTCTGAAGGGCTCGTGGTAGGCTAGTTTGACTGGATAAACTTCAATTTGTTCGATTCCCAAGCTTGACACCGAAAAGATGTTTATTCGGTTTTGTGGAAAAGCTTTACTGCAGTTCTTCAGAGGGTTTTTCGCGTCGTCTCATTAATCCCTTGAACTTCAGTTTTGCCGTTTTTTTTCTGTTGCGAAAAGCCTGGAGGCAAAGTACATTATGGCTACTGTGAAGACTGCAACGTAGGCTATTCCGCCTAGTGCGGTTATGTAATCACCCATTATCACGGCTTTCGAGGTTATTATTGGGTGGCTGTATGGAATGGCGTAAATTAGAATTCTTAATGCCATTGGAATTGCGTTAACATCCAAATACATGAGTGCAAGTGAAGGAATGAATATTAATGGATAAATATAGCCCACAAGCGACTGTGCGCTTCTAACGTCTTCTGCAAAAGCGGAAATTATTACGGCCAGAGCCAAAGCCGAAAGCAGTGTGACGAATAGTGATATTCCCAAAAGTGTATAGCCAAACATTGATGGAACAAGCCCAAGTGTAGCCAAATCCACGTTAACGTTTGACGGAATCGCCGATGAAAGTGAATCAAGATAGTAGGTGAAGCCAACCATGTATGCTAATGCGCCTATCGCAGCAACAATTATTGAGCCAGACAATTTTCCCAGAAGAATTGAGAAGCGGTCCATTGGCAAAGTTAGAAGCGTCTCCAAAGTTTTCGCTTCCTTTTCCATAGCCACGGAGGTTGCAGCAATTTGCATTGAATAACTGAGCAAAATCATGATTATTATTGGCATGGCTATTGCTTGAGAAATCATCAAATTTGAAAGAGTTTGAACGTCTAAATCTTCTATGACTTGTCCTTTAACAATTACTGATTTAGTTGGAAGTATGATGTTTGGGCGCAATTGTCTATTGAAATGCTCTATCAAGGAGTCAATTACGGCGGCACCTACACCAGAAAACATACTTACGCCAGAAAAGACGCTATAAAATTCAATGCGAACTTGCATTCCAGATGTCAAATTTGCGCTGAAGTCGCTTGGAATAACGATGGCTTCCGTAACGTTGTTTTGAGCCATCAACTCAACTATATTCACAGACTCGGCGGTATTAATTGGTATTACATTGAACGAGGAATTTATGTAGGCTATGAATTGTGTTGCGCCGTCTCCGCTGTCATGGTTGATTATGAGGATTGTTGCTTTTGCAACGGCTTCTTGTGCGGACTGTATTGAGAAGTTCATTATTCCGCCAAGTAATGGAAACATTATCAAGGGTATTATTATCATTCCAATGAAAATCTTGGGGTCTCTAATGAGTTCTTTAAGCTCTTTTAATAGGAAGTTTCCAAAACCTTTAAGCAAGCTTAACCACCTTCGCAAAAACTTCTTCTAGGTTCGTGCTCGCGTATTTTTCCTTAAGCTCTTGCGGTTTTCCTTCAGCAACAATTTTACCCATGTTCAATAGGGCTACTCTATCACATAGATGCTCCACTTCCAGCATGTTGTGGCTTGAAAGTAGCACCGTTACGCCATGCTCTTTCATGTAGCGCTTTATGATTTCTCTAACATGATAGGAGTGCAAAACGTCCAAACCGCTTGTCGGTTCATCTAAAATTGCAAGTTTAGGCTTCGTCATCAAAGCCCTTGCAACCAAAAGCCTACGCTTCATTCCTTTACTGTACGTTTTAGATTTATCCCTCAACCTTTCGCCTAAACCAGAAATTTCAGCAGCTTCCTCCACGATTTTCTGAACTTCGCCCTTATCGTTTGTGTTAAATTTTGCCATGAATTCGAGATATTCCCAGCCAGAAAGGTTAGGGTAGGCGCCAGCCTCTTCTGGTAGATAGGTTATTATTTTGCGAACTTCGCTTGCGTTTTCGACAACGTCTAAACCGAAAACTTTGGCAGTTCCAGCTGTTGGCAGAAGCAGTGTGGAAATTATGCGCAGTGCTGTTGTTTTTCCAGCGCCGTTTGGACCGATTAAGCCGAAAATTTCTCCTTGGTTGATTTTGAGGCTTAGTCCGTCTAGGGCGCGTATGTTTCCGAATACTTTAACAAGGTTTTGTGTTTCAACTGCAAAGCTCATTGTTGTTCTTCCCCCGAACCATTGGTTCAGCATGTTTAAAAAGGTTAAGTTCGCAAATGCGCCCTTTACTCATCTTTTTGAAGGTGGTACATACTTCACATTAAGCGTTTTTGCTAGTTTTCGCAGTTCTCTTTCGCTAATCCACTCTGTCTTTAGGTATTGGCATATTCTAGCGTCATCTAAACCAAGCCTGCGGGCTTCTTCAACAGCGTGGCGGTAAGCCTCAATTTCTGTTGGTCTCCCAACATAGTCATACCTATCATCGAAAAGCTTCTTGCCTTCCATAAACTGCCTCACGTGAACAAGCTCGTGTATGATGTCTAAGTAAATGTCAATTAAGTCGCCATTATTCAGGTAGTAAGCACTAATCATCAAGTGGCCGTCAATGTCGCTTACGCCCATGTAACCCCTAAAACCAACAAACTCAACTTGGAGGTTGCGCAGGACTTCTGCTGTTTTTTCGCCGAAAATGCGTTTAACAGCCTCAACATTTTCAAAACCCTTAAAATATTCTGTGAAAGGATGCGTTGTAATCCTAACTTTTCTAGGTATTTTGACTCCAAGCTGTGCCTCCACGGTTGCTGTTTACCCCCTTAATTTTACTTTTCTCATGTTCACTATCCTAGTAAAGTTTATGCCAACAAAAGCGAGATAAACCGCACTCAGAAAAGACTAAAGCGGAAAGTCAAATGTTTAATGTTAGAAGAATGACTCAAGAAGATGTTGAATTTGCGGTTCGCATAACCGACGCAATGAACTGGAACCTAACAGAGCAAGACTTCGCGTTTATGATGCAACTTGAACCAGAAGGATGCTTTACACTGTTATGCGATTCGGAAAAAATTGGTATAACAACAACAATAAGCTACGGCAAAATTGGTTGGATTGGAAACGTTGTTGTAGACGAGAAATACCGCAGAAGAGGAGCTGGAAGCACCATCATAAAACACGCAATAAACTACTTAAAAAGCAAGGGCGCCGAAACAGTAGGCTTATACTCATACAAGGAAAAAGCTGATTTCTACGCACGACTAGGCTTCAAACGCGACTTGGAATTCACAGTTCTAAACGGCGAAGTTTTATCTTCAAATGTTGAAGCGACTAACATAAAAAAGACGGAAAAAACTGACATTCAAAAAATAATAGAATTTGACAGCCTCTATTTCGGAGCATTCAGAAGAAAATTGCTGGAAAAAATCATTAACGAAATGAACAGCTTATGCCACTATTACGCTGAGAATGGGGAAATTTTTGGATACGCCACAGCAAAGGTTTACGCCAACTATGCAGAGATAGGACCACTCGTTTGCAGAAGAGAAAAAAGTGGCATAGCCAAGAACCTTCTAGGTGCAATACTAAAAAGGGTTAATGGTTTAGAAGTTTCAATTTGTCTACCAAAGAAGGAGAAGGAAATGGTGAACATGCTTCTGAATTCTGGACTTGAGGAAAGCTTCACCGTTGTTAGGATGTTTTCTGGACCAATAACTTTTAGGGACTGCGTTTACATTGCTGAATCCCTTGAAAGAGGGTGAAAGCACTTGGCACAAGAGAACCTAGCCAAAACCATCCTGGAAGACTTTTTGAAAAATTCATGGTCATGTATAGAAATTTTGGTGAAAGAACTCGCAAAATTTGAAGGAAACGAGAAAAGGGAGTTCACCTTCTTCCAATTTAAAAACGGCAAAAAACACGATTTCAAGCTTAGCGGCAAACACTTCTTTCTAAGAAGCTCAGTTGAGTACTCAAACCCGCAGCTAACAGTTGAAGAAGTTCAAGGAATAATCGCCGCCCGCCTACTCGAAGTTTGCGTAAACTATTTCCACCAGCATGGTTTAAGCAAAGTCAGAAAAGAGGATATTAACCAGCTATGTGAGATGCTTCAAAAACCGCCAGAAGGAAAAATCGTCGCATTCTTGCTCAACACGGATGATACGGAGCCAGACAGATATTCAATGAATCCGCTAAAAGAATCAATTGTGGCAAGCGGGCAAAGCGCCTTCCCATCAGCCTACGTCAAAACTGAAAAGCTGAAAATTGACGAAAACTTCGCCAGAAAATATGATGGAACACTAATATCACAAGGCGAAATCGAACTAATAAGGCGGCATTTAGAAAACTGCAACGACAGCTACGTGGACATGGTTGACGCAGTGAAATATGAACAGATGGAAAGGCTTTCAGAAATTTTTGGGATGAACTTATGCTTGTACGCTATGCGCATGCCAATCGAAACGATGCAGAATGAGGACACGCAAGGCTTACTGCACCACATCATAAAAGAAATACATACGGATTATCACACCATTGAAAGCGCATACCAATGCATGGGCAGAAGCATGAAAAAACGCACAACACTTTTGACGGTTCCACATTCCGTCAAGGGTTATGGCTCAAAACGCGCGGCAAGAGGCAGAATTTACTTTGAAAACGAGAAACTGAAAAGCGTGAAAGTGGCATACAAGACTACGCCGCTTTACCCAAACGCCATAGACCCAAATGACGTAAGCATAGCAAAAGCCGAAGACGAATTCACAGTTGAAGGAGAAAACCTAACAAACTACGATTTCAAGAAAACACCGTCATCACCACAATTCTTTCTATACTCGCTAGCTTCGCCAGAAAACGCCGCACTCTGGCATGGCATAGGCGTCTTCGGAGCAAAAGAACTCTTAAAAAGTTACGTCGCCATACGCAATGCTTGCGCAAACAATGCTCTAATTAGGAATTTAAGCGCCTATGGAGTGTCCACAAAAATTCCAACGCAATTCAATCTTTCACCCCAGCACATGTGGGTTCACCCAAAACACCGCAACATAGACGCAAGCATAGGCTGCGTTGAAAATATTGAAGAACTGGCAAAAATGGGCATGCATGTTGAACATATCCCACTATGAAAGAGGCGATAAAATGTTCTTTAAACAAGTAAGGCATCGAGGCGACAACTTCTCCTACATCATAGCAGACGAAACAACAAAAGAAGCCGCCGTAATCGACCCAAGCTTCAACGCGGAGGCAATTACTCAAATCCTAAAAACGCACAACTTTCAACTAAAATACATTATAAACACCCATGGACATGCAGACCACACGGCAAACAACCAAGAACTGCAAAAAATGTTCAACGCAAAAATAGTAGCACACAAAAAATCAAAAATCAACAAACACCTAAGCGTAGAAGACGGAGACACAATAAAAATTGGAAAAATCGCGATAAAAGTCATTTACACGCCGGGGCATACGCCAGATAGCATATGCCTTCTAGTAAACGGAAAACTGCTAACGGGCGACACGCTCTTCGTCGGAGAATGCGGAAGAACAGACCTGCCAGGTGGAAGCGCAGAAGACATGTACAACAGCCTCTTCAACAAAATTTTGAAATTAAACGACGAAATAGAGGTCTATCCAGGACACGATTACGGAGAACAACCATACTCAACAATAGGAAAGGAAAGAAGAACAAACTACACGCTTGAAAAGCGTACACTCGAAGAATTCGTCGAATTCATGAAGCAACCATAAGCTCGCAGATGGCATCAACAAAAGTTCTATAAATTCAAATCAACCTTTAACAAAGCGTAGCCCCAAAAGGAAGCATCAAAAATGAGCAGAAAAGGAAAGGCTAAAACCGCTTTACCGCCATTAACTGAGCTAATCTCCCTAAAAGGAAAAAGGCGTTAATCAATGGTTCTGGCTCGGGAATAGGCAAAGCAATAGCCTACAGGTTCGCTGAGGCAGGCGCAGACCTAGAGCTTGTCGATGTTAACGAAAAGGGCTTACTTTCCACAAAGGAGGAGCTAAAACAATTCAAAGTCAAGATTAACATTCACATAGTAGACCTTTCAAGAAAGGAAGAAATAGACGGCTTATGGAAAAAATTAGAACAAAAAGAACCAGACATACTAGTAAACAATGCTGGAATCTATCCAACAAAACCCTTCTTAGAAGTTGACGAAAAATTCCTAAAGAAAGTTTTGGACGTCAACCTTAACTCAACCTTTTGGATGTGCCAGAACATGATCCGAAGCAGACTGAAAAAGGGCGGAGTAATAATTAACGTCGGCTCGATTGAGGCGGTTATGCCCTTCAAAGAGGAACTATGCCACTACGACATAAGCAAGGCAGGCGTAATGGTTCTCTCAAGAGCGCTTGCCAACGAATATGGAAAAAAAGGCTTTAGAATAAACGTCCTCGTGCCGGGCGGCATATGGACTCCAGGAGCTAAAAAATTGGCAAAAGAAGCACTACAATTCAAATTCAAAGTTGTAAAGGCAGGTTTCGAATACAATTTAAGAACCCCATTGGGAAGGCTAGGCATGCCAGACGAAGTTGCACGCATGGCTCTGGTTCTGGCAAGTGACCTATCTAGCTATGTCAATGGCACATTAATAGTAGTTGATGGCGGTTTCTTATCCGCATAAAATTGAATGAAACTCCATAGATAGCAACAAATAGAACTGCTTAAAATGGTGGGGCTGCCCGGATTTGAACCGGGGTCCTTCCCGCACGTGGCAAACACCACAGCGCTTAGAGAGCCCAAGTCTCCAAGCCTAGACCAAGCTAGCCGACAGCCCCGCATAATGATGGGTGCTGCATTATTTTAGAGTTTTAGAAGGTGAATTTAAAAGATTCTCTTTTACAAGAAATATGCCTATATGTTAAACGTTTTGGCGTTTCCTTATGCTGCACTGGAGAACTTTTGGGCATACTAGGCACTCGTCTGGTATCGGCATATCCTTGGGAATGGTGTTTAGGAATCCAAGGTAGTGGGCGCATTTTGCTGGCGACTCGAAAACCTTTGGGTATTCTGTCGGCTTAACGCCTATTATTTTTGCGTTTTCGACTATTATGTCAAGCTTTGACATGCAGTGCGGACAAGCATAGTAAGTCTGTCTTGGAATTGTCGAGGAGTCCGTCAAGACCGTCGGCTTGGAAAAAGTTTTACCGCAGCCCTTGTATGGGCATTTCAGCTTTTCGTTATGAGAGTGGAGGAAGGGCATTTTAGCTTCCTCGCTTTAAGTGTATCTCCAATCTTAATCTGTAATATTAATATTTAATAAACGTTTCTGTGCACATGCACAACAAAAACACACAAAAAGTAGCATCTTCAGTTTTCATGTAAACCGCATAGGAATCTCTGTTCAGTAAGACTGCGGTAATAAACAGTTTAATATATCCGGTTACCAATACTCTTGAAAGCACTAGAGATGTCTTCAAATGAACAGGAAGAAAATTTTCAAACACATCGAAGAGCATTTTGATGATCACCTCAAACGCTTACAGGAACTTGTTAGGCAACCATCCATATCCGCAGAAAACCTTGGAATAAGGGACTGCGCAAATCTCATCAAAGACTTTTCAAAGCTTTAGGATGCAAAGATGCCGGGCTTGTGGAGACTTCAGGCAACCCAGTTGTATACGGCTTTTACAACGCCGGTGCAGAGAAAACATTGATAATTTATATGATGTATGACACACAACCCGTTGATGACCCAGGATGGATTGTGCCCCCACTCGAGGGGCGCGTTGTTGAAATGGAGCCTTTTGGCAAATGCTTGGTTGCAAGGGGAGTCATAAACACGAAGGGTGAGCTTGGCGCTTTCATAAATGCATGCGAATCCATAATAGCCTCTGGTGAAGAAATACCCTTAAACCTAATTTTTGTGGCTGAAGGCGAAGAGGAGCTTGGAAGCCGCCACCTTCCCGAATTTATAAACAAGTATATGGACAAGCTGAAAGAGGCTGACGCTGTTTTCTTTCCAACAGCAGACCAAGACGAAAAAGGAAAAGTGCTAATGACCTTAGGCGTAAAGGGTGTCGTCTACTTTGAACTTGAGCTTGACGGAAAAAGCTGAGGTTATGGACCAACAGAATTCGATATCCACGGGAGCAACAAGGCATGGGTTGACAGCCCAGCATTGCGAATGATACAAGCCTTAAGCACGTCAACAACAAAGGATGGAAACACTGTCCTAGTGGATGGCTTCTATGAAAACGTAGCTCCGCCAAGTCAAGAAGACCTAGAACTGGTGGAAAAGCTGGCAAAAACTTTCGATGAAGAAACAACCAAGAAGGAGATGAAAGTTAAACGTTTTATAAAAAACATCCACGGGAAAGAGGCAATGCTGAAATATCTCTACTCGCCAACCCTAAATATTGATGGAATTTGGGGCGGTATACGGGTCCTGGCACAAAAACTGTTTTACCCTACAAAATAACAGCCAAAATAGATGTGCGTCTCGTCCCCAACATGACTGTGGAAGAAGTCATCCCGAAAATAAGGAAACACCTGGACAAACACGGCTTTAAAGAGATAAAAATAGTTCAGCTCGAAGAAGGCTATGGATGGGCAAAAACAAGCATCCGCGAACCAGCAGCGCAAGCATTGTTAAAAACCTACCGAGAATTCGGATACGAACCAGAAATATGGCCTCACATGGCTGGAAGCGCACCATTCTGTATGTTCAACCGCGAACCCTTAAACCTGCCATTCATCATGGGCGGAATAGGCCATGGATCAAGAGCTCATGCCCCAAACGAATACATAGTAGTTAGAGAAGGAGGTCCCATAGGAGGCTTAATAACCCTCGAAAAATCATACATAGCCATTCTAGACAACCTATCAAAAATGCTACAAACAACGTGAAAGCCTCGGGCGTGCTTCAAGCCAGAAGTATAAATGCACCTCAATAGTTAGAATGTTCAGCCAGATTTTATCTATTTCGGATCTGTTTACAATTAGTGCATGCTTGCTCTATAGAAAGAAATCGAACTTTGCTTTTTCATCTGTAGCTTTGGCATCTCCTCATTTTATTTTCCACAGTAGGGATTTTTTTGTCGCCTCCTTGTGAGTTAAAAATTGCAATGGAGTTCAGTTAAAATTCAGTTAAAAAACAGTTTTTAAAGCATACCAGTGTTCAGGCTCTGCTCCTGCTGAACGCTTTAAATTATCTTTCGAAAGCTGCAGGAATCTTAGCTTTTTCCTAGGGTAATGAGTTATTGCATGAAAAAATGTGCTAAAATGGGATAACTGAAGCTTAGTTTGAAGCTTCCTAAACATGACAGCTTACAGATTGCGCCTTCAGTTAAAAAAAGTCTCACAGGGGGTGAGAATGCGCCTTATAAACATATTAAATCACCTTATATGGTTCCTTTTTAGTTTACTCTTTCTATGCTTGATATAAGTTCAGTTGCATAGAAAGGAGGCTTATAGTTATATGGGACATTTCACTATGTGTAGAATAAAGTCGCTGAGACTGTATGATTATGGCTTAGAAATGGAAGTGCGTGTTTGCTGACCGCATTCGAGAACGAATACCGGACCTTGAAATTGTCTTCTTATAGTTGGGAATACTCTTAACGTTAAGAGTTTTGATTTGAAGAAAGTGTTAACGTTAACTGTTTTTAGTCAGGTTCTGTACTTATTGACGGCCTCGGATTGAATGTTTTAGCGTTTCTCAGCGGCATTAGCTACACTTTGTAAAAGAGGTCATTTATGAGGTGAAGGATATTGCGTCTGACATGCACATCTATGGTTAAGTTTTTATTACGCGCGTAATAGACGCGGTCAAGACATAAGTCAAGCAAGAAGAGAAGGACAGTTTCTAATTTGCGAAGTCTTCATGACGCGTGTCATAACGTGTGTTATAACAATTATAACGTGTGTTATAACAATTATGTTCTGAGCTTTAATTTTTATAACGCGCGTTATAATTTTGGGCTATCACTGTCTTAGAGAGGAGTCGCCGTGCACTCTGAAAAGTCTCACTGGTGAGAGTTTCAAGTTGTCTCCCAATAAAACTGTCGAGTAGAGGAAACGATCAAACTTTGGGGTAATCCAACATTGGGCGGGGTGTTTTAGTTTTCTAATAAGTAAATAATGAAAAATAGGCTGCAAAATTGTCCTTTCCGTAAAAACCTCTATATACAGGTTTTTTTTTGGCTTTTTGAAATTTTTCTAAATATATAATCTTTTGGTGGTTTCTGTTAACATTATTTAACAGAACATAATCTTCCATGACTAAAAACCGATGGGGTGGAATTTTCTAAATAGAAAAAACCTTTCAAAAAGCAAAAACGCTGGAACAGTGAGAGTATAAGTATATAATCTTAATATACCCCGCCTAAGGGGAGCCCCCAAAACAACATTTTCTATTTTTCTAAATAGAAAATAACCGAACTGAATCATGCAAAAACCACCTTCCGTTAAACGTTACTAACAGAGAGCTGCAAAATATGATTTTTGGCTATATTTTCAATGCTTGGAAGTGTGGCTTCAAAACAAAATGTTACGCTTAAATCCAAAACATGCTGTGTCATATAGATATTAATAGTTCTGAATAAAAATGTTTACTTGAGGATTAGTTGATGTTGTTTGAGAAAATGGAAAGAATGGGGTTATCCCGTGCTAGTCTTAGTGAGAAAGTGGCGGTCGTTACAGGTGCTGGACGTGGTATTGGTAAAGAGGTGGCGCGGGCGCTGGCTTGGCTGGGAGCCAAAGTTGTCGTTGCTGAAATAGCAGACACAGGGACTGAAGTTGAGGCGTTGATCCGTTCTGAAGGTAATACAGCGTTGTTTGTGAAGACCGATGTTGCGAATAAGGATGATGTGAACAGAATGGCGAAGATTGCGCTTAAAAAATTCGGCAAGGTGGACATATTAGTCAATAATGCTACCGTTGCAAAAATTGGTTCGATATTAGAGTTACCGATAGAGGAGTGGAATCGATCTTGGGCGGTTGATGTGCAAGCTGCTGTTCTCGCTATAAAGGCTTTTTTGCCTGGCATGTTAGAAAGAAGAGAGGGCACCATTGTTACCATCACTTCTGAAGAAGGGATGCCATATGTAGCGCCATATTCTGCTTCGAAAGCTGCTCTAAGATCGCTCGGTTTTTCTTTGGCTGCTGAATTGGGTGAAACATCAGGCGTGTCGGTGTTTGTATTCGCCCCGGGAATGGTGGATACTCCTGGAATAAGAGAAGCTGCACGTAAGATGGCGCCGCTTTACGGTATGACTTATGAGGCATTTATTAGTCAACGCGTAAACCCCGGCTACGACGGCCTCATGCCCGCTGAAGACTGCGCAGTAGGCTTCGCATACACCATTGTCCATGCCAAAGATTATCATGGTCAGATGGCTGATCCGATTCAACCGCTTAACAAATTCGGACTTTTGCCAATTAAACGGGAAATCCTGCATAAGCCTATCGGAAAACCATCACCTGAAAAACCTGAAACACCAGTAATTCTCGGAATGTCAACCGTTTACTCCCAAGCAGTTGAGCTTGCCATTGAGCTAAGAAAGATTTTGGAAACAGTCAATAAAGAATTTGATGAGCAAAATTTCTTTGCACGAACATGGGCAAAACGTATTTTTCAGCAACGATCCGGCTTAAGCATTAAAGATTGGGTTCAAAATGGCGATGAGCTGGTTGCTGAACTCCAAAATCTTTCCAGCTCCGTAGAGGCTGGGCAAAAAGAAAAAGCACAAAAAAGTATGGCCAAACTTCCTTTTCTAATAACTGCGCTGGGAAAACTTGCAGACTATTTTCAAAGCACTAGAGAGGATGCAAAGGGTTTCATTAAGGATCCTGAGACTCTGTCTGCAGCCTTGGAAGCATTAACTTATAGAGAGAAAACTGTTCGCGCCCTAATTTCCACAATAGAAAGAATAGCAAGCGCCTAAAACCCAAACAAGCTCTCTTTTAGTGTCTCTTATTGGAACACGAATTTTTGGAGTTTAAAATCTTGCTCTTACTGTAAAAGTGTTTACTGGTAATTTTGTGCTGACACTTCAGCCTTACCTATAAATTCGAAAAATGAGCTTCTTTAGCCAAAATAAGCCTTACTCAGGTTTTATTTTTGATGCGAGGGTGGGATTTATGCACAAATTTACCAGTAAAATATAGATGAGCGTATTACTGTTCATGAATGAGGCATTATGGTCGTGTTCCCAGCGTTACTGCAACAGTCATTGTTTGGTTTTCTCTAACTATTGTTACGTTAATTGTTTGTCCTGGTGTGGTATTTTCTTCCATGTATGTTGAGAGGTTGTCCATGTCGGTTATTCTAGTTTCATTTATTGCTATTATGATATCTCCGCCGATTGTCACATATTCTCCTGCAATTAAAACTTGTTTTGTTCCACCTCTTAGACCTGCATTGGCTGCTGGTCCTCCGCTTGTGACTTGGGTTATTAGCCATCCGTATGTGACGTTTACGCCCATGGCTTTTGCTATTTCATAGGTCATGTCTACTCCTGCGGCACCTAGCCATGGATGCTTATTATAGGAGCCTGTTGTCACTAATGAGCTGATTTCCCGTAGGATTGTGTTTGATGGGATTGCGAAGCCTAATCCTTGGGAGTCGCTTACGATGGCGGTTGTTATGCCAACAACTTGGCCTTGAAGGTTTAGGAGTGGTCCTCCGGAATTGCCTGGGTTAAGCGGGGCTGTTGTTTGGATGACATTTGCTATTGGATATCCGCCTGTTTCTTCAGTTATGGTTCTTCCTAAGGCGCTTACTATGCCAATGCTCATGGAGCCAGCTAATCCATATGGATTGCCTACAGCAACAACAACATCGCCAACTTTTAATGTTGATGAGCTGGCAATTTCGAGAGGTTTGAATTCGCTTT
>JBNAVK010000036.1:0-8075 GCA_049700435.1 Candidatus Bathyarchaeales archaeon
GTTGTCCGTTTCCTTTACAACTATTTTGGGTGATTCTATAACGATTTTATCTCCGACCTTGAAGACTGGACAGTTTCCACGTATTGCATTAACGGTTATAATTAAACGGTATTTCCCCTCTTTTTCGCTCATGATTCCACCCCTTATTGCCTCGTATATGTTTATTTACATGTTTTATGAATCTTTTGAAAACCCAGAGATGGCAAACACTTAAAAGTCATGATGAAAGGGATATTTGCTAATTGGCAACAAACGGTGTAGCTTGATGAAAAGTCATCCAGCAATAGTTGCGGCTGGAAGAACCGCGTTCGGAGAACACTACGAGAAGGAACCAGAGAAGCTTATCGAAGAGGCTTGGATTAAGGCTTCCGCAGAAGCCAACGTGGAACGCAAAGACCTGGAAGCCTGCTACCTATCCGATTATTTCCTCCCAATCACAAACAAGCTTGGATTGGAGGAAGGATTCCTTTCAGAACTCACAGAACTTCACGTTCCAATGGAAGTAACCCGCTCCTTCAGCGCAGCCCTTCTAAACGCCTGCAACGCCATCCTAGCTGGAAAATACAATGTTGTTTTGGTCGGCGGAATAGAAAAAATGACAGACCGCTGGGACAAAATCCGCGACGACCTAATGCTTCTAGAAGACCCGTGGAGCTATTATGCGGGGTGCACTCCAGAAGCAAACCATGAGCTTATGCTTAGGGCTTACATAAAACGTTACAGCATAAAAGGCGAAGACCTGGAAAAACTTTACATTGCCCTAGCCCAGATTCCCGTCAAAAACCACCTAAATGCAACAAAAAACGAGTACGCCCAATACCAGCGAAAGATAACCTTGGAACAAGTTATAAACGCAAGAAAAGAAGCTCGAAAATCTCTCGGGCTTTATGATTATGCGCCAATTTCTGATGGAGCCGCAGTGGTAATTCTCACAAGTGAAGATTACGCGAAGAAATTCACGGACAAACCGGTCTACATTCTGGGCGGCGCTTCAGCCACAGACTATTTAACATTCCCAGCTAGAGAAGACCTGACACACTTTCTCGTAAGCAAAATAGCCATGAAAAACGCCCTAAAAATGGCTGGGATAAATCTGTGGGACATACAAGTCGTCGAGCTTTATGACCAGTCATCAGTTATGGAGATGGTATCCCTTGAGGATTTAGGCTTTTGTCAACAAGGAAAAGCATGGTTAAACGTGCATGAAAGCTGCGAGAACTACAGGGGATATTACGAGATAGATGGAAAAAAACTGTTCGTAAACATAAATGGAGGATTAAAAGCCGACGGAAACCCGCTAGGCGCAACTGGCGGCGCCCAAACATTCGAAGTTTTCAAACAGCTCAGAGGCGAAGCAGGAGAACGGCAAGTCAAAAGCGACGGTGAGCCAAAATACGGGTGTGTGCTGGAGCTTGAAGGCTTCGGAACAAAAGGTTACGTCCACATTTTCGGGAGGGATTAATGAATGAGCAGCGAGCCAATAGAAAGAAGGGTCTCATACCTTGGAGATAGGCTTCGAGGAAGGCGCTGTCAAATCTGTGGTAAAGAATATTTTGAAGTTAGAGACTACTGTGGAAGATGCGGAAGGAAAAGCTTCGGGAAGATGGCTGAAATAGACCTTTTCTATGAGAAAGGGAAACTTGAAATGTGCACACTAATTAACGAACCCACAAACAAGTTTAGAAAGCTTGGCAGTTTCATCTATGGCATAGTCTCCTTTCACAACGGGAAAATAAGAGTTCCAGGAAGGCTAACTGACAAGATAATAGGGGATGGCGAGCAGATTGAGTTTTCAACTTTAGAAGGAAGAGAGGTTACTCCAAGATTTAGAAGGCGTTACTCGGTGGATAAAAGCGATGTCATCCCCACAATTTCTTTAACTTTCACTTTCGCAGACGAATTTTATCCCCACCAAGAATACAGTGTTGCAAAACCAAATAAGCAGTATGACGCGCCTGGAATCGTCGGCTACGGATTTTATACCTCAAGGTTTAGAATAAGAGAGCAAGGCATGGAGCGTTCTGTTCCGTTTATAGATGAAGATGCGATAACGGCTGCTGTCGAGGCTGGAAAACTAGCGCTAATACACTCTGGAGTTGACTGTTCCCTCATAGGAAAGGTTTACGCGGGTTCAGAGTCTAACCCCTACGCCGTCAAGCCCATAGCCTCAAAGGTCGCGCAAGTTTTAAGACTAGGCGAAGCTGACGAGGATGTGCAAGGCGTTGACGCTGTGGACACGGAGTTTGCATGTAAGGCAGCCACAAGCATGTTTAAGGACGCAGCTTCACTTGTTAACTATCCTAAATCAAACATTCAATACGCCATGGTTATAGGCGCAGACAACTCGCAGGCAGCGCCCAGAGACTGTCCAGGCGGGGAACTTGACCTTTTCGTTGGTTTCGGCGGGTGCGCCTACATTTTCGGAAAACATGATGTCATAGCTGAAATTGAAGGTTGGTACTCCTGCACCTCGGACACTCCAGACTTTTGGCGCCGTGACGGCGAACCCTACCCAATGCATGGCGGAAGGTTTACCGGAGACCCCGCTTACTTCAAGCATATTAAGAAAGCTGCCGGAAGATTGATGGAGAGGCTTAGCCTAAAACCAAGTGACATTAACTATTTCGTCGCCCACCAGCCAAACATCCAGTTTCCAGTGAGGGTTGCGAGGGAGCTTGGGTTCAAGGAGGAGCAGTATTTGCCTTCACTTCAAGTAGCCAAGTTCGGCAACACTTATTCTGGTTCTTCGCCGTTGGGCTTAGCTGCGGTTTTGGATGTGGCAAAGCCTGAAGAGCGCATTTTAATCGTCAGTTATGGTTCTGGGGCTGGGAGCGACGCTTATTCGCTTATAACAACAAGCCAGATACTTGACAAGCGGCAACGCCAAAAATTAACAGTCAAATATCAAACGGAAAATCCGTATCTTGAGTATGTTGATTACACAACTTATAGGCGACTAAAGCTCGGATTGTAGCAAATCCTTAATAAACCAGTAAGAACCATTTACGGGCGGAGCAAAAAATTGTTCGCCTACGGAATATTCAAAGTAATATACGCGCCCCATAAGGCATTCAGGGAAATAAGCCAAAACCCAAAATACATCGGACCGATTCTAATAATGGTTCTTTTCGTAGCTGCAAACGTTGGTTCCATGTACACCATTGTGAGTAAGACTCTTGTGGAGGAAACTCTGCCAACGTCAAAACAGTTAGATGAGTGGACTGAGAACGCAACTTTGTGGAAGACAAGCGGGCTGACACCCACAGAAAATTATACGGATTACATACAAGGAAGCATCTACGGAAACAGAAGTATAGAATTCTCAGCAACAAACAGCAGTGAAATCTCCATGCAGTTAGACAACATTGGCCCAGTAAACTGTTCAGAGCCTAGCGGCTACAAGAACCTTTATTTGAGGATAAAATGGATAAGTCCAGATAGCAGCCCAGAAAACGCCACCATCTACCTATACTCAAGCCCATCAGACTATTTCTACTGCAACATCACAGAAAACCTCTCTAACTCCACAGTTAATGTGTGGAACAACCTAACAATCCCTCTTGCAAACCAAAACTGGACTGAAGTCGGAACCGCTTCAGACTGGGGAAACATCACGGGATTAGGATTAAATTTCACGTGGCCCGAAGGCTCAAACATAACAGTTTTGGTTGACGGACTATTTTTCGGAGGCATTTTTAAGCCGCCGGTAGATGATTTTGCGGGTTATGCGGTTAACTTTTCAGTTTTCACATTTATGCAGTTCGTTGTCAGATGGGTTTTACTGGGTGGAATAATCTACATTATGACTAAGGCGTTTAAGGCTAACACTGTTTGGAGGGTTATTCTGATTTTGGTGGGGTTTGCGCTGATAACCATGTTTGTGCAAGCGGTAATAAACGCTGCAACATTTTCAACTCTGTCAACCGTCCGCTACCCATTCGAGCTTATAGGCGGAGTTGAAGGCGAAAGTGAAAATGCCTACAACAAAATCTTAGAAGAAACATGGCTTGTAAACCAAATTTACGGTTATGTCCAAATAGTGGTGCTCATATGGACTATAGTTCTGTGCGCCCTTGCAGTTCGCTTAACAACTGAGTTTTCATGGACAAAAAGTTTTCTAATAGCGGCTGTTGCTTACTTTTCTGCAACAGTGGTGGAGGGCTTTTTGGTTGGAGCTTAAAGCCAACCTTTTGGCGCTTTTACTCATATCTTAGAGCTACAACAGGAGGGATTTTAGACGCCCTATACGCTGGCAATACTCCACCCACAAGACCTATCAACATCGTGAGAACAAGCGTTTGAGATATTAGGAATGGGGTTATTAACGGGTTTAGTTGTAGGGTGATTCCACTCTCGCCTATTCCGCCTATTGTGAACCCTCTTGACGCGAGGATGTAAGCACCCACCACGCCTATTGATATTCCAACGGTTCCTCCAACCAAACTCATCATTATTGATTCCATCAATATTAACGAAAGTATTTGAGAGTTAGTGTAACCTATGGCTTTCATAACACCTATTTCCCTAGTGCGTTCCATCACAGATGTTATCATCGTGGCCGCAACTCCTGCGATTGCGACGGCGAAAGCCGAAAGGGATGTTGAAAAGTTTATGAAGTTTATTGCTCCCGTTACGCTTGAAATAGCCTCAGCTATCGAACTGAAGGCTATTATCTGGACCTTCTCTTCATAATGCTCCCTCAAAGTTGAAACCGTAGATTTTACATTTGCGGGATCGCTGACCAAAACAAGTATTCCAGACCACTTGCTTAATCCTAAAAGTCTTTTGCCAGCTTCAAAGCATGTAAAAATTGTTAAATCTGGGTCAACGATTAAAGCGCCGCCGTACTCCTCAAGGATGGCGCCTACAACCACGTTTACGGTTTTCTTGCCAGTTATTTTTCCACCTTCAATCTTCGGCACGGTTAACGTCAGAACACTTTCCAGCTGGAAATATTTTTCATTGTCTTTGTAGGCTATTTTCTTGCCTATTATGGTGTAAATTACATTGGATTCCGATGGAATGGACCCTTCACCGATTTCCAAGCTGCCTATTGCCTCAAAAAGCAAACTGTAATCCACTGAAAAAATTGACAACTTGAGCTCTTCGTTGCCTCTTTTCAGAATTCCCTGTGTATTGTAAAATGGTTCAGCCCTTGCAACAGCGGAAATCGTTCTTATGTAGTTTAAGTCTTCCTCGTCAAGCTGGTAGTTTTCCGTTGGGAAAATTGCGATGGCGTTCTGCCCCAGAGATGTGACCCTTTCCACTATGTAGTTTGAGTAGCTTCCAACAACCGAACTCATCATGACGAGGATTAGAGGACCTATGGCTATACCTACTATCGTGAGGGTTGCCCTAGTTCTCCTCTCGCTCAGAGCTTTCAGCGACAACCTCACAAAATCCACAAGCATTTTAAAGCCTCGTGTTAGGCTTTAGGGGTTTACCGCCGGCTTCGACTTCTTCATCATTTTATAAATCATCACAGTCGCTATTGCTAGAAAGACAATCACGCCGGCCACAATAACCCATCTTTCAATAGGCCACTCTTCACCTTGGGTCGGCGGAGGCGCGGCTTCTTCCTGCAATGTTATGCTGACGTTCACTTCTTTTGAGTCCTTCTCATTGAAAACGTTGTAGTATCTCACGGTCAGAAGAGCAGTGTCATTGTACTTATTTATGTCCACTCTGAATGCAACCTCTGAGCCTGGGTCGATGTCCCCTATGAAAGAGGATTGCACGGTGTCTCCAATTTTGAGCTCTGTCTCAACGCGGTAGGCTGTTGAAGAGCCGTAGTTAACGATGATTCCTGTAACTGTTGAGGATGAGTTTGTTCCCGTTGCTCTAATGTTTCTTATTAAGAGTTCTATGAAGGGCTCAACAGTTACGGTTACTGAATTGTTGAAGGTTTGAGAATAACCGCTCGCGTCTCTGTAGAAAACTGAAACCATGAGGGGGACAGGCCCATATGTTATGGAGGATGCAGTTCCGGTTTGAGAGTAGAAGCCAAGGGGGTTGTAAGCCAACGCTATCGGTATTATATGCTCTTCTCCAGGGTCTATCTTTTCGACATAGTTCACCGCTGGAGAGGCTATCAGTATTGGTGTCCCTTGGTAAGGCGAAACCACTATGTAGGCGTCGTATAATGGGGAGCTTCCATGGTTTATTATTGTAAGCGAAGTGTTGACGTAGCGGCTTCTCACGCTTAAGCTTTTGTCAATGGCTATTTCGATATATCCAGCTCTTCCAAGCACAGCCACCGGAATTGTCAGTTGGATTTCTCTGTTGCCACCCCACGCGTCAATGTATGAAAGCCATCCGTGAAGCGTGTAACTTCCCACTTCAACGTCGAACAAGTTGAGGCTCACCACGAAGGTTAGGATGTCTCCCCTATCGTAAACCTGCGCTGGACTTGCTTGCTGAGCACTTAGGAAGGCACTTAAGATTTCGGCAAGATTCTGCGCTTGTAGCGGCTGCGGCAACTGCACCGACAGGGGTGTAGCTTTAACGTGGCTGGAGTTGTCCGCAGAATTACGGATTCCTTCGGACAAGTCTATTTCAAGCACCGCGCCCCTTAAACCATCTACATAAACGTTTCTTACAAGTATGACGAGGTGGGCGCCGTATGTGTTCGGCCCCACGGAACCCTCATACCACCTAGAATCCACAAGCTCCAAGGCAGCAGCATCATCATTAACGCCCATTTGCACGGTGAACTCCTCAACTCGTCTAACGCCGGGTCCACCGGAAAGCAGTATGCAGTCAACAATTAGGGTTGCGTTGTAGTTTGCCGGAAGTATGTCCTCTACCGAGACCATGAATGAAGATGTGAAAGTGGCTAAACTTCTGATTGGACCATCAGTGTATGCAGTGGCTTCGCTCTGCCCTTTCGAGGACATGCCGGCTGGAAGTTTCAGTGTAAGGTTTATTCCGCTTATTGAGTAGGGTGCTCTGTTTGCCAAGGTTATTTGGTATGTGGCGTTGCTGGTTTTTGGGAAAACGTTTACGTTGTTTTGCCATCCGGCGCTAACAAAGGACAAGATGCTTTCTGAGGCTGGATAGCTTTCAATGGGCAAAGATGCTGTGAAGTTTCTAACAACACTGATGTGAGTTCCAAACTCTGTGAACATGTAGTTGACGAAAATTTCCAATGGAACATTTGAGGCTGTTGTGTTAACGTCAAAGTATAGTGCCGCCGTACAGTATCCCCCACCGACAACTGTTGTAGCACAAGCTTCTGAGTCTTTTATGGGCGTAAGATGTTGTGACGAAGCGTTTACAACAACGCCCCAAACGTCGTATCGCCCATTGTTGATAAGCCTAATCGTCAACGGCGCATACCGCGAAGTGGAATAAACTGGCGTTGGGTCTGGATAACCCCAATAAGCCGTGACAAGCGACAACTCCGACATGTGGCTGTGTGCGCTCTCAACGTTTATCGGAAATTGCACAGTTTGGTTCATGAGGAAGGAAGACCCTGAAACAATCTTAAGATACGTTATATTCAACTCTCCCACGTACCTTGTCAAATTTATTTCGGAGTCAACGTCAACCGTTAAGTCTACAAAGCATGTGCTGCCCGGCGCCATCCCGTTAATGTATGTTCCTGAAACAGCCCTAATCAGCATCCCATTTGGAAGCGTAACGTTCACAGCCATGGCGCTTATGGTGTCCGGCAGCCTGTTGATAAGGTAAATCCTCAAAACAACGCCTCTAGCGGATGGAAGCAGTGGAGCAGGAGCCCCATTGTAGAGTATATTTACAGACGCCATCATGATTGGCTCTTCTGGAGGCGGGCTTTCCACTTCCAATGGAACATTCAAAAATGTGGAGTTGCTGTAGGCTACCCCGTCCTCTGTTCTTGCGCTGCAGTCAGCATAAACAGTTGCGTTATATGTTCCCACCGAAGTGTTTACTGGTATAGATATTCCCGTAAATGTTAAAGTGAAACGATCTCCCCTGTTAACGAGTCCGGTGCTTGCCCGCGGATTTTCAATGGTGAATCCTTCTGGAAGTGTAACGTTAAAGTTTGCCGAATTTATATTGCTGCTGCCGTTATTCTCTAAAATTACGTAAAG
>JBNAVK010000036.1:8175-14566 GCA_049700435.1 Candidatus Bathyarchaeales archaeon
GCAACGCTTCCGTTAAGCAACCGCGCTGCGGAGCATGAACCGCTTCCAGAACTAAAACCTATGCCCTCAACGGTTGTATTAAGCCATCCTACCACGTTTTGGGCTGGGGCGCTGTTCTGGTAGACTGCTTCAACCTTTAAATCAACTCTTTTGCTGCCCGGATAAACTTCCGCCGTGTCAGCCGAAGACCTTACATTAAAGTACACTATGCGAAAATCTTCTATTTCTCCGAAAGTTCTATTTGTGAATAGGGATGTGTGCTGCAATACTAGCGTAAGGACCAATATGAAGGTTAAGCTTTTCTTTAACCTTTTCATGCTGTCACACTCTCTTAATGGATTTTACGCCTTATTTATAAGCGACTCTTCCTTATTAGGCATGAATTCTCCTATGATCTCTCCGTCTCTGATGACATATATTTTTTCCATACAGTTAGCCACTTCCGGGTCATGCGTTACAACCACTACTGTATGTCCTTCCTTGTTTAAATTTAGAAAAGTTTCAACCACAACCTTAGCTGAGGACCTATCTAAATTGCCAGTAGGCTCGTCCGCCAGTACAACGACTGGTTTTCCGACGATGGCTCTTGCAATTGCTACACGTTGTTGTTCCCCACCAGAAAGCTGAGTTGGCTTTTTAGGAAGCCACTTTTCATCACCACCAGCCTTGGCTAACGCTTCTCTAACCATTTCCGCTCTGACTCTGCGCGGTATTCCCTTTGGTATGAGAGGTAACTCTATGTTTTCAAAAACAGTTAGTCTGTTAACGAGGTTGAACGTTTGGAATACGAAACCTAGCCTAGTGCTCCGTAAATTTGCAAGGATTTTATCATTAAGCTTTGAAACATTGAACCCGTCGAAAAAAACTGTTCCCTTGGTTGGCCTGTCAAGAAGTCCTATCATGTTAAGTAATGTTGTTTTTCCCGAGCCTGAAGGACCCATTATTGCAATAAGATCTTTTTTGTGTATCTTGAAGTTTACATTTTTTAGAGCCAGAGTGGAGATGCTGCCAACTTTGTACTCCTTGTATACGTCAATGAGTTTGATTATGGGTTCCATAGGCGCTGGTTTAGCCAAGCTTAATCCTCATGCTTTATTTCGGCATTCATAGCAAATGTTGCACAATCCTATATACGTTATTTCATAAAGCCTCTAGGAGTAAATGTTAATGTATGATTAGCAAGATTTATATGCGCGGACGCTGTTTTCGCATATAACTGGCCTCTGCCAAAAGCTCAGTGTCAAGGTGACATGTGAGTTTTATGGTTGGAAGGCTGGTTCCGCGATAAGGACGACAACACGATATGCCAAGAAGGCTGCCAGAAAAAACAAAAAATGCCAAAAGGAAACCTAGAAGGTTTGGAAGTCAGAGAAGGTTCCGTGCGGGTAGACCCTTTTTCGCTCCTAGACCAGTGAAGGAAAATCAGGAGCTAGAGGTTGTCATAGACGACATTGGAAGCAGAGGAGATGGAATAGCCAGAATTCAAGGCTATCTAATTTTTGTTCCAAACGCTAAGGTAGGCGAACGCGTCAAAGTCAGAATTTTGTCTGTTGGCGAAAAGTTCGCTGTCGCGGAGAAAATAGCATAAGCGGGTGAATTAGCCAATTGAAGATAAATGAATTAAGAAATGGAATGAAGCGTGTCAGCGTAAAAGCCAAGGTTCTGGAAAAATCCGACACGCGAGAAGTGTTGGCAAGGTTCAAAGACGAAACCCACCGTGTTGCAACCGCCATAATCGCTGATGAAACTGGAACAATAAAGCTGACGCTGTGGAACGAACAGATAAACCAAGTGAACGTGAACGATACTGTAAAGGTGGAAAACGGCTACGTGACAAGCTTCAGAGGCGAAATCCAGCTGAACGTCGGAAAATACGGGACACTGACAGTTGAGCCTTCCGCGGAATAAAGTAAGATTAACGAAAGAAGAGGTGAAAACGTATGGGAGAAAGAAGAGGCTTCGGTCAAAGAAGAGGTTTCAGCGGAAGAGGAGGTTTCACTCCAAAACCAGTTGAAGTTGGAAAAGAGTACGAGGTTGACGTGAAAGAGACAAGCCGCAGAGGAGAAGGCATAGCTAGAATCCAAGGCTTAGTCACTTTCATACCGAACACCAAGCCAGGAGACCATGTCAAGATAAGGATAACGAGGATAAGCAGAAGGTTTGCCGAAGCTGAAGTTGTTGGAGAAGGAGAGGCAGAAACCGAAGAAGAATAGCTTAACAATTTAGCCTTTCTTGAAGAAAAGCCAATTTTTCTTATTTTTAAATCTAACGAGAACGTATGTTCCCTTTAATTTTTCGCCGTGAATTTCTACGACGAGTTTATTTTCCTTACTGTCTATTAAATTATAGAAGCCCTTATCCCAAATTTCCACAGTTCCAGCGCCATATTCGCCTTCTGGAATTGTTCCTTCGAAATCTGCATACTCAACCGGATGGTCTTCAACCTGCACAGCCAACCGCTTAACGCCAGATGCTGTCGGCGGCTCTTTTGGAATTGCCCAACTTTTTAGCACACCGTCCATTTCGAGGCGAAGGTCATAGTGCAAGTTTGTCGCGGCGTGTTTCTGAATCACGTAAATGTTTCCTTTACCCATTCTTGATCCTCCTTTTGGTTCTGTTGTCTTCTCAAAATTTCTTTTCCGAGTATAGTCTTCTAGGTTCAGCTTACGAGACTCCACATTACATTAATTTCATAAAAAGGAGGAGGATTAGAGTTTCTTTTATATTTCCTCGAGCAGTGTTGTGAAGGTGTCGTGGTGTTCCTCTTCATCCTTTAAGATGTTCATGAACAATATCTCGGTTGTTTCATCCTTTTCTCTTCGTGCCTGCGCTATAATTTGTTTGTAAAGCTTTATCGCGTTCTCTTCATCCTTCACATCGCGCTCTATCATCTCTTTAAGTGTTTTGCCGACGACAATTTCCGTCGGCTTTGTTGTGGGCGTACCGCCCAAGTAGAAGAGGCGTTCCGCGATGGCTTCAGCGTGTTTCATTTCAGTTATTGCAATGGCTTTTAACTCGTCGTGAACAGCGAAGCCTTTAACTCCAACCCATTGAACGTGTTGCCACATGTACTGTATGGCAACTTGCATTTCTCTAGCTATTGCTTGATTCAGCATTTCCAGCAATTTCTTTGAAGCCAAACCTTTCATTCCCCTAAAATTTCATTTCTAGACAAATATTATATGCTTTCATTGTAATTAAAATTTTTCATACACCACCCGCATCGACGCCGCTTTTTCAACTTATTCGCTTCGCCAATGTTCTTTCATGAAGTTTTATAGCTGCAAACAAGAAAACGACTGTAAAGATTAAAATCATCAGAAAGTCTATTGCTATAGGGTAAAAGCCAGTGTTTAAAGTGAATTGCCTAGTTAAATCTGCAAAGTATGTCAACGGCGAGAAAGAAGCGACAATTCTTCCCCACTCTGGCAGTTGCTCGACTGGTATGAAAACGCCGCTTATGAATACTAACGGAAACTTGACTAGGGATGATAGCATCATGGACGTTGCCGGGATGTCCGTCGGCGGGTAAGCTGAAAGGAGAACGCTTAGGGCGGAGAAGCATAGGTTTGCGATAACCATGCCAAAGAATAACATTGCAAAGTTTAACAATTCCACATTGAATGTTAAAACCAGCAGAAGCGGAATCACTGATATAACGAGTCCAAAAAGGAAAGAAGACAACATGTCGCCTAAAATAATCGCCCAAAAAGCAACTGGACAACACAAGAGTCTCTCAAGGGTTTTTGAACGCGTTTCCCAAGGAACAATGGATGGCCCAACAGACGTAGCGGTAAAGAAGGTTGTCATGGCAATTATTCCTGGCAGAACCTCTTTTAGAGGAATATTCCTTCCTATAACGTAAGCCAAAGCCAAAAACAATGGGAAAACCAGCCCGAAAATGATGACTGGCCCTTTTGAATAGTAAATTTTTATGTTCTTTTTCGCTATGGCAAGAGAACGCTTAAACTGTTCTGCAAATTGGCTCATTTTGGAGAAGCCTCCTTTTCTTTTATCAGTTTTAAGAAGACATCTTCAAGCGAGGGCATCATGGTGTTTAAACTTAAAATTCGTAGGCGGTTTTCCTTGGCGAAGTCCGCTAAAAATTCTATTACTTCGGAAGGGTTAGCCGTGTATATTCGCATTCTATTGCCTACAAATGAAGCCTTGCTTATGCTTGAGTGTCTTGAAATTTCCTGTATGTTCACGTTTTTGTCGAAGAGAACTTCGATGTATTGGAGTTCCATGCTTTGGGCTCGAAGGTTTTCGGGAGTGTCTATGGCGGCTATTTTTCCATGGTTTATTATTGCTGTTCGGTGGCATAACTGGTTTGCTTCTTCCATGTTGTGAGTTGAAAGAAAAACGGTTTTTCCATCCCTATTAAATTGTGTGATTTTTTCTCTTAGAAGCCTTGCACTTTCAACGTCAAGCCCAGAAGTTGGCTCGTCGAGAAAAAGCACTTCGGGATCGTTCACTAAAGCCATGCATAATAGGAGCTTTTGCTTCATTCCTTTCGAGAAGCCTCTGACAAGCTTATCCTTAACTTCGTGTAACCCGAATTCTTTCAAAAGTTTGGTGGCGTTTTCTTGAAGCCTACGGGTCGGGACGCCGTAAAGTTTGCCTATTAACGTGAGGTTTTCCCATGCGGTAAGGTCTATGTAAGCGTTTGAAACTTCTGGAACAACGCCAATGCACTGTTTGGCTTCGATTGGATTTTTAGCAACATCATAACCAACTACGAAGGCTTTTCCCTCATCTGGCTTTAGAAGCCCTGTCAAAATCCGTATGGTTGTTGTTTTTCCAGCGCCGTTTGGACCTAGAAAACCAAAAATTTCGCTCTTTTTAACTTCGAAGTTTATGTGATCAACTGCCGTTACATCTTCGTAGCGCTTTGTTAAGTTTTGAACTTCTATTGCGCTCATGTTTCCAACTTCTTTAATGAGGTTCTTGTATGCCTAACAAGACCGTGCGTTCTTTGCTCTTTATTCCTCTTGGCGTATTTGCTGGAGCGAAAAGCATTTCACCGCTGGACAAGTCAACTTGTTCGTTGCCTACTGTGAAGGTGCCGCTTCCGCTGATTATGTAAAAGCAGACATCATATGGTTCGGGGCGTGTAGGGATTTCTTGGTTTGCTTCAAGGCATACCAGCACAAGATTGTAGTTCTTGGTTTTCAGCAGGTCTTTCTTTACGCGCTTGCGTTCTTCCATAGTGTCCAATAAGCCTTTCTTTTGTGAAAACTCCACGAGTTCGCTTAAATTTATCACTTTCATTTTTAATTCTCTTCCAATTTTTCATAATATATGCGAGAGGGGGTGAAAGCTTATGTGCAGATTTTGCGTGTATTCAGCGTTTTAGGGCTTCTAGGCGCTTGTTTACTTTTTCCAACTGCCTTGTTAGGGTTTCCCTGTATTCTTCAAGCATTTTTATTTCCTCTTCCACATCCATCAAAGGAAATGGAAGATCCATGTAGTGTTCTCGTCTATGGTGTTCATGGTGTGTTTCCGACTCGTGGCAGCAACAATTTCCACACATTTACTTTTCACCTCCTTCCTCGATTTTTTCAAATTTTTCATGGTAGAACTTTGCTAAGTCGTCGAAGAGCATTTTCCTTTTAACTATTGATGCGAGTCCCATTTTGAGGGCTTCAACGCCTTTAGCTGTTAGGTTATAGATTCTTCTGTCTGGGCCGCCTTCGACTTTTTCCCATTTTGATTCTAGCAGTCCTTTTTCTTCCATTCTTCTTAGAAGCGTGTATATGGAGCCTGATTCGAGTTTGTGGCATCCGCAGCTTCTTTTTTCAATTTCTTCGAGGAGTTGGTAACCGTGCGTGGGTTTTTCGTATAGCACCCGCATTATTAGGAATTGTATCCATCCGCGTTCTGGATAGTTGTGCCAGCATCCGCAATTTTGTGATTTGCACATTCTTATCGCGATTATGTAACAATGTTATATATATAAATGTTACGCATTAGAGAAAACATAACAATAGATTTAAATTCTTGAATATGTATCAGCATTTTAGGAGATGTTAGATTTGAGCGAAAACCAAACAGGTGAAAGAAAAGAGGGCAAATGTAACCACGAATGGAAAGCTAAAGAACTGGCCCACGATAAGTCTCACGTGCAACTTGTCTGTGTCAAATGCGGTGCGACAAAGGAAATAGAGCTTTTTCCCTAAAAGACTTCTTAACAAAGTTTAGATAAGCCTTGAATGATTATATGCTGAAGCTGGTTGAAATGGGCGAAGGTGTCATAAAAATTAGAACATGGAAAGAATTTAAGCAATTAGCCGAAGAACTTAAGCCCAACGCCATCGTTTACAACATTGAACAAGACGGGCTTTCGCCTAAAAGAGAACTCACGAATTTGAGGCTTATACTGCCAGCCGGA
>JBNAVK010000037.1:0-14554 GCA_049700435.1 Candidatus Bathyarchaeales archaeon
TCCGCCGTGAAAGAGGGTTATGCAAGCCAGTACATAGTTCATTACTGGCTTATTTCCGATCAACACTGAGTTGCTTTCTGACATTTTGTACCGCCTCACTCCTAGTTTTTGCATTCTTAATGGCTCCATAACCTTTTTTATCCACAAATAAATACGTTACGGTTTTAATTAGAGAATTAAGACTTTGCTTACGAAAATTAAATTTGAAAATGATGTACAAGGACGTTTTGACGTTTACTAAATGCTTAAATAAACTCATATAATTGTAAAAGATAAGCCTGACAAAGTGCGTAAAGGATGAAACGCGTTGGAAACACTTACAAGACGCCCAATACAAATTCTAAAGACTCTTTATGAAAAGGGCAAATTCTCACGCACATGCACTCTGAATGTGAAACAAGAGGAGTTGGCAAAGCAATTGGGCATAAGCAGACAAGCATTGAATGTTCACTTGCGAAAGCTTAGAGAAATCGGTTACGTACGCACAGGAAGAGGTTTTATAGATATAACGGAGAAAGGGTTAAACGCTCTTGGAATTTTCTCAAGCCCAGCGTTCATACTCCTTAAAGTATCTCCCTTGAAGAGAATTTACGCATACGAAAAAATAAAGGAACTTACGGTTCAAGGAGCCTTTAGAATAGCAGGAGATGTGGACGCTCTTTTAATTGTAGAAAGAGAAAAACTTGATGAAACTCTAAAGAGGCTTTCCTCCATTGAAGGCATACAAGACACAAAATCCTACGTCACGATAGAAACAATAAAATAAGGAGCGAAAAGCCTTGAAACTTTTTGAATATGAAGCCAAAAAAATACTCGCAGAATATGGAATACCGACGCCACGGGGAGAGCTAGCGACAAACGTCAAGCAAGCCCGCGAAATAGCGTCTAAACTAAAGCCCCCATTTGCCGTCAAAGCACAAGTGCTCGTGGCGGGGAGAGGAAAGGCTGGTGGAATAGTTTTCGCTGACTCCGTTAATGAGGTAGAGGAGGCAGCTGGAAAGCTTTTGGGCATGCAAATCAAGAGTATGCCTGTAAAGAGTGTTTGGATTGAAGAGAAACTGGATGTAAAAAGGGAAATTTACTTCGGCATAACGATAGACAGATTCAAGCGAAGTTATGTCGCCATTGCCTCGGCATTTGGCGGAATGGAAATCGAGGAAATAGCCCAAAAAAAACCAGAAAGTGTAATCAAAATCTTTGTCAGTCCCAAACAAGACCTTAAACCATACAAAGCTAGGCAAATTGCAAAAAGAATTGGTTATGCCGGCGACCAACTTGTCGCGTTGGGAAGAATTTTTGAGAGGCTTTACTCTGTTTGTGCGGATTATGATGCAGAATTAATTGAAATGAATCCGCTTGTAGAAACACTTGATGGAAAATTTGTGGCGGCAGACGCTCGTATAATAATAGACGACAATGCGTTATTTAGGCATCCAGAATACAAAAAGAGGCTCTTCGAAGCGGAAAGCGAGCTGAGCCCCCAAGAATTGGAGGCTTTAAAGAACGATTTGGCATATGTCAAGTTGGATGGGAATATAGGCGTTATAGGAAACGGCGCGGGCTTGGTGATGGCAACATTAGACACAATTCGATATTTTGGCGGAAAACCAGCGAACTTCTTGGATGTTGGGGGTGGCGCCCCTTCAGACAAGATAGCTGCAGCGCTTAGAATAGTGCTTTCAGACCCTAACGTCGAAGTACTTTTCATAAACATTTTGGGCGGAATAACTAGATGTGACGAAGTTGCCCGAGGGATTTTGGAAGCGAAAAGGGCTGTTGGGGTTTCAAAGCCCATGGTTATTAGGCTCGTTGGCACGAACGAGGAAGAAGGAAAACGGATACTGACAGAGGCTGGAACTCAAGTTTTAGAAAGCATGGAAGAAGCAGCTAAGCGTGTTGTTGAAATCTCAAAGCAAAAGAGGTGAACTTTTGGGAATAATAGTCAACAAGAAAACACGAGCCATCGTTCAAGGCATAACTGGAACGCAAGGAAGCTTTCACACAAAACTCATGTTAGATTATGGAACAAAAATTGTGGCTGGTGTAACTCCGGGAAAAGGCGGAACCCAAATTCACGGCGTCCCAGTCTACGACACCGTAGAAGAGGCTCAGGAAAGGTATTCGGCAGACGCCTCTATCATTTTTGTTCCAGCTCCCTTCGCGGCAGATGCAGCTTTAGAAGCTCTAGATAGCAAAATAAAAACTGTCGTGATAATTACTGAGCACATTCCAATAAAAGACGCGATGACCCTCATGGATTATGCAAAGCAAGCCAAAGCAACCATAATTGGACCAAACACTCCGGGAATTATAACCCCTGGAGAGTGTAAGCTTGGAATAATGCCAGCCCAAATTTTTAAGCCCGGCATGGTTGGTATTGTTTCAAGAAGTGGAACACTTACATACGAAATAGCCGCTGGCTTAACCCGACAGAATTTGGGGCAATCCACATGCTTGGGGCTTGGAGGAGACCCAATAACAGGGTTGAACTTTATAGATGCACTAAAAATGTTTGAGAAAGACCACCAAACCAAAGCAGTTGTCTTAATAGGTGAGATTGGCGGCAACCTAGAGGAACTAACAGCCGAGTATATAGCAAAACAAAATTATCCTAAGCCAGTGATAGCCTTCATTGCTGGGCGTTCTGCTCCACCTGGGAAACGCATGGGGCATGCTGGGGCAATAGTAACTGGCAAGGCTGGAACAGCTGAAAGCAAGATTGAGGCTTTCAAAAGCGCTGGGGTGAAGGTTGCTGAAAAACCAGGTGACGTAGCGGAGTTGCTGGCGAAGTTTCTCCATGTCTGAAAGCAACGGCAAAAAATATATTTAGCTGTTTTACTTGTTGTAAGCCGCACAGAGGTTGCTTGAATGCCAATAATGGATCCTTTCAAGAAAGCTATAGCCCAAAAGCATAGGCTCTACATGAAGATATGCCGCGAGTGTGGGGCGAGGAACGCTGCAACCGCTGTGAAATGCAGAAACTGTAGAAGTAAAAACTTGCGCTGGAAGAAAAGGGAACTTGTGAAGTAGCTCCTTACCTTAAAGTATTTTCGCTAAAGTTTCAATGTTGAAAAAGGTGTTTGCGCATCCATTTTTTATTAAAGGAACAGCCTGCCCGGTTAACCCAAAAGTTTCCAACATTTGCCCAGCCATCCTCAATTCTTCGCCGCATGCAACTCCAACGACTCCATCGTACTTTTTTTCCTTCAAAATTTTTGATATACAAGAGCTCCCTGGCAGAATGTAAACGTCGTAGCCTTTCTCTTCGGAGAACGAGACAGCTCTGTTAATTAGGCAGTCCGGAGAGCAGTGCACGCAAATGTAAGATGGGATGTTTGGGTCAAATGTTGCTTTACAACGGTTGTCCATGTACTTTCTGGAGCAGTGTGGAAGAAAAAGCGCTCTCCTTTTTGTTTGCACAAATTTTTCTCTCTCCAAAATGTTCCTTGCTTGCATGTCTATGAAATCTTGAAGAAGAAGCACAGCATCTGACAGATTAAGACCTGTTGCCTCTTGAATTTTGAACTTTTCTATCATTTTTTGCGCAGCCGTACCAATCTTCTTATGCATCTCCTTCTGATGGCTGACCCTAGCGATTTCTGTGAAGAATAGGCGTGGAACTTTTGAAAGGTCAAAGGTGAACTTGTATGGCATAACTTGTATAGTATACAGATAAACCTTTAAAATTAACTGCTACAATATACCTAATCCTAATTCAATTGCCTTCCAATCTAGGCAGAAAAAGGGAATGTTATGGGATTGCTAGACGTGTTCAAAAGGAAAAAGAAGGAAGAGGGAGAGAAAAAGAAAACTGAAAAAACAATAACGGAACTTGAACAGATTTGCGGAGACGATAAAGAAGCTTACGAAGCCTTAATTAATATAATGTTTCTCGATCCGACAAAAATAGGCACGACAATGAAGGATGCAGCTGAAAAAGCCAAAAAATTCCTAAAAGATAAAGATCTCATCAAGGCAAGGTGGTGGTTTAGAGTTGCCGGGGGCTTGGCGATTTACGAGGGTGACGTGAAAAAGGTCGTGGAGTACTTTAGCGAGTGTCAAAAAATTTCGCCTGACGAAAGGTATTTGATACTAAAGAATCCGGAAAGAACTGTAGCCAAGGCTCAAGAGTACTATCAGAAATATTTAAAGCGTGGTTCTTAAGCTTCTATGCGTTTTTGTTCTCAAGGCTTGGATTTAACCTTACCTTGTTATTTTTCCATTTCTTCCGTGTAGCCCAAAAGTTCTCTGAGGGATTTTACCTCTTCTCGCAGCATGCTCACTTCACTTTCGAGAGCACTAACTCTTGATTCTGCAACTTTTTTTAACTTCTCAATTTCAATCATCAAGTTTGCGCGTTCAGTTTCCAAAGTTTTTATTTTTTCACGTAGATTCTTCAAAGTTTGCATGAGCTCTCCCTTTATCCCTTTTATTCTCTCAACCATGTTTTTAATACTTACTGTTTCTTCTATTTTGGTTTCAGCTTCCAACGCTGCTCTAAACTTAGCATTACACTTTGGACAGGCAAACAGCCCCATCGTAAGCTTTGACGCCTCCCCTTCCTTCAAAGGTTTCCTAGGCATAGACCAGGTTTTGACAGGAGACGCTACCTCAGCCCCACATTTTGGACAATTAACCAACTGCAAGCCTCCCCCTTAGTACTATAGCATTCATATCTAAAATGCCTTTTGCAAAAGCTGGTGTTCCGGGGCAAATTATTAATCCATTAAGCACACAAAAGAAGAAACAAGGGCGAGGTAAGAACATGCAAGTTATCAAAATGAAAACCAAACTGGAAGACAAAATTAAAGCTTTAGAAAAGGAAAAAAGCGCTCTCCTAGAAGAGGTTAAGCAACTTAAAGAAATCGTTGAACTAAGCGAAAAGGCAAAGGACTTGGAAGACGAGGTCAACAAACTGAGAAAGGAAGTTACAACTCTTAAGGATAAAATTCCACAAGAATTTTTAGAGGAACTCGGCGGAACAACAATACTGCATGAAGAAGATGAACCGCCAAACGAAGATGTTCTTTAAGGCTATTTAGACGTGATGAAGCTTAATAAAAAAGAGTGGAAGCTTAGATGGTTATCTGGAACATTAGACGTTCAACAAGCTCCTTATAACGGTTCCTAATCGTGACCTCGGTGACTTGAGCTATTTCAGCTATCTCCCTCTGCGTTTTTCTCTCTCCAGTCAAAACAGACGCTATATAGCTTGCTGCGGCCGCTATGCCCGTTGGACCACGGCCAGAGGTGAGTTTAAGTTCCTTTGCGGCAGTCAGTATTTTGTGGGCTATTTCCTCGACTTTTCCCTGCATTGTCAGCTGATTTGAAAATTTAGTTATGTACTGGCTTGGTTTAAGTGGTGGTATAGAATAATTCAGCTCTTTTATCAAGAAACGGTAGCTGCGCCCAACCTCTTTCTTGCTGACGTTCGATGCTTGAGCTATCTCCTCCAATGTTCTGGCTACCCCACATTGCCTGCAGGCTAGGTAAATTGCCGCTGACGTCACGCCTTGGATAGATCTTCCTCGGATGAGACGTTCTTTCACGGCCTTTCTATATATGATTGAGGCTGTTTCAAGGATGTTTTTTGGGAGGCTTAAGTTGTTGGCTATTTTTGTGATTTCAGAAAGTGCAAACGCAAGATTGCGTTCTGTAGCGTCTGAAACCCTTATGCGGCGCTGCCATTTCCTAAGGCGGTAAACTTGTGCCTTTTGCCCTGGAGACAAGCTTTTTCCGTAGATGTCTCTGTCGTGCCAATCAATCATTGTTGATAAGCCTTTATCGTGAATTGTAAAAGTTAAAGGTGCACCCACTCTCGTCCGCTTAGACCTTTGTTCATCGTCGAAGGCTCTCCATTCTGGTCCTCTGTCAGCTATTTTTGCGGCTATAACGAAGCCGCAGTCCATGCAGACCATTTCAGCGCATTCGTAATCGCGCATTATTCGCGTGCTGCCGCATTCGGGGCAACATTGAATCTTCACGGGTTCAGCTTGGTGAGGTGGCGTCGCAGAATCCGAACTTTCGTGCCCTTCTTCATCTCCACCCATTCAAATCTTCCCCTTTCTCCTCTGAGGAGGGGACACGTAAAGAATTTTATTCACTAACTTTTCAATTTCCCGAGTTGCGGGTTTCACTGCTGCGTAGGGCGTGGATACTGGGCCGAGTATGTCGAAAACTTTTCCAACGGTTTTCAAATTTTCGTCGACAACGTTTTCGCCGATTTTCGGGAGATTTTCAATTTTCACTATGATGTTCCGGCTTGGAGTAATGTGTAGGACTCGGCCTAATCTCTGCAAACTTTTATGTTCCCCTCACTAAAAGTGAGAATGGTTCAACGAATGATTTTATTTAAACCTTTCTACATTATTTTTGGGAACAACGCTTTTACGGTTCAATTTTAGTCGAAACCTTCATAAATAAGGAGTGTTGATAAAACATGCATTTGAAGGGTGAGGCGCATGTCCAAACCATTTTACGCAAAATTTGAGGTTCCGAAGGAGATTGCAGACGCTGCCTATGAAGCCCTGGAAATCGCCGCTAAAACGGGAACGGTTAGAAAAGGAACAAACGAAACAACGAAGGCCGTTGAAAGGGCTCAAGCCAAACTTGTTGTTATAGCTGAAGATGTTGACCCGCCAGAAGTTGTGGCTCACCTGCCACTTCTTTGCGAGGAAAGGAAAATTCCATACGTGTTTGTTCCAAGCAAAGAGAATCTCGGTAAAGCGGTGGGCATTGATGTTTCAGCCGCTTCCGCATGTATAGTCAACGAAGGTGAAGCCGCTGGTTTAGTTAAGGAAATAGTTGCAAGAATTGAGAAAGTGAAAAGAGGAGCTAAGTGATGAGCAAGGAAGAAAAGGCCGCTGAAGAAGAACTCACACCCGCTGAAGTAATTCAAATCATTGGGCGAACTGGAGTAACGGGAGAAATCACACAGGTTAGGGTTCGCATCCTAGAGGGAAGAGACAAAGGACGCATTATAACTCGCAATGTCAAGGGTCCAGTGCGTGTTCAGGACATTTTGATGCTGCGGGAAACCGAGAGGGAAGCAAAGAAAATCACAACATAGCCATGGCTACAATGATTTAAAGGGGTGGTTGCCATTGCCTAAACCTAGGAAATGTTCATTTTGCGGAAGCGATTTTCCAGCGGGGACAGGCATGATGTACGTTAGGAATGACGGGGCAATTTTATGGTTCTGTTCAAGCAAATGCAGAAAAAGCTCCCTAAACCTACGGAGAGATGCGCGGAAACTTAAATGGACAACGTATTTCGGTAAAGAGGAAAAGGGTAAAGCTTAACGTCTTCTCGTTCCAACAATTTTTTCCCATAAAGGCTTATTGTGAATGCAGCCTATGTCTGGAGCGTTAACGTTTCCGTTGAAGTAGCTGTAGGCTCTTGCGCGGCATCCTCCGCAAATGTACTTGTCTGGGCAACTTCCGCAGCCAACGCGTTTTTCGTCAACCACATAATCTTGCAGTATTTCTCTCACGCGGAGTCTCCACAAAAGTGGGTGAGTGTCCCATATTTCTTCGAAATTATCCTTCAGTATGTTGCCGAGAACCGTTTCCTTGTTTGTTGGGAAGAAGACGCATGGCTTTATGTCTCCGTTGGGTTCTAGGCAGCAGTATAATCTTCCAGCTCCGCATCCGCCCAGAAAGTTGGCTACGCTTTCTATGCCCTGTTTTGCAGCGTAATGTGCTTCAACCATGAATTTTTCGCCGCATTTTTTCGAAAGTTCCTTTGTTACGCTTGCGTATTGTGGGCTTGTGCTGAAAAACCTGTCAACTTTAATGCTTGATTTTCCAGATTTCAACTGCTCCTCTTTGGCTTGCAGATACAATCCAACAATTTCTTTCCCTATTGTTTCAAGCACATGAAGCCTTTCGTCAGGAGTTAAATCAAGTTCAACATATTCCTTTGCTCTGCCGGTTGGGATGTAATTAAAATGCATGAACCTCACACCTAGGCTTTTTGAAAGGTCTATAAGCTTGTTGAGTTCGGATAAGTTGTCTCTATGCAAAGTTGTTGCGATGCAAGTGTCTATGCCTTCCTCTACGCAGTTTTTAACGCCTTCCATTGCCCTCTCAAAGGCGCCTGGTATCCCCCTGAACTCGTCGTGTAACGTGGGTGATGCGCCGTCAACGCTTATCTCAATGTAATCAATTCCTACATCTTTGATTTTCTTTGCATTGTCTTTTGTGATTAGTGTGCCGTTGGAGGCTATGCTAACGTAGCCTATCCGCTTTTTCGCGTAGGCTGCAACTTCAAAGAAGTCTCTTCTTATGAGGGGTTCGCCGCCGCTGAAGGAGAGGGCTGGCAAGCCTATGTCTGCAATTTTCGAGAGTTTATCCAAAACCTGTTTTGCTTCTTCTGTTGAAAGTTCGGTTCGTTTTCCGCTTCCAGCGTCTTCATAACAGTGCTTACACCTCAAATTACATTGATATGTGAAGTTCCAGACAATTTCAAATGGTCCGGCTGGGGTGAAGGGCACTCGCACACCGTATTTTTCTATGCCTTTCATCATTAAGCCGAAGCCTCTAAGCCACGCCTCACCATATTGCTCATTCAGAAATTGGCTGCGCATGAAATTCTTGTCTACATGTAAAAGACGGCTTCCCATTTCATAAAACGGCTTCGCTACTTTGCTACTTATGTGCAGGCATGTTGGGCAAAGATTAACATTTTCTCCTAAAAAGTCTTTTAGGGAGTTCAGGAGGAGGTCGCCGTCTTTCGGGCATTCTTTATCAAAGCGACTAATCAAGTATCTAAGAACGGGATTGACAGTAACGGAGAAAAGCGCGTTTTCAACTGTGTCAACATTCATTTCGGTCACTTTTATCTTTATGACAAACGTAAATAATTTATTATTTTCTTTTTCTCCACGAGCAGTTTAAACATGTAGCATGTATCATGGATGCGATATATATCGATTTCAGAAAGAACGGCTTTATTAAGATATAATATATTTATCCCCAGAAGGTGTAATCATGGGAGCAAGAAAAAAGGGAAAAAACACGCGAATCAACCTGCTAGAAATATCTGCTGTTGAAAGGTCTAAAACCATTGAAAAAGCAAAGGAAAGCTTACGACAGAAAATCGCGGAAGCAAAATTGTTGAATTCGCTTCTTGAACTGGAGAACATAACCGTCAACGGCGAAACAATAAACTGCGGCGACTATAAACTGACAGGGCTTTCACTAACTGAAATCTAAACTCATAAACAGTTTCTTCGCCCAAGAGTTTCTTTTACTTTTCCAAAATTTCACTAGGACGACTCACAATTTTGGTAGCGGGGGGTCGACTTTCAGGAGGCAGACGCTTGACCTCCTTTTGAACGACCGATCTCTGGGTTATGAGCCCAGCGGGTTAATCCTGGCTACCCCACCCCGCTATGTTTATGCTGAATACGTGCTTTCTTAAATGTTTTTAGGAGGTTGGGAAAGGTTTATTATTGCATCTGTCTTTATCGAGTTTGGTTCAACGTCATGGATAAGCCCTATTTCCGCCAATTTCAAAACCCAATTCTTGAAAATCCGGTTTTTGTGCAAGGGCTTCCAGGTTTCGGCAATGTCGGCAAAATTGCAGTTCATCTTTTAATTAAGTTTTGTAGTGCTAAGCCCTTCGCTGAGTTGTATTCACCCTCCTTTCCAGATTATGTTTCTGTTGACCCTAAGGGCATCTGTCACCTGCCTAAATACGAGTTTTATGCTGCACCGATGGAGAAGAACGACTTTATAATAATGACTGGGGACACGCAACCATCAATTGATGATGTTTTGGCGCATTACGAGGTTTGCAGCGAAATATTAAATTTCATAAAGAAATTTGGCTGCAACTTCCTCGTTACAATAGGCGGAGTACCAACTTCAGAAGAAAAAACACAAGTGTATGTAGCTGCCACTTCACCTAGGCTGGCAATGGAATTTATGGAAAAGGGCGCAGTGCTATACAGCAAAGGCAGAATCGCTGGAGCCACGGGCTTGATGCTGGGACTGGCAAAAGAGCAAGGCTTAGAGGGCATATGCCTTTTAGGTGCAACAACAGGCTTCAGCGCTGACCGTGGTGCGGGTTTCTCTGTTTTCAAATTTTTAATGAAAGCCTTCGGAAACGAGGTGAAGGAAGGGTTATAAGAGAAATCAGCCTAGAGAAACTGCGTGGATGTTGAACATGAGCGAAAAACAACAAACCAAAAGCAGGCGATCTGCAAAGTTTGACCTTAACTCCAAAGCATGGAGAACATTCTTGATTGTGTTAGCAGTCCTTCTAACTTTTGCTGGACCCACATATGTGGTCTACGTGCTTCTAGAGGTTCTTGAAATAGGCTATATCGCCTCAATGCTTTCTGGGCTTGTCCTGCTTATAGCGGGTTTAATTCTCATTTGGTACTTGATTAGAAAGAAGATTATTTCTTAAGGCTAAAAAGTGTTTATGCCTCAGATACCCCAGGGTGCATCATCTTTCAGACAGGTAAATTCTTCATCGGCACTTTAGAGAAGAGTGTTTTGCGCCCTAAAAATTATTCGGTTACTGTTCTAAAACATGGAATTATCAATAAAGATGCTTATTATTGTAAATTGCGTTAAGGTGAGTTTATGGTTAAGCTGCAAAACCCTCTTCTGAAACTCCTATTTGCAGCATTAGCTTGCGGAGTTATAGCCTCTCTGGCTACTGGGCTCTTTGAAAATAAGGGACAGATTGGCATACCTGAAAACAAGTATTACGGTTATCCACTTGTTTGGCGAATAACCTCTATAGACGGTTCCACACAATATATGGCGACAAACTTTGCATTAAATTTCGGGTTCTGTTTCATCATTTCTTTTCTTGTTCTTTTGTTTCTCTGGAAATTCTTGTCCCCCGAATTAGGAATGGGCATAAGCGCCAAAACTTTCCTTCTGCTCGCATCCCTATTCATTCCTCTAGGCATTGTAATGGATTTCACTCACGAACTTGGTCATGCACTATGGGGAACCATTATGGGCGGAACCATCACTTACATGCAAATAGCCTACTTCCAAATTTACCCTCAAATCGCCATAACCCCGCAGTTCGTTCTCGGGTCAACAATGATGGAAGGGCTTGCTTACGGTTCATTCGCGTACGGCATGATGCTTCTCGGAGGCTCATTGACTACAAATATTGCTTCATGGGTTCTAACCATAATCTTGCTTAAGACAAGTTTCGGAAATAAAAAACAGATTGCATTAAAAATTTTAGGCTTATTTGGGGTGGCAGACCTTCCGTTTTACGTTGTTTTCCCGCAGATAGGTTTAAACCACTGGATTTTTCTCGGAGGAAGCACGCCTGAACCCCTAATAGGTGCAAGGATGATGGGTGTTCCTGACGGCTTGTTTTACATTTTCGTTGCAGCTTCAACATTTGGATTAATCCTGCTCCATTTCAAGTCCCTTAGAGAAAAAGTTTTGGCTAAACTAAAAGCGATTAAAAAGTTGGGTTAATGGAGAACTTTCTCTAAGTTTTTCTTTACAGCTTCAATGAACTCTTCGGTGCTGACCGTTCTTTTTATTGGCGGTTCGGAAACTTTGGCGGTGTCAACCGTCATTACTCTATCTCTCTCTATCGTCAACCTTACAGCAGTTTCCAGTTTGTCAGCGAAATCAACCAACTCTTTTATGTTGTCCAACTCGCCTCTTTTTTTAAAAGCTGCAGCCCAAGCGAATATTGTGGCTGTTGGGTTTGTCGAAGTTTTCTCGCCCCTCAAGTGCTTGTAGTAATGTTTTTGGACTGTGCCATGCGCAGCTTCAGACAAGAAATAACCTTCAGGCGAGAAAAGGGCTGAGGTCATTAAGGCTAGACTGCCAACGTAAGCTGCGGCTACAAAATCTGAGAGCACGTCGCCGTCGAAGTTTTTGCAAGCCCAAACGAACCCGCCCTCAGACCTAACCGCCCTAGCTACAGCATCATCTATTAAGAAATAATGGTAATTTAATCCAGCCTTTTCATATTTTTCCTTAAACTCCTTTTCGTACACGCTTTGGAATATTTCTTTGAATCTGCCGTCATAAACCTTTGAAATTGTGTCTTTTGCTGCGAACCAAATGTCAAACTTGTTTTCCAATGCGTATCTGAAGGAAGCCCTAGCAAAACTTTCAATTGAAGCGTTAATGTTATAAATGCCTTGAAGGACACCCGCCCCACTTAGTCGGGGAAATTTAGCCTTAAGCTCCTTTCCATTGCTCTGCTTAACCACAACTTCAGCCTCTGCCGGTCCGTTGAATCTAATGCCTACGCCGTCGTATATGTCGCCGAAGGCGTGTCTTGCAACTATTATTGGTTTTTTCCATGACTTAACGGCTGGCGGTATGTTGTTTAGGGTTATGGGTGCTCTGAAGATTGTGCCGTCAAGTATGTTTCTGATGGTGGCGTTTGGGCTTTTCCACTCCCTCTTTAAATTATATTCCTTTACACGTT
Source organism: Candidatus Bathyarchaeales archaeon (assembly GCA_049700435.1). Lineage (GTDB taxonomy): Archaea > Thermoproteota > Bathyarchaeia > Bathyarchaeales > Bathycorpusculaceae > JAVZLH01. The sequence goes on from JBNAVK010000037.1 coordinate 12,436, forward strand.
CAGCGTTAGGCGTTATTGTTGCGCATTTGACGCCTACGCCCCATTTCTTTATGGCCTCAGCCGCTTGCACCGTAACATGGTCGTTGGTTTCATCTCTTTTCTTTATGTGGAGGTCATAATATTCAGCCTTCAAATCCACGTAAGGGAGAATAAGCTTCTCCTTTATCCAAGCCCACATCACCCGAGCCATTTCGTCTCCATCAATCTCCACAATGGGCTTATCCATCCCTATCTTTCCAGTCAAAGGGCTTTGCCTCCAACCAAATGCTTATTGCTTAAACTGATTATAAGGCGTTCCATATTGAAAAACGTGCATGTTTTCTTAAATGTACGTTTACACATACGCCCAACTATTTTTCAGTAATTGTGGGGTGAACTAGTTGACGGCAATGGGGACAATGGACGAGCGCTTTGTCTCCAGTTGATTTCCACTTCTTTTTGCAGAAAGGGCATTGAAACCACACAGTTTTCCCAGGGATGAGTAGCCATTGTCGACTCAAAATCCACAATATTACTCCTGAAATCAGCATTGCGTCTCCTAAAATAACGAGGTATATGAGTTTGAATTCAAACCATGGTGCAATAGAAATTTTTTCTGTCCAAAGAAGCGACAAAAAAGTTGAAAAAGGATTTTCGCTTCTGGAAAGTTGAGGGTAGGTATTCCATAAAGTGGCTAAAATAGAGGCTACTCCAAATAGGCAGAGTATTAGGCTCAGTGCGTACGCGGATTTTTGTTTGCGAAGAAATTTCTTCATTTGAGATTCTAGCCTTGAAACGAATATTTTCGTGTGTTTAGTTGTTCTCTTTGAGCCTAAAGTCATGCTGGTGCAATGGCTTCAGCGATTTGCGTTTCTAGGTCTGTGTGGCGTTCTCTGATTTCGCTTTTGAGGACATCAATTTCTAAGCGTAGTCTCCTTTTGGATTCAGGCGCCAAATCCTTTGATTTCTCTATCTCGTTTTCCATTTTTGAAACTTCACGTTCAAAGTCATGTTTCATCTCTTTCGTCTTCTTAAGCAAATCCACTTTAGCCTTCTCAATCTTTTCAAATTGTTTCTTTACGTCTCCAACTTTTTGGTTCAGCTTCTGTTTTATTTTTGCAAGTTTCTCCGCGTATTCGCGTTCAGAGGGGCCTCCCAATTCACACACCAACTGTTTCTTTTATCGCAATACACAATATAAATCTTATTATCTAACAATCAACACAAACACAACATTGCTGTTTACAAAAACATGCTAGAATTATGGTGCTCCGGCCGGGCACTGTCACTTCGGGTCCAAATCTCTTCTCCCCGCCTATCCACTTTAAAATTTTTGAGGCGGGACATTCAAACTCCACCTTTAATAGAGTATGACTTCTCATTTATAAGTATGTTGTTTTTGGCTTCGTCGAACTTGCGTGTGTACAAAATTTAAAGACATAAGTGAAAAGCGTGGCAATGAACATGCAATAACAACAATACTTAAGGTCCCTGTTTAGATTTCAAACAATGTTTGTAAAAAGGGGATAATAGTGTCAGATTTTTCAGCTTCATAGTAGCCTAAGGGCTTCTTTTAGGCTTGCGTTTATTGCTTCTTCAAGCCTGTGGAATGGGTATTCCATCGCGATGCGCATCTTTTCGCCTTTCCCCCTTCGAAGTATGTAGCCTTCAATTTTTAGGTCTTCAACGTATTCCATTATTGTGTTTTCGTCTTCCGGTTCAACGCTGTATCTCTGACATGTTTCAGCGTAGTTTGTGTATGCGTCTTGGAATGTTATGTATGGTTCTCCTGTTGCGTCCAGTGTTTCCATTATGCTTTTTAGGAGGAGCTGTTTGTGTAGGCTTAGCTCTTCTGGGTAGAATGCTCCGTTTGAACCTTTAGGGATGGCTGCGTTTGCCATCCTAACCTCTCCAGCCCTAACGTGGTTGAAGCCCTGCCTCTCAGCTATTACGCCGGCTCCAAGCAGAAGCTCTAGTGCGTATCTCACTCCGCCGTAGTCCATTGATATGTGCGCTATGAAGTCTACGACTTCTTCGCTTATGGCGCCTGGCTTGAAAGCCTCCTCAGCCCTGTAGGCTGTTATGTCCCTAACCTGTCGGAACCCGTATGCTTCAAGCTTGACGGCTAAAGTTCTTCCGA
>JBNAVK010000038.1:0-12822 GCA_049700435.1 Candidatus Bathyarchaeales archaeon
CCGGCGACAACCCGGTCTTCAGCCGGGCGCTCTCCCAGGCTGAGCTACCTCGGCGTGTGTTAACAATTCAAAAGAGGGAAACGTGTTTTAAAGTTTTCTGAGTTTTGGCTGGAAATTTGTAGGGTGCAAGTTTGTCTCTTTACTCTTCGAGGACGGAGAAGGGAGAAAGGAGTATTGCGTGAATCTCCAACTTGCACCCAAATTTATGCGTGGTTGGCTTTGTAGAAAAGCTTTATGAAACATTGTTTCATAGCGGGTCTGATTCTGAATCTTAATTTGTGATAAATCGAAGCGGGGAACATCCCTTTAATATTTGGGGCGCGTGCCTATCGAGTGGAGGAATGTTGCATGAAGAGAAAAATTGCCAGCATAACTGTTGAGTTGGTTGAAGAAAGCGTCGGGAGTTCAAACAAGAAAATAATTGATGACCTTGTCAACTGGTTTAGGGAAGACATTGTTTCGATGCCGTGGGTTAAAGAAGTCAGAGAAATCACGTTAAAAGAAGATGACGCCTAAAAACCCAGATACTTTGCCAAGAAGTACCCGAGGAATGCACAAGCGAAAAAGCACAAAACCAGCAAAACAACATCAATTGTTTGGCTTTCTTCGAAATCTTCATCGTTTTCTAAAACGTTCATGTCAGCCACCATGCTTTTGTCTAGATTTTGGAAGGAAAGATTTTATGAAGATGGAATAATTATTAGAAATCCAGCAAAGATTATCAGAACCCAAATGGAATTTAGGAAAGGGGCCCGTAGTCTAGCTGGTTAGGACGTCGCCCTCACGCAGCCTAATAAAGGTGGAGGAAGCGGCGAAGGTCCCCGGTTCGAATCCGGGCGGGCCCATCTGTCTTTTTGTTGAGCATGTACGCAAAAAGATTTATTAAATATCAATATTCAATATAATTTGTCGCGGAGGCATAAAATGGAAAAAACAACAACTTTAATGAAGATGCACGGTGAAAGTTGCCAGTTTAGGGAAAACCTTTCGCACTTCAAATGCGAACGGTGCGGAGAAGAATTTCAAAAGCCTCTTTTAGCGGCAGTCTCTTCCACATATAGCGCTCAAAGGTATTTTGCGTGTCCAAGGTGTTTGACGAAATTGGACCTCGTTGAGGAGTCAAGGACTGAGGAAAAAAGGGAGGAAAAGTCTTCAATTAAAGAGAAGGTTAAGCCAAAGGAAACGTCGAAGCTTGATGATGCCAAATGTAACCACTTTTTGGGATATTTGAGGAGACGCCCAAAAGACACGCCGATACCTGATGAGTGTCTTACATGTGAAAAAATGATTGAGTGCTTGGCTTTTTAGGCACATAGGCGCGTGCTTCAAAAGTTTTCCCTGTTCTTTAAAACGAAAGTTAAATATTTTTATGGGCTTAACTTGGGTTTAGTGAACCATGATTGTTTCCTATCAGGGATTTGAACAAGTCTTTCTCAAAGCCGCACGTTACAAGAATTTTGATAATTGTTAATGTTGCTGTTTTCCTGCTCATGTGGCTTTCTTACTATGGCGTTATAAACGAGGAAATCGCGGCGAATATGGAAAGGAATTTTCCGCTTGCACCACTCGACATTATTGAATTTAGGACTGAAAGGTTTTACACGCTTTTCACTTCCATGTTCATGCACGCTGGGCTTGTTCACCTTTTTGGGAACATGCTTTACCTCTACGTTTTCGGCGATAATGTGGAAGACGTGTTTGGGCACGTTGGCTACTTGATTTTTTACCTTGTCTGCGGTTTGGCGGCAAGCGCCGCACACATAATGAGTATTTCAAGTCTAAATAACCCAGAATTGTATAAAGTGCCCGTTGTTGGGGCTTCTGGAGCCATTTCTGGAGTTTTAGGCGCTTATCTTGTGCTTTATCCAAAATCCAGAATCCTAACATTGGTTGTTTATGGCTGGGTGGTGCTTGTGCCCATACCAGCCTTCATTTTTCTTGGAATATGGTTCTTTATGCAGTGGATTCTTGGAATGTATGACATTATATTTTTTAAAGGCTTAAGCGGCGTCGCCTACTGGGCTCACATAGGAGGATTCATCGCCGGAATGATTTTGGCTTTGATTTTCGGGCTTAACAGAAAGAGGGCGCGGGAAAAGCGTTACCGCCTTTAATAAGGGGGGTCTGTCCGTCATGAGTTCCTCATTCGCACTAAGCTCAGACTGGGACGGCATCATCATCCCCCAAATATTGAAGGTCATCCCCCACATTTAGGAATTGCGTTATTGCCGTATGGTAAATGGAGAAAAAGTGATTTGAGCAGCCATATTGAACATGATGGAGCCAATACGTCAACCGCAACCCATTGACAACTTTAGCAACAGAATTAACCAGCATCATTACCATGTTAAGTCTTTAATTTCTTGTGTAGTGCCTTTATTGTCCCAGAAACCATAATCACGTGCAGAGCCGCCGGCTTATTGCTGATATGGGTAATTGAAGCTATCGCTGCTCTAACCATTTCAAGAGTTGCGTGCGCCGTGCGTATTATGGCAGTTTTCCCTTCAACATCATAGTCGATAAGCCTTAAACCAGTTTTGCTTGCGCCATACTCTCCATAAAGCTTTAGGACAGCGTTCCAAACAGCGTCCATAACATCTTTAGCTTCAAACTTTTCCGGCGAGTCGATGCTCAAAGCTAGGTAGCGGCGTCTAACCTTCTTTAGCAATCTTTGCCTCTCCTAACTATGCGAATGCCGGGGGCAACAAAACTTGGGCTAAGCTTCTCTCTATTTCGCTTAACAATGGCGAGTGGAGTTTTTGAAACGGCGTTTAGGGCTTCAGCCATGTCCAAGTCAAAAAGCTGTGTAAGCGAAGCTAGTTCTCTTGGTTTCCGCATGAGAAACTCGTTTTGGACCCCGCTTGAAACAACTACTGGGACATGAAAATTCTTGGCTAGGGCTGCTTCCCTCCGCAAAATTGACAAAAGCCTAACACGCGCGGCTCCTTCAAGAGTCAACAGTGGTTTCATGTCTATTTCTAGGGCTGCAGAAGCCTTTGAAGCCAGTTCAGCCTCTGCCATGTCAAAAAATCTTTTGCGAAAGTCATAGGAGGGAAAGTTAAGCAGGTCCACGCGGTGGTCTTTAGCTGCTTGCCTAGAAACATTCTTTGAGTCGCAGACCACAGCAACTACTTCAAACCTTCTCCTAACCCTTCTTAAAAAGCCGATTAGCTCCTTCGGCGTTCTAGGCTTCAAGTCAACTCGAGTAGCTAAGTCTATGCCATTTTCTTGGCAAATGCCTTTCACTTTTTCAATTTCCTCTGCCTTAGAGTTTGCTTGGAAGGCTACCGCTATTAGGCGGTATCCAAGCACCGCAGCTTTACCTACCAAACGCGCAGTTTGCTCAAACTCTTTAAGGTTTGGGCACAAGTGCAAGTCTGCAAAAGCTTTCTTCATGGAATCAACCCGAATTTTCTGCAAATTCCAACTATTTCTTCTGAACTTGGTTTTTTGAAGTGAACACGGAAATGTATTGGGTCTGTTTGACAGAGTCTAATTTCATTCAAGTAAGCAGACTGCTTGTCAAGCCTCAAGTAAAGGTTTCCCTTCTCGATGTGCCGCCTAATTTCGTTACTTAACTGCTCCTTGTCTAAACTGCCTAAGCCAGAAGAAAGCTTTTCAAAAAACTTTTGCGCCAATTCACCCTTTAACTTCGCTTCGAAGAGAACTATGGGATTTCCATGATGACCAGTCAAACTCCTTTTCTTAAAGAGGACAGTTTCAACAGCTGATTCTGGGAGCACATTGTAGGCGGCTTTTAGAACCTTGTCAGCCTCTTCTGTTGCGTGGGCAAAAACTCGGATATCAATGTAGGCTATTGGAGCTTTAGAAGCCAAAACTGCATCACGCCAACAACTATGTGTAAGTTTAGCTTTTAGATTTTCTCTTCGGCTTAGAAGCTTTCTTTAAATTCCCCAACATAGCCTTAACAGCTTTAACATTTTCCTCATGAATTGTTTTCCGTCTAACATCCACTGGTATGCCAAGCCTTCTGGCTCCTTTTGGTGTTAACCCAACTTTTTTGAGTTCTTCTCGACTGAATCCTCTGCCAAAACGCTGTTTTCCACCAGTTTTAAGCACTTTAGGCTCAACAATTCTCATGGCGCTATTCTTCCTTGGCGGCTTTCTTGCTTGGTCTAAATTTTTCAGCGCCTTTCCCCTTTCTTCTCAAGCTCCTAACTTTTTTGCCTGCGCTCGTCAATCCTCTGAAAACTCTTCCGCGATGCTGTTTTTGGCAAATCCAGTTTATGTCCTTGTCTGCTTTGATGGCTGGGTGGCTGGGGTCGACCATTAAAATTTCAAACCATTTGGAACGCCCGTCTTCGCCCACCCAGTAAGAGTTTAGAACTTCAAGGTTTGGAAACTTTCTAGCAGCCCTCTCTTCAGCAATTAACCTCAAACTCTTAGCTGGCTTAAACTTTTTAACACCCATACGCTTCGGTCTTCTTCCAGCCTTAGGCCTCTGCTTCCGCAAGCCGCCGCGTCTAACACGCACCCTAACAACAACAAAACCTTGCTTTGCCTTGTAACCCAACTTTCTGGCTCTATCCAATCTTGTTGGCTTTTCGATTCTGCATATCGCTGGCTGCCTACGCCACTCTATCAACCTTTGACGCATCAGCTCGTCGACAAAGGACTTTTCCGGTTTTGACCATGCCTCAGCAATATACTTGTACGCCAACATTTTTCACCTCACACACTTGTTTACGGTTCAGCCTTGCAGCTACATCCCAGCGGAAAACTTTTCTTCCGCCTATGGTTCTGATTCATAGCATCAAGCGGCAAAATAAACTTTTCCCAACTGCGTTTATGGCTACTTGCTTTGAAGCTCTGCCTTTCTGATTAGGAAATAGCCGCTTTGGTCTTTCCAAAATTTTTCCGCTTCAACAATCCTTATTCTCTTCTTAAAGAAGGGCGCGTCAACCACGAAAGTTTCGTATTCGCCACCTTCGCCAGCGAGGGAAACACCATACTGCTTGTTTAGCTTAAGCAGATCTTCAACCGTTGCCTCATCTATCTTTCTTCCAAGCCATTCTCTGCTGAAGCCATACGCGTAAACTCCGGTTATTACAGCTTCAAATTTGAGGCTCAAAATCTCCTTTAGAATTTTCAGTTGGTCCCCTTGCCAAAGAGGCATTATGCATTTTAATTTCAGTTGTTTGCAGATGTTTTCTATTCTTGTTTTCTGGTAGCTGGAGGCTATTGCCCCTGAAACCACGCCTTCAACATCCAACTTCTCCAAAAGCCTTTTGAGGTCTTCAAGCTCGCTCTCTTTAATTCCAGAAGTTTCAGCTTTAGCAAGCGGTATCCCAACAGCCTCAGCGAACAAATCGATTAGATGCATGTTTGGGTAGTGGAACATCCAACTGTCCTCTCTCTGCGGTATCATACCTACAACATATTTCACTTCATAGCCCTCTTTGAGAACACGGTAAAGCGCCAGAGTTGAATCCTTCCCTCCGGTGGCTAAAACTGCAACATGCATAACAACACACACTTTAACCCAAGATTACTTTTCACTTCACAAGCTTCAACCTAGCCTCTCTAAATAAAGCCTCTGTTCGGGTTTGCCACGCTTCAAAATTTTCAGGGTTTTCCGGATAGTTTTGGTAGTGAGCCTTAACCTGCCGCATTAAATTGACTGCAGACCTAAGCCTGTTGAGGAACCTAAACCTCTTCAACCCCTTAAAAACGCGTTTGGCTGTCTCCGTTATGTTCAGTTGGAAATCTTGGCCTAAACCCGCCTTTAAAACATCCTCCTCAGTCAACAGCTTGTACTTCATTCCGTAATTCAAGTCTTCGTCTCGACATGTCAAAAGCAACATACGAAAAACGTCAAGTCCAGCCTGTTTCGTTCCATAAGCCTTCATGTAACTAAGGTTGTATGGCCATAGGGCCTTTTGGCTAGCGTCGCCTTTTTCCAGAGCCTCAACAATCGTCTTGCCAACAAGGTGGCCGCTAAGCATGGATGGTCCTATCCCGCCGCCATGGATAGGATTCACCAGACATGCGGCGTCGCCTATTACTGCGATTCCGTTTCCAACCATGTTGTCAAGCGGCCTGCGTGTGGGGTCGTACCATGCGCCTCCGTTCAGAAGCAGGGAACCTTCAAACATGGGTCTTGTTAAAACGTATTTGTAGAACTGTTCTTTTGGGTTTGGAAAGTTTTTTCGCATACAAACTCCTAAGCCAGCGTTAACTTTTGCTCCGCTTTTCGGGAAAATCCATGTGTAGCCGCCTGGAGTCACCGTTTGGTTTAGGTATATCTCGCAGTATCTTGTTTCGCTAGTTTGCTGTTTCAGTTCCCTTATTTCACGATAGCATGCCTCCACATCCTCATTTTTAATCTCATTTTCTATCTTCATGTTTTTCGGAAGCTTTCTCCTAACTACTGCTAGGAAACCGCTAGCGTCAACAACAACTCTGCTCTTCAACTGAATATTCTTGCCAGTTTGGAGGTTTCTGGCTAAAACCCCAGTTACAAAATTTTTCTCCAATATTGGTTCCAGGCATAATGTTGAGTCAAAAAGCGCAGCGCCCTCATCTAAAGCTTTCTTGAGCAGCCATTGCCCAAAAAGCCTTCTATTCAGCAAATAGCCCACGAAATCCTCGTGTTTAACTGTGAATATGGTCTCTGAGTCTGGCGAGTAAATTTTGATGCCCTCAATTCTCTTTTCCAGCTCGCCGCCCTGGGGTTTTTCTAGGTTTAGCTCCTTCAAGTGATGTTCGCCCAAAGCGTCTCCACAGACTTTTTCTCCTATTTCCTCCCGCCTTTTCCTCTCAACTAGGCACACTTTTAATCCTGCCTCAGCTGTTGTTTTCGCTGCTAGACAACCGGCTGTTCCAGCGCCGACCACGATTACGTCGAACCTCTCCATTGTTTTCCCCTAAATTCCCTTGTAGCTTTTCTCTAACTTTTTGTTGACAACTTTTACTTGACTTTTTCTGTTTTCGATGGCTATTTCCGTGGTTTCCTTTGTTGTTTCGAAAACCATGCATGTGAGGGTTTTCTCTATCCCCTTAACAAGTCTAAGCTTGTCAACAACAAACTTTCCTATTTTGTCAACGTTTTCAGCTTTAACCTTTATCAGCAGATCCCAGTCTCCAGTTATTATGTGAACCTCTTGAACCTCGGGAAATTTTGCTATTTCTTCAGCGATGCCCCTCTGGGAAAACTGCTTTGCATCATCCTTTGCCCCGTATGTAACAGAAGCAAGAATGAAGGCTGTTGTGCCACAATTTAATTTCTGCGAGTCCAATACTGCCCTATACGCTTTTATGACTCCTAATTCCTCCATACGCTTTATTTTCGCGAAGACAGTTGTTATCGGCGAATCAATTTTTCTGGCAATCTGCTTTGCGGTGAGCTTACAGTCTTTCTGGATTATGTTTAGGATCGCCAAATCTTTATCGTCAAGTTTCAAGTCCATAATTGTAATCGTTACATTTTATCCATATAAAGGCTTTAACTTTTTGAAAAGTGTGAAAAATTTTTATAAAATTCGTGACAGATAAGAAAGGGCTAAATGAACAAGGGATTTCATGCCAAGTAAAGGTTTGCGGAACATAATTTGGAAGGTGGATGTGTAATTAATATTGGTGATTCATAATTGTTAATTATATTTTTGATGCCATGGAAGAACAACAAGGATGTGCTCATATGATGAAGAAAACCGCTGTTAAAAAAAGTGCTTCATACACGATTGACCTGACGAAAATTGAGGGAGACGGAGCCTTTCCGTGTCCAAAATGTGGAGCCATAATATCTCCAGACGACGAGTCTGAAGAAGTCTACCAAATAATTGAGACGAAAGTAAAGAATGACGAGTTGGCAGAGTTGGTTTTGCTCTGCAGCAAATGCGGGAGCACAATAAGACTTACAGGTTTTCTCCAATCTGTAGAACATTAATTTGCTAAAGCCCAGTTTTTAATGCTTTTCTTCCTCAAACCTTCTGCCTATGCCGAGGAATGTTAACCACAAGATAACTCCATAAAATGCGCCGTTGAAAACCGCAGATACATATCTAGCGTATCCACTAATTGATTCGCCGATTAGTTGGCAGAGAACATTTCCTGGAAACATCGGATATGGAATAAGAAGCGAGGCTACCATAAACATTGAAAAGAAAGCTAATAGGATGGGTAAACCCTTCACTTTCAACCACTCTGTACAGAGTGTATTATACGCACCTAGGATTGTCTAAATCGTGACATTTAATAAACATTATTGTTTACTTGTTTAACATAAATACAAAGCAATCTAGCCTTAAAAACTGGTGAATAGGCACAGAACAAAAATTGCCACTAAGGCAATTGCTAAGAATTTTCTGCCCATTGACAGGTTTGAAACATCATCTAATGGTCCCGGATGCCTATACATAGATAGGAAAAGCACAAGGAACGCCATGGGCCAAAATCCTTCATAAAACAGAAAAAGTATCGACAATGCAGATAATACAAGCCTTAGTTTTTCATTGACCATTGAACGGGCAACGTGACCACCGTCAAGCATAGCGGCAGGCAAAAGATTAAGCAAAGTAACCACTAATCCTACCCAACCAGCAAAGGTCACTGGATGCAGGTATAAAACTTGGTTACCAACAGGTCTTGGAATCATGTTTAGGCTTGAGAGAAGTTGCGCAAGCAAAATCCAGAGTATGGGTGTCTGTATAAGTGTAGTATCAGTCCTTGGACTTGAGGGGATAAGCATTGTTAAACCTACCGCGCTGACGATTGTTGCAACAATGAAACCCATTATAGGACCCGAAGCTCCAATGTCAAAAAGCGCGTCTTTATTTGGCGGCAAAGACTTCTGCATTATTACGGCTCCAAAAGTGCCAAAGGGAGGCGGTCCTGGAATAAAGTAGGGCGGTGTCGCCTCCACACCCTTCTCGTTTGCACTTATTTTATGACCCATCTCATGCATTCCTAGAACAGCCATCATGGCCACCGTGAAGGTAGCGCCGCCGATAAAAGGATTTATTAAGTCTAGAGAAAGCAAATAGCCCGTGACAAAAGTTGTTCCGATCGTGGCGAAGAATAAAATCCAATTCACCATGATATTACTCTTTTTGACAGGAGGCTTAGGAACAATTTTTAACACTATCCTGTTGTCTACCCTCCGCAAAAACGCTATCAGGTTCATTGCCTCCAAGTTCTTTAACAACCTTAAGAACGCTTGCTTTGTTTCTTGGGGCTGTTTCAGATAGTACGTTGGAACATTATGCTCGAGTAAAGCCTCTTCTACTTGAAATTCAGCGGAAACTATCTGGGTTAATTTTTCAAATTCACTTTGTTGTGTAGGTGGAGTTTCTGCCGTTTCGCTTGGTATCTCACTCATTTTTTGTCCTTCTGTTTTGCTGTATTAGGATTAGCTGGAGGTAAAAAAGTCTATTGGAGAATTTTTTGTTCGGAATCTGAACCATTAACAACTTTTTAATAACCGTTTAAATATAGGCTTTCCGAAAAAACGAAAAAAACACAAACATAGCAAATCCGAATGTAAAACCATTAAGTGGCAAGCATGGCTTAGACCTTAAAAAGGATGGGCCTTATTGAAAGTTGCAATAGTTTACAGTCACCTAAAAGAACTGGGCGGAGCAGAAAGAGTAATTCTTAAACAAGTTGACCTATTCAACAAAAAAGGATACGACGCCAAATGCTTTTTTGCCTATTTAAGTAAAGAACTACACAGAGAATCAGCTAACCCCCACTGCTACACAAGAAGCTTCTTCAACTCACTAATCCCAAACAACCCAGCAATAAGGATAACAGCCTCAATACCGTTGGCCCCCCTAGCTTTATCAGCACTTAAGAATGAAGGCGTTCTGATATGCCACGGTTACGGTCCCGGTCCATGGTTAGGCTACCTAAACAAAATAGTGAGGGGGACAGCTTATGTTAGCTACATCCACTCGCCGCCGAGATTTCTATACTTAAACCATGAGGAAAAAGCCTTATGGAGATTCAACGATGTCCGCGAAACAATATTTAAACTAAGCAAGGTTGCAGGTCCAGTTCTGAAAGAACTCGACTACATAAGCGTAGTAAATTCAAACGCGGTTCTGGCAAACAGCCATTTTACTGCAAGGCGAATCAAAGCCATCTACGGAACATCCGCAAAAGTCTGTTATCCGCCTGTTGACACTGAAACCTTTAGAATTCTAGCCCATGAAGCAGTTAAGAAAGTTCCAGGAAGTTTCGGTTGGCCCCTAATTTTTTCAAGCGGAAGAATAGTGGCGGTTAAGCGTTGGGAGTGGCTTCTGGAAATAGTAAGCTACATAGCCAAAGATTTTCCTTCGGTAACTCTAGCAATAACCGGAGAAATTTCAAAAGACAACATCCAATACGTAAAAAAGCTAGTCAAACTCTCAAAAAAACTAAAGATAGAAAAAAACGTGAAGTTTCTGGGTTTTAAAGCTCAAGAAGAACTTGTAAAACTCTACAACGCCGCGGATGTTTACGTCTACTCAGTTCCAAAAGAGGATTTTGGGTTGGGTCCTGTTGAAGCCATGGCTTGCGGAACACCCTCTGTTGTCTGGGACGACGGATGTGGACCTTGCGAAACGGTGGTTGAAGGCGTTACAGGATTCAGAGCCAAACCCTATGACAAGAGAGATTTTGCTGAGAAAACGTTAAAGGCTGTTGAAATGGATAAGGCGGAAATTTCATGGAAACTCCGAAGTTTTGTTGAAGAAAACTTCTCTTGCGAGAAACATTTTGAAATCCTAGAAGAAACAGTTCGGAAACTGGCATAACCCACGCTTGCATAAAAGCCAATGTAAGTGTCTGAGGTGAAAGGAAACTGAAATCTGCTTTGAAAGTTTTTGTTTTTTTCTTTCATCCAAAAGCTTCGGTTACCGCTTTGGGGGGTGCTGAAAAAAGGTTCATCGAAACCCTCAAAGTTTTTTGCAGAGAAGGCAGCATGCAAATAACCGTTGTGGAAGCGCCTCCAAGCTTGCTGGAAAAACACAAAATCGCTTGTAGAAAGGTTGTTGTGCCTTTAAACTTTCAAAAAACAGGATGGTTGGGAACTTATCTGGAATGGGCCTTCTGGACTGTTAAAGCTTTTTTTAAGGGTTTTCCGCTTTTGTGCCAAGCAAAACCAAATGTTATTCTAGCTCCAAACAACACCTTGCCAAACTTGGCTTGTAGCTTTTTTGTTGGTTTAGTTTTGCACATTCCAGTCTGTGTTGTTGTCCATCATTTTGATTCTCCATTTTCCGCCAAAAGCCCTAAAAAATGTTCTCTTTTTGAGAGTTACCGGAAAATAGGATACAGCAGGCTTGTTTCTTTAGTTAAGAGTGGGGCATTTTATGTGGGCATTCCTATTTTGAAGAGGGCAGACGCGATAATAGCGGTTTCAAATTTTACTGCAGAAGTTTTGAAAAACTGCGGGGTTTTGAAGGTTGAAATTTTTGTTAGTGGAAACGCAGTAAACCTTGACTTGATAAATGAGGTTAAGCCATGCTTTAAAGAGAAAATTTTCGATGGAGTTTTCGTCGGCCGAATCGCCAAAGAGAAAGGCGTGTTCGACCTACTAAAAATCTGGAAAAACGTTGCAAAAGCCAAGAGAAGCGCTAAACTCCTCATAATCGGCAACGGAATAGAGTTTTCAGCCGTTAAAAAAGAGGTTTCCAACTTAGGTTTAGAAGAGAATGTTATTTTGCGCGGCGGCTGCGGCGAAGCTGAGTTGTTTGGTTTGCTCAAGTCGAGTAAACTCTTCATATTCCCAAGTCTTTTTGAGGGTTGGGGTTTGGCTGTTGCAGAAGCTTTGGCCTGCGGCTTGCCAGTAGTAGCCTACGACATTCCAGCCTTAAGAGAAGTTTTTGGAAAGTGCAAGGGCGTTTTTCTTGTTCCGGCAAAGAATGTTGATGGTGTGGCTGCAACGGTTTTAGACCTCCTAAACTTGAGTGAAGAGGAGCTTTTAAGGCTTAGCGGTTATTCGGAGGCTTTTTCAAGGCAGTTTAGTTGGGAGGATGTTGCGAGGAAAGACATGGAGTTGCTGAAAAACCTTTAAGAAACAGTTAAAGTTTTGTTAGAATAAAAAGGGGAGAAAAACTGGTGGGTTCTGAAATTTTACGGGTCGTGCTGGTCTTTTTCACTTATTGTTCCTAGACGTTCGACAACGCTTATTGTTGGGTGAATCGGGTCTGCACTTGGATAGGTTATCTTCAGCACTATTGCTGTAACTCCGCGGTTTACACTTTGCAGATACTGGATTCCTGGTGTTCCACCCAATCCATCCCAGAACCACTTGCTTGCATAGAGGGTGTCGTCTCCGTTGAAGCCCCATATCACAAGTCCTATTGTTCCGTTTAAGTCCTTGTAGACAGCTATCACCGCGTAGCCTCCTCCCGTCGCGTTTCTAGCCCAACATGAAAGCGCTAAGATTTTGTCAGACTGCCCAGTGTTGTTGACTACGTAGGTGCTGGATGCGAAGAATGCGTCGGTAAACTCGTTAAAGTATTCTGTTCCAAGCTGAGCGATTGGTCCACCTTCAAAGATCATGTTGCTTGTTGAAATCGGATATCCTGGATACACATATTGTGTTCCACCAGACACGTAAATGCGTCTACACCAGTCATCTTGCAGAGCTGATCTGCCGAGGGAGTCTCTGTAGTCGGCTCTCGAGCCGCTTGCTGCCGTGCCCATGCCCATGACAAAGGGGCTATGGGGTCCGAAGGAAGTGTCATTTACATCCATTCCTGCAGCGCAGACTTTAATCTCTTTTATCGAGTCGAAGGCTTCAGTTACGTAGGCTGCTCCTAGAGAGTCGATTGTGGCTGCATCCTTGCCTACAATTATCCATTCGTAGCTTCC
>JBNAVK010000039.1:0-12627 GCA_049700435.1 Candidatus Bathyarchaeales archaeon
TTGAAGTAGGCTATGTCGTTTATTGAGGCTTTTCTTTCGTTTCGCGGCTTCAACAAAGCCTCAACCTTCATTCCAATGTACGCCTTATTCGTCTCGCCTATCTTGTGAATTAACCCGCCTTGAGTTCCCTCAAACCTTATCAACGCATATATTTCTGGCTTCTCAAGTTTTTTGCCTTCAATGTCTACTGTGACTATTGTATAAGTGTAGACTTCGCCCTTCTTGCCAACATCAACCCACTCTTCAAATTTTGCAAAGCACTTTTCACAGTAAAGCCTAGGTGGAACAAAGATTAAGCCGCATTTTGGACATTTTGCGCCCATTATTCTGCCGTTTTCCTTAATCTCCTTAAAGAAGCGCTCTCCAACAATTCCAAGCGTGTAGAGGTAGTCTGCTTCCATGTGTCCTATCCAGTGGCGTGGGCCGAATGGGTTTGTTATTTTTTCTAAACTCATGGCTTTTCACTCCTTTACGGGTTTAAAGTACTTTATGTCCGTAATCGCGCCAACTCGTTCTTTCGGCGGCTTCCAAACAGCCTTGACTTTCATTCCAATCTTGATTTCCTTCCAGTCGCCGTACTCCTCTATTCTGTGAACTATTCCCATGCTCTCGGATGCGCCGTCCAAGTTTATTATCGCCACAACAATTGGTTCCTTAAGCCTCGAAGCGTCTGCCGCCAAAAACGAAACTGAAAACGTGTTGATTACGCCTGTGTCCTTCACGTATGCCCAGCCATCCGTTGGCCTAAAACATTTTTCGCAGTAAATCCTCGGCGGAACAATTATTCGTCTGCATTTGCTGCATGTAGTCGCAATTATTTTTCCATTCTTTAGTTCGTCGAGGAATCTGCTTATGGCTATGCCAGCAGCCCACGCATACTTAGCCTTCGGCCTAAACCTTTCAGCCAGCACTTTTCCTTCTCTAAGGTCTTTTGTCTCAATTTCTTCGCCCGGAAAATGCTTAATTTTTGCGCTCATATTTCCACTCTCCTATTTTAACGCCTCAAAACTATCACTGAGCCGTACTGCATCAAATCGCCCCATGCCTGAGCCACTCCAGTTCTTGGGTCTCCCGCGACCTGTCTC
Organism: Candidatus Bathyarchaeales archaeon; assembly: GCA_049700435.1. Taxonomy (GTDB): domain Archaea; phylum Thermoproteota; class Bathyarchaeia; order Bathyarchaeales; family Bathycorpusculaceae; genus JAVZLH01. The sequence goes on from JBNAVK010000039.1 coordinate 1,086, forward strand.
TTTCCTGCTTCGCCGCGCAGTTGCCAGAAGATTTCGGAAACTTTCATCAAGCCAGATGCTGCTATTGGGTTGCCGCATCCAAGTAAGCCGCCTGATGGGCATGTTGGTAGGTCTCCGTCTCTTTGGGTTACGCCTTCGCGTGTTAGTTTAGGCGCTTCACCTTTCTTGCATAGCAGTAAGCCTTCCATATGGTGGAGTTCTTTGTAGTCGAATGGGTCGTAGGGTTCAGCCACATCTATCTCTTTCGGCGGGTTTTTTATTCCAGCCATTTTGTATGCCATTCGCGCAGCGTATTCCACATAGTCTGGATAGTAGAGGTCGCGGTCTGTCCAATGCGTGGAGTCAATGCACCAGCCGACGCCGTCAATCCAAACAGGGTTGTCTGTAACCTCTTTCGCAATGTCTTCTGAGACGAGAACCGTTGCTGCTGCACCGTCGCTTGTTGGGCTAACATCTAGGCGCTGAACTGGCCAAGCCATTATTTCAGAGTTTAAGACGTCTTCAACTGTTATGTTTGCGGCTAACTGAGCTATTGGGTTGTCTAGGGCGTTCCGCTTGTTCTTGACTGAAACTAGGGCTATGTCTTCCTTCTTGATGTTATGCTTGTGCATGTAACGGTTCATTTCCAAAGCGAAAATCCAGATTAGGTTCATTCCTATTGGGCGCTCAAGAATTGGGTCAAATATTGTTGTGAACGCGTACTGCGGATGCGGATAGCACGAAGACATTTTTTCTTCGCAAACAACTAGGCAAGTGTCAAACTGTCCAGAAGCAACATGCCACCAGCCTGCAAGAGCCGCGAAAACGCCTGTTGCTCCCCCGACGAAAACTCTTGTGTATGGTTTGCAATAGGCTCCTGCCCCATCTGCTAGATACTCGCCTTTCATGTGAACTCCGTCGAAGGCGTCTGGTGCAGAGCCCATCACAACGCTTTTGATGTCGCGCAGTTCCATTCCCGCTTGGTCAAGCGCCATTTTCGCCGCGTGATAGGCTAGTTCCTTTCCCGTCTCTTTCAAATTTCTTCTAAACAGGGTTACGCCCGCACCCACTATTGCAACTCTCTTCTTACCAAACATTCATTTTCACCTCACTTAACACTGCTTAAAACAGCCACAACGCCCGTTGCCGTTGGAATTCCACGCCAAGTGTGAGCCAACCCGACTTCAGCGTCTTGCACTTGTCTTGCGCCAGCCTCGCCTCGCAACTGTAACACCGCCTCAAACAGTTTCTGCATCCCAGAAGCTTCAAGACCATATCCCATTCCAAGAAGTCCGCCAGACGGGTTTACTGGAAACTCTCCGTCTATGGCTGTTGCTCCTTGCTCAGTCAGCTTTCCAGCCTCGCCATAATCGCACAACTTTAATGCTTCCATGTGTTGAAGCTCCTTGTAAGCGAACAAGTCGTGAATTTCAGCGAAGTCGATTTCCTTCCACGGATTTTTTATCTTTGCAGTTTCATAAGCCATTTCAGCCGCTAACCGCGTGTAAATAGCCTTTGTCCAATCGCGGGCATCTAAGTTTGGCGTTTCAGTGCACCATCCTACGCCCTTAACCCAAACCGGCTTGTCTGTTAGCTTTTCGGCAACATTTTCAGAAGCCAAAACAACAACTATGCAGCCGTCTGCAGGCGTGCTTATCTCCAACTTTTTCAGCGGGTGGAAAAGCGCTTCGGAACGCAAAACTTGCCCTAAGGTTATGTTTGAGCCAAAAGCCGCATAAGGATTCAGCAGAGCGTTTTCTTTGTTTTTCACGACAACATGGGCGCATTGTTCCGCTGTCGTTCCCGTATCATGCATGTAACGGTTCATCTCCATCCCCGCAACATAATATGGGTGCCCGCCCAAAGGTCTATAGAAAATCGGGTCCAAAGCGAATGCAACAATATCCACGTAAGTTAGGATGTCGGAGGCTTTACTGTGGGCCTCCACAACAACGGTGTCGAACTGTCCAGTTTTTATCAGCATGTAAGCTGTTGCCAGTCCAAGCATGCCGTCGCCAGAAACAGTGAATAAGGGACGCAGCGCCGCGCCAATCTGGTCTGGAACAAACTCATCGAAAATGCTGAAGCCCTCCAAATAGTCTTCAGCACAAGTCGCAAAGGCATCCACGTCTTTACGCGGGTTTATCCCAGCGTCCTCGTAGGCTCTAACAGCAGCTTCATACATCAGCTCCTTATATGAAAGCTCAGGAGTAATTGGTTTGAATCCGGCACAACCAACACCAACAATGGCAACTTCACTCATACTTCTTTCCTTCTTTCCAATTTAGAACCTACACTCTGAAAGTATGCTTACATAAAACTTTCCGTTAAAAACGCGAAAAAATCTTTAATATTTTAATGTTCTCGTCTACCATTTTGTTTTAAGGGGAAAAGATAAAGAGTTCTAATGCCTATTTTAGTGTGATGCAAAATTGTTCGAAAGCACCGTCGACAACCACATGAAAATTGCAAAGGTTTTAGCAGAGAAGCTTATCAAAAAATTTGGAGATGAAATAGAGGCAATAGTTCTTTACGGGTCTGTTGCGCGAAAGGAGACAGGACTGGAAAGTGACATAGACTTGTTAATAATAGTTCCTGAAGGGGAAGATATTCGTGAACAAATTCTTAGTCTTACTTACGATGTTGACCTCGAGTTTGGTGCTGTCACCTCTCAAGTTTACATGACACCGCAAGAATTTGAAAGGTACCTCAGCTGGGGAGACCCTTTTCTAGAAAATGTGTTAAAAGAGGGCGTGATTATTTATGACAGAGGATTCTACGCGAAGGTTCGTGGAAGCTTCCTTAAAAAGGGCAAATGAGGCTTTGGAGGCTGCGATGCTGCTTCTGGAAAACGGAGAATTCAGAGATGCGGTTTCAAGGGCATATTATGCGATGTTTCACGCGGCAAGAGCCCTGCTTAACCAAAGGGGCATAACTGCAAAAACTCATGCAGGCATCCAATTGATGTTTGACACTCACATAGTCAAGGGCAACATTTTAAGTCGCGAATATGGTGAAATGTTTAGAAGAGTTTTCAATTTAAGGCAAAAGTGTGACTATGAAGTTTATGCCGTACCTAAAAGAAACGAAGCAGAGGACGCCGTAGCTAAAGCTGGAAAATTCATTAGAAAAATAGAGGAATTAACAAAACAAGCATGAAACTTTGTGAAATTGTTGAAGAGATTTAAATACTTGTTTTTAACTATTCGATTTTCTCCTTAGCGGAGAAGTTTGATATGAAGGGTAAACCTCTCGTTTCAATAGTTTCTGCTGGTTTATCAAAATTTGGAAGACTTGAAGGCTTATACGCTAGGGAAATCTTCGCGGAAGCAGCGAAAGAAGCGTTTGACCGCTGCCCAAAACTAGACCCAAAAAAGGATGTTGAAGCCTTGTTTATTGGGCATATGGGCGAAGCCTACGAGCATCAGGGGCATACCGGCGCCACAGCGGCTGACTGGGCTGGTTTACTGCATATACCCGCCACCAGAACCGAGGCTGCCTGCGCTTCTTCTGGAGTAGCCTTAAGGGCTGCTGTCCACGCTGTACTTTCGGGTTTATGCGATGTTGTCATGGTCGGCGGCGTTGAAAAAATGACTCATAGAAGTACGCCAGAAGTCACAGAGTTCTTGGCTATGGCTTCCGATTACCCCTTTGAACAGTGGCACGGCATAACCTTTCCAGGGTTATACGCCCTTATGGCTACGGCGCACATGCACACATATGGCACTACGGAAGAACAGTTGGCTGCTGTTGCGGTGAAAAACCATTTTCACGGAAGCCTAAACCCGAAGGCGCACATGCAGAAGGAAATCACTTTGGAACAAGCCTTATCATCGCGGGTTATCGCTTGGCCTCTTAAACTTTTTGACTGTTCGCTCATAACGGATGGGGCAAGCTGCCTAATTCTGACAAAGCCTGAACTAGCCAAGAAATACACGGACACGCCAGTTCACATAATTGGAAGTGGACAGGCAAGCGACACCATTGGCTTGTATGAACGGGAAAGCCTAACTTCGCTTAAAGCCGCAAAAATAGCCGCCAAAAAAGCCTACGAGATGGCTGGAGTTAAACCCGAAGACATAGACGTGGCGGAGGTCCACGACTGCTTCACCATAGCCGAAATAATAGCCTACGAAGACTTAGGCTTCTGCAAGCCCGGCGAAGGCGGAAAACTGGCGGAAAAGGGCGAAACAAGGCTTGAGGGAAGAATCCCAGTTAACACAAGCGGCGGGTTAAAGGCAAAGGGACATCCAGTTGGCGCAACTGGAACAGCTCAAGCATATGAAATTTATTTGCAGTTGACCGGGCAAGCTGATAAACGGCAGGTTAAAGACGCCGAGGTAGGTTTGTCGCATAATGTCGGCGGTTCAGGCGCCACCGCGACTGTTCACATTTATAGGAGGGGATAACACATGAGTGAACAAGCATCTTTCACGATAGAGCAGTTCTACAAGCATATAAGCCAAGGAAAACTTATGGGTGGAAAATGCAAGAGATGCGGAAAAGTGCATTTGCCGCCAAGACCCTTATGCGACCAGTGCTTATCAAAAGATTTTGAATGGGTTCAACTTCCAACAAAAGGAAAACTAATCACATACACAATCATACATGTTGCACCGCCACAATTCCAAGCAATGACTCCATACGCCGTGGGCATAGTCCAACTGGAAAACGGCTTAAAAATCCCCGGCATGATTAAAAACGCGAAAATGGAGCAGATAAAGGTTGGAATGCCCCTAACAGTAGAGTTCGAGGGGTGCGCCGTGACCCAGCAATGGCCCCAATGGCCAAAATACCATTTTAAGCTCCTTTAAGTTTTCGGGGCGCGATTCTTTTTCCTTTTTCTATGGCTTCTTGGACGATTATGCTTTTATCCTTGAGGGATTCAAATTCTTCTGGTGTGAATCCGAAAGCCTCAAGCATAATGTCGTGTTTCCAATGTTTTTGCAGGATTAGCATTCTCTTTTCAAAGGGCATTTTTTTAAAATCTTCTGAGACTATTATGAGGTCGATGTCGCTGTCTTTTAGTCTTTCGCCGTAAACTGTTGAGCCGAATAAAATTGCAAAATCAACGGTGATGGGTAAGCTCTTCAAGTAACGTTTCACTTCTCTTTCGATGTATGCTTCTGAAAGCAATCGAAAATCCTCCTAGTTTTGTTTAGGCAGTCGCTGGCAAAACTCTTTGTTATCATTTCGCCGGGCAACCCCATTGCAATGTCCGGGTATCTGGTGATGAAGTAGTAGGGGGATAGAAGAGAGAGGAAGTCTTTTAATTCTTCGTTTAGGGTTACATGTTTTTCCAATGGTTTGTAGAGGCTTGTAAGCTTATGGGTTTTAGCTGGTCTTTTTTTGAGAAGCGTTATTGATAAGCCCTTAAACAGTTTCTCTAGGGCCTGTTGGCAGTTGAAGACGCAGTCTTCGTAAAAGCCCAGTTCCAAATACTTTTCAGCTTTTGTCAAACATCTCTTTGCGTCTTCAATCCACCAGCGGGATTCCTCTCTCATAAAATTTTCTCCATGTAATGCAATAATTTCTCTGAATTTATTTTCATTATTGTTTATTAAACTCTTTTGGGAACACGGTTAATAGCTACTTTACTCAGAAGTTTTGTTTATATGTTCTATTAGGTTTGGTAGGTCTGTTATTGAGGTGATTAGATAGTTTGCGCCAGCGTTGATTAGGTCTTTTGGTGGAGAAACTCCGCCTATTACGCCTATTGCCAAAGCTTTCAGCTCTCTTGCGCATTTCATGTCTACGACGCTGTCTCCTACGACTGCTGCCTCTTCGGGGTTAACCTCCAAAGCCTTCAAAGTGGCTTCGAGGTGTTCAGTGTTTGGCTTGACATATTTTACCGCGTTTCTTGGTATTACCGCGTCAAAAAAGCTTGTTATTCCAAAACGTTTTAGGATGTAGTTTGCTGATTTTTCGCTGTTTATGGTGCATAAACCAATTTTTAATCCCATTTTCTTCAAAGCCTTCAGTGTTTCTGCAACTCCTGGAAACAGGCTTGTGGTTTTTGCGGCTTCAAACTCGTATTTTTCAGCTATAGCCAACGCCCTATTGCGAATTTCTTCAATTTCCCTTTTTGGTTTACTGTTGTTTTTGAAGAAGATTTCGGTTTTTTTAAACATCTCAAAAATGCTTTCGTTTGTTGATAGAATCGATGCTGGCAGTCCCTGTCTTATTAAGAAGCTTCTGATTTCAGCCCTAACACTTCTATAGTCTACGTTGAAGCTTGCTAGGGTTCCGTCGAGGTCGAAGACGACAGCCTTAATCGCCATGGTATCTTTCACTTTCTAGTTCGAGTTTAAGCCTAAAAGGTTTGGGCAAAGATAAATCTTATCCTCAACATAGTTTAATGCTTAAATAGTTAGGATTGGAGAATTAGGCTGGTGGATTTTGTGCTGTTGTCGCTTTCGCAACTTTCTTCAACGATTGACTTAGTATTGCTTTTTCTGTTGCTTGTTATAGGAATCATAATTATCATCGTGATTGTCAAAATTTTACTTTTCATTCTTCCCGCTGCCATAATCGCCATTGTAGTTTGGCTTCTTACAGGCAGTTTCTTCTGGGCTGGTGTGGCTTTCGTAGTTGTAGCCTTAATATCACTACTGAAACATTAACAAAACATTAAACGTGTTTTCCACGTAAATATACTATGATGTATTATGAGCATTGAAGAATACGTGAAAGAAAAGCTTTGGTCGATACTTGTTGAAACAGTTCACGCACTCGTGATGTATCCCAACCACAAGGCTTACACTAGGGAAGTGGTTCTCCACGAGAAGCCAGACATAAAACCAGAGGAGTTGGCTGCCAAGTTAAGGATACCCTTAGGCGAAGCCCTCGTAATTCTGTATGAGCTATCTAATGAGAAGAGTGGTTTGTCTGCTTAACCTAGCCCTTTAAGGTTCTGTGGCCATTCGGACAGTTGCCAAAATTAGAATTGCGCCAAGCAACATTTTAAGGAAATCCTCTTCCACGACGCCTGCGTATGATGCCCCGATAAGGGCGCCTAAAACTGAGCTGACTCCCATTGTTATTGCGATTATGTAAGCGCTTCGGTTGGCGTGACCCATGTTTCGGTGTTTTACAAAGCCTGTAGCAACTGTTGGTATGGAAACAAGCAGGCTTATTGTTCCAGCTGAAACTATGTTAAAACCGAAAAGGTAGATTAGTGCTGGGATTCTAAACTCGCCTCCGGCAACACCGAGCATTCCGGAAACAACCCCTATCAAAACACCTACCAAAGCGGCGAGGACAATTTCCTCCACTATTCCTAGGGTTAAGCTGAACAACGGCGGTGTGTGAATGAAGGGTTCAAGTCCAATCTTTAACCCAACAATGACTAAGAATGCTGCTAAAGCTTTCTTCAATGGTTTTTCAGGAATTTTCCCAGTGAACAAAGCGCCAAGATAAGCACCCGCAATAGAGCCTAAAGACATGACCAATGCCACGCTTAAACCATTCTCATCCAGTAACCCCAACTGAAACCGCCTTAGGAAAGAGAAAACAACTGTTAAGAAGCCAACTAGAAGGTTTACGGCAATCGCCGTTACAACTGGAAGGCCGACGACGTAAAGCAGTATTGGAATTCTGAATTCTCCTCCACCCACGCCAATCAAACCGGCGGCAGTTCCCATAATGAACCCGAATAAAACAGCCGTTGACATTTTGCCAACCGATATTTGAAGAGCGTCTGTGATGATGCTCGCCTCACTGGTACTCGATGTGAATACAAGAACACATCGGAATAAGCTTATAAATCTAACGCAACCATAACAACAATACAATGTTCACCCAGAGAAAGCATAAGCCCTCATGCAAAATCTGGATAGAATACAAAGGAAAACCAGTCCTAGGCAAGGGCGGAGCCCAAATTCTAGAGGAAATAGCCAAACAAAACTCAATTTCAAAAGCTGCCAAAAAGCTTGGAATGTCATATCGTTACGTTTGGAGCTACCTGCAGAAAATCGAGAAAAGCATAGGTGAGCCAATAATCGAAACTTATAAGGGCGGAAAGGCTGGCGGGGGAGGAGCCAAACTGACAGAGCTTGGAAAAAGCTTACTAGCCGAGTATAGGCGTGTTGAGGGCTATGTTGGTGAAGTTCTAGCTGATGCGGAGTATTGGGAGGCTGTTGGGTTGAAAATAAGCGCAAGAAACCGTTTAAAAGGAAAAGTTAAAAGTGTTGAAAAAGGAGATGTCACGGCTAAAATTAAAATAGAAATAAGCACGCCAGCAACCGTGACAGCCTTAATTTCAAGGGAAGCCGCGGAAGAGCTTGACATAAAAGTTGGAGACGAAGTTGAAGCCGTCGTAAAAGCAACAGAAGTTATGGTGGCAAAACCCTAAAATTGGAGGAGGAGTTTCCAAAATGCAAAAGACCAGATTGAACAATCTCCTTACAATAATCGTCATAATAACCCTATTTTCCACGAAAACTGTTGGCGCTTTGAACCTAATCCAAAACAATATAGACTATACTTTATGGTCGAAAAATGGCGGTTCCATTTGTGCCGACGAGGATTCAATGGAAATAGTGATTGGAATAGACTATTCAAAACCTGAAGCCTATGCAAGTCTTCTCGCTGCAATCGCTGAAGACCGAGGCAAAATCGTGAACACAATTTCGGTAAGAGGCAAAGTAATAGCCGTTGTTGCGGACATGCCCCTAAACACCGTCTCCTCATTTAGAGAAAAAGCCAGCAAAAACGCATTAGCAAGATACATTGAACCAAACATGAAATTTAAAGCCTTGTTTGTTCCAAACGACCAGTATTGGAGCTTGCAGTGGGGACCGCAGAAGATTAGGGCAGACTGGGCTTGGAACACAACAACAGGCAACAGTTCAGTTCTCGTGGCTGTTATAGACACGGGCATAGATTATAACCACCCAGACCTTGCAGCCAACTACGTTTTCCTAGGGCGTGACTGGGTGAACAACGACACTGACCCCATGGATGACAATGGGCATGGGACGCATTGCGCTGGAATAATAGCCGCCGAATTAAACAATTTGTTAGGCGTTGCTGGAATTGCGCAGGTTCGTATAATGGCTGAAAAGGCTTTGAACGCTGATGGGTATGGGTGGGAGGACGACATTGCAAACGCCATAATACATGCTGCCGAAAACGGCGCGAAAATCCTCAGCAACAGCTGGGGTAGCGATGAAGACAGTCTTCTTCTACACGAAGCAATACAATATGCTTACAACATGGGCTTGCTGATAGTTGCGGCTGCTGGAAACGAAGCCTCAAACACTAAAATTTATCCAGCCGCCTACAGCGAAGTCGTAGCCGTAACAGCAACAGACTCCAATGACGCTCCAGCAGGGTTCACAAGTTTTGGAAGTTGGGTTGAAGTTGCAGCCCCTGGAGTAAACATATATTCAACATTTTGGGATGGCTCTCACACTTACACGTATATGAGCGGCACTTCCATGTCTTGCCCGCATGTTGTTGGTGTGGCAGCGCTTGTCTGGAGCCAGTTTCCAAGTGCAACGCGGGACTGGGTCAGAGCTCAATTGAGGTATACGGCTGATGATCTGGGCAGTTTGGGCTTCGATGAGTATTATGGGTATGGAAGGGTTAACGCTGAAAAAGCAGTTGGGCAGCCTCCCCCAAACCACGATGTTTTAATCCTTTCTTGGGAAAAACCCGAGCATATCCGTTCTGGCGAACTTGTCTTGTTTAACGTCACCGTAATGAATTTTGGAACAAGCAACGAACAAGACTTAACAGTGCAGCTCCTCGTCAACGATGAAATCACAGACTCCGCATTCATAAGTCAACTGGCAAGCAACGCCGTCGCCACCGTCAACCTATCATGGAACCCACTAGCCGGAGGCACCTACAACATAACAGCCTACGTGATGCCAGTTCCCGGAGAAACCGAAGTTGCAAATAATGCTGTTTCAGAAACGGTTTTGGTCATGTCCATCATTCTAGACCCCGCCAGTGGGCCGGTTGGAACAAAAGTTACGGTTAGAGGCTTTGGCTTCGAACCTGAAAATGTCATAATAGTGGCTTTTAATGATTTTATACTTGGCGACTGCGTAACAGACGAGTTTGGAAACTTCAATTTCATCTTCAATGTGCCAGTTTCATTAGCTGAAAACCAGACAGTGAAGGCTTTTTACAGCCTAGACTACGTTGGTGCGGAATTCACGGTTGTTGATGTTACACCGTTGGATGTTCAATTGGATGTTGGTGCAACACATTTCAGAGGCGAAACAGTCGAGTTCTACGCTCAAACAACCTTTAAGGGAAGAGCTGTCAACGCAACTGCCTTAGACGCTGTCTTATACATGCCTAACGGGACGGCTGAAAGCCTCACAGCACAGCTTATAACAACGGGTTTATACAAAATTTCTTATGTGATGCCCGAGGATGCCAGTAATGGAACATACACTTTGGCGGTTGCAGCCGAATACGTCACAAGCGCCATTAACGCAAGTGGAGCTTCCTTTAAATGCTTTCTGATAAGCCCATCCCTCGAAGAAATTTTCCTCAAAGTTCTAGAAATCAACGGCACAACAGCAAAAATCCAAACACTCCTAGGCGTTGTGAATGGCACAATAACCGAAATTAACGGCAACATAGCCACAATAGTTGTTCCGGGGCTGGGGCAAATCCGAACAGACATATCTGATTTAATGCGCGTTCAAGGAGCTTGGAGCATTTTGCAGTATACAATTTTAGCTTTCGCATTGGTAGGAGCTGTTTGCGCCTTAACCTCGGTTGTTCTGCTGCTGCGTCGAAGGAAGACTATGGAAACTTGATAAGCTATTCTACGACGTATCTGTAGGCTATGTGCTCGCCCGCCGTTGGACTTTTCCTTATTATGCGAAGTATATCCCCTGGCTTTGCTCCTATGGCTTTCACGGCTGGGTCCGAGGCTTTGATTTGCGGAAGCTGATAGGGCTGAACTCTATATTGGGCGAGAACTTGTTTTCTTTCCTCTTCTGTTAGAATTTCATGTTTTGGAACGAGGGCATGCTCAAAAATGTCGAAGACTGGAAAAGTTTTGGGTAAAAGTTCAATTTTTCTTTTCTTTGCGCTTTGTCTCACTGCCTGAGTGTATCTTCCCTCAGTGACTATTATTCCCCTTTCTATGCCTTCTTCTTTCATGAATTTTTGGAGGCGGTTCACCGTGGTTATGCCTATTGTGGTTTCGCCGGGAATGCACCATATCACCGCCTTAGTCTTTTCTTTTGGGATGTCGACGATGTAGCTTATGGCGTCCTTGTGCTTCTCCTTCTTTACAAGCTTATAACCCCTAAGTTTAATCAGAACTTTGGCTTTGCGCTCCTCTGTTGTTTCCTCTTCGAGACTCAAGCCCTAAACCTCTTATTTTATAACATTCCAAAACCTAAACGAGGCATTAAAGCTTTAAACTTTGCGCTTTCTAAAGATTATGCGGAGACGTGGCTTAATGTCTTTAGAGTTTCATCCGCTGACAACCGCAAGGTGGGCTGACCTTGAAAAGCTTTTTGGCAAACATGGAGCATGTGGAGGCTGCTGGTGCATGTGGTGGAAGCTTAAACGCTCCGACTTTCTAAGG
>JBNAVK010000040.1:0-11671 GCA_049700435.1 Candidatus Bathyarchaeales archaeon
TATATGCCTAAAAATTGCGAGGAAAGCCACAGAAGGAGCCAAACAAGTTGAACGTTTTGCAGAACACCCTTACTTGGAGGCTTTTGTTGATGGTGTTCGCGTCAACATCGTGCCTTGCTATAACGTGAAGCGTGGAGAATGGTTAAGCGCAACTGACAGAACACCCTTCCACACAAACTACGTTAGAGAAAGGCTAAACGAGCAAATGCGCAACGAAGTTCGCTTATTAAAAAGATTCATGAAGGGAACTGAAGTTTACGGCGCGGAAATCAAAATAGGCGGTTTCAGCGGCTACCTAACAGAACTCCTAATACTGCACTACAAAACCTTCACCAACACTTTGAAAGCCTTCGCAGACTACAAGCAACCTATGACCATAGACATCGAAAACCACTATAAAGGAAGAGAAAGAGAACTTAAACTCCTCTTTAAAGAACCCCTCATCGTAATCGACCCCATAGACAAGGGCAGAAACGTGGCGTCAGCAGTTCAGCCCCAAAAACTCTACATTTTCGTTGCTGCTGCAAGAGCTTTCCTAAAAAATCCAAGCCTAAGATTCTTTTATCCACCAAAAACAAAACCGTTGACAACTCAAGAAGCAAAAGATAGGCTAGAGAAGCGCGGTTCAGCAATTTTATTCTTAACGTTTGGAAAGGTCAACGCGGTTCCAGACATTTTATGGGGACAACTTTACAAATCTCAGCGCTCTCTCCGCAAACTCATTGAGCTAAACGACTTTAAAGTTTTGAGGGACACAGCGTGGAGCGATGAAGAGGCGCTTAACGTCTTCATATTCGAGGTTGAGCAGCGCAATCTCCCAACCGTCAAAAAACACTTGGGTCCACCTATGGAAAAGAGGCGTGAATGCGAAAACTTTCTCGGAAAATATTTGAATAATTCTGATGTCATCTCTGGACCTTACATCGCTGATGGAAGATGGGTTGTGGAGCTTAAAAGAAAAACCGTAGACGTTGTAAAACTGCTTAAAGAAAGGTTAAAGGATGGCGGAAGAAACGCTGGCGTAGCCGGACAAATCTCGCACGTCATCAAGAAAGGCTTCAAAGTTCTTGTTAATGAAGAAATGATAGATGTTTACGCGAAAAACAAGTGTTTCGCGGAGTTTTTGACAGATTTTCTATCCGGCAAGCCTAAATGGCTAGAAAGCGTGGGCGGAAACTGCGATTAGAGTTACGCCAAGTATCCAGCAGTAGACGGCGAATAGGTGAAACTTTCTGTTTGTTAAAACCTTCCAAAGAAGTTTTAGGGCAAAGTAGCCGACAACCATGGCGGTGACCACACCTACAACAATTTCCATCCACCCGAGGCTTACCAGCGCCGCAACAGCGGAAACGTCGCTAAACTCTAAACCTAAAACCCCGATTATGGCTGGGATTGAAAGCAGAAAAGAGAAGCGGAAGGCTTTCTCTCTTTTTATTCCAAACAGAAGCGCTGTTGCGATTGTTATTCCGCTTCTTGATATGCCTGGAATTATGCTTAAACCTTCAGCGACGCCGATTGTTATCGCTGCCAAATAGCCTATTTGGTCGGTTTTTTCTCTGCTGGCTTTTGTGGAGTAAAGCGCTGCTCCGCATAGGATAAAGGCTAAAGCTAAGGGCATTATGTCTTGAAAAGTTTGTTCAACAAAGCCTTTTAGGGCTATGCCTACTGCCGCTGCAGGTATTGTTCCAACAACTATTAGGGGGATGAGTTTTCCATGTTCCGTTCTAAAATCTAGGTGAAAAAGTGCTGAAAATATTTTTTCGATGTCTTCTCGAAAGAAGAGCACCGCCACAATTAATGTTCCGATGTGTAGGGTGAACTCGAAGATTAGGGAGTCTTCTGGACCGAAGAATTTTAGGAAGTTTTCTGCCAGTTTTAGGTGCCCAGTGCTTGATATTGGCAGCCATTCTGTTAAGCCTTGAATTATGCCTAGAATAATTGTTTTGATTAGTTGCTCCAAAGTTTTCGCCTTTATCTCTTTTTATTTTTCTGGTTAGGTTTAAAAGACTAGTTTCATTTAACTCGTTAATCTGCATGTTGGTGCAAACTTATGAGCGAATACCCAAATGGGAGTTTAGAAGACCGCGAAATGTTGGCTAAAATGCCCAGGGAAAAACTGTTGGACTTCTTCTTCCTCCAAGTTAGAAACCTTTGGCGCGTTGACGGCTTATACTTTTTAGGTATAGAAAAACGGTTCGGCACAGAAGCAGCAACAGAAATTGACGCTGGCGTCTGGGAAAACATGGCTGTTATTGAGGCTAAGAGTTTACAGAAAATGTTTCAAACAGGCGAAAACCCAGACATTCCAACGATTATTAGCCTCCTACGTAAGACGAGTTGGGCTTTAGATCAGCCATTTAAAACAATAGAGGTGGACGGAAAAAGGGCTGTTTTAAGCGTCAACAGGTGTAGGACGCAAGAAACGCGACTAAGCAAGGGATTAGGCGAGTTTCCATGTAAAAAAGTGCGCTTTGGATATTTGAGAAACTTTGCGAAAACCTTGAACCCAAAGGTTGAAGTGAACTGTTTAATCTGTCCGCCGGACAAGCATCCAAAAGGCTTATGGTGCAAATGGGAGTTTAAACTATGAATCGCGAATGCTTTGAGGCTTGCGTCTAGGCTATATTTTAATGGCTATCTGATAGCCGTCACTGATTGCTTTTAGGGCTTTGCCTGGTTTGTCAGCGTCTCCTATGGTATAAAGTTCGGGCACTTTGCCTTCTAGCGCCTTAACTAAGTTTAGGTTTGGTTTTGCGCCCATAGCCAGCACTACGCTGTCAGTCTCCAAAGCGTGTTTTTCGCCATCCTTTTCGTAAACTACGCTGTTTCGTGTTATTTTCTCAACTTTTGCGTTGGTAAGCATGACCACGCCGAGTTCCTTAAGCCTACTGTATAGAAGCATCATAACCATTGGAACCACGTCTATGCCGATTCGCTTTAACATTTCCAGAATCGTCACTTTCTTGCCTTTCTCAGCCAAGAACTCTGCTGTTTCAGCGCCTACCATTCCGCCGCCGACCACAACAACTCTTTCTCCAACCGAAGCCACGCCAGAAAGCACATCATGCGCGGTCATCGTGTTGCTTCCATCAACTATCATGTTTTCTGGAATTATGGGAGTGGATCCTGTGGCGACGAGAACCACATCGGGCTTAATCTCTTCAACAAGTTTGGGGGTAACCTCTTCGCCGAGTATTATTTTCACGCTGAGCTTGCGGATTTGGGTTTCAAGATAGGCGGTTAAGTTTTTGATTTCCTCTTTGTGGGGTGGAACAGCGGCGAGGTTGAGTTGTCCGCCTAGCTTTTTGCCTTTCTCATACAGGATGACTTCGTGTCCTCTAAGGGCTGAAACCCTTGCTGCCTCCATGCCCGCTGGTCCCCCGCCGACAACGAGAACCCGTTTGCGAACCTTTGCCTTCTCGATTCTGTATTCTCCTTCCCTTCCCAAGGCAGCGTTCACCGTACAAGCGATGTCTTCGTTGAAAAACAGTCTGCCGATGCATTCGTCACATGCTATGCACCTGTTGATTTCGTCTAAGGCTCCAGCAGCTATTTTATTGGGCAAGTAGGGGTCAGCCAGCAAGGCTCTTCCCATAGAAACTAGGTCAGCCTTTCCTTGCTGCAGAATTTCTTCGGCTAGTTTGGGGTCGTCTAGTCTTCCAACCGCGATAACTGGGACGTTGACGACTTCTTTTATTCCAGCGGCTAGGTGAACCATGACGCCGCGGGGAAGAGCCATAGGCGCTGTTGTGACTGGTATAGGTGAGTCGTAGATTCCTCCAGAAACGTGGAGGGCGTCTACGCCGTTAGCTTCCAGCATCTTCGCAATTGTTTTCGCCTCTTCTAATTTGATGCCGCCTTCAATGTAGTCGTCTCCGTTGATTCTGCACAGAACTGGGTAGTCTTTGCCAACTTTCTCTCTGACACGTTCCAGAATTTCTAAAAGGAATCTTGCTCGCTTCTTAATGTCTCCGCCGTACTGGTCGGTTCGCCTGTTTGTGAGGGGAGAAAGAAACTGGTTTATCAAGTATCCATGGGCGCCGTGAATTTCTACTGCGTCAAACCCCGCTTCCTTAACTCTTCTGGCTGCTTCAGCAAAGATTTCCACTAACTCTTCTATTTCTGGGATTGTTAAAGCTCTGGGAGTTTCTCCTGTCAATCGACATGGGACTTCTGAGGCTGAAACTGGCTGGGTTCCAATTATTGAGGAGTGGGATTGTCTGCCGCCGTGGAAAAGTTGAAGGGCAACTTTGGCGCCGTTCTCTTTTACTGCTGCGGCTAATTTTCTCAATCCTGGAATTTTGTTGTCGTTGTCTACGCCTAGTTGCCTGATACTGCCTTTTCCTCTGGGTTCTACGTAGGCGCCTTCAACAATTATTAGGCCGATTCCGCCTTTGGCTCTTTCCACATGATAATTAATTAGGCGCTGGGTTACCGTGCCATCTTCGTTTGAAAAGTTCGTTCCCATGGGTGGCATGACTATTCTATTCTTGAGTTTCATCACGCTAATTTGAAAGGGCTCAAACAGCTTGTCCATGTGATACGTTCCTCTCTCCCTTATTTAATGTAGGAAAATATAAGAGCTATTATGGCGAACGCTATGGAAATAGATTTTTGAGAGAATAGACGTTAGATTCTACGATGTTCGATTAGTATCTTCTTCTTTGGTTTCTTCTTTTCATCCAGCACTCTCGGCAGTAAACTGGTCTGCTTGGGTCTGGAACGAAAGGAACCTCGCATTCTTGCCCACAATCAGAACAGACTGCCTTGTGCATCTCTTTCTCGCTCATTTAACTATTTCAACTCCTTTTGGCTTATACTGTGCAAAAACAGCTTTTGCACGACCCTAAAATACAAGTTTAAGCCGCTTATAAGAGTTTTCCCAAAAAACACGCTTACAAAACGTGAAAATCAGCTCAAATCGGCTATTAGCTTCTTTACTCGCCTTTCTATTTCATCTCTAATCTCGCGAACCTTTTCTATAGGCTTATTTTTCGGGTCTTCAAGCCCCCAATCCACAACTTTACCAAGCAACGGAGCTGGACAGAATCCCTCAGCGCCGCAGCCCATAACTATTATCATGTCTGCTTCCTGCACCATTTGGTTGTCAATGCGCTTCGGCTTGTTTTTGGAAATGTCAATTCCCTTCTCACGCATGGCTTGAACGACAACTGGGTTAACTTCTCCCGAGGGCATGGTGCCAGCGCTTAACGCTTCGATTTTGCCCTCTCCATAATGTTTTGCGAAGGCTTCAGCCATTTGGCTTCTGCCAGCGTTTTCAACACAGACAAAAAGAACCTTCTTCATGCAAACACCATCAGGATATTTTAAACGAGAAAGGAGCCTATTATTGCTTGCTATTCCGCGTTCTTGTGCAGATTAGCCCTTTCAAATGTTCAGATGCAAAACGCACACACGAAACTCATAAAAGCACGTGCCACAAAGTAAAAACTCTAAAAGGCATATGCCTTAATGGAAGGGGATGCAGACGGTTAAAGCTAAATCGAGAAAGTTTGTTGCGGCAAACCCGAGCAAATGCACGGGCTGTAGCCTATGCGAGTACGTTTGCGCCTTGGAAAAAAAGGAGTCTTTTTGGAGTCCTTTAAGGTCGAGGATAAGAATTGTCCGTTTAACTCCAGCCTTCAACATTGCAATGACCTGCAGATTCTGCGAAGATTCTCCATGCGTGAAGGCTTGCCCGCGAGACGCCTTAACGCAATCGGAAGAAAACGGCGTAATCGCTGTCAACGAAGCCAGATGCGACGGATGCGGCTGGTGTGTCCAAGCATGCCCCTACGGCGGAATAGCAGTTCACCCAGACAAACCATCAGTTTTGGTTTGCGACCTCTGCAACGGAGAACCAAAATGCATCGAATTCTGCCCCGAAGAAGCCTTAGAACTTGTTTCAGGAGATGAGGAAGCCATGAAAAAGTTGCTTACCGCCGTTGAGAATATACCAGCAGAAGTTGAAAAGCTAACTAATCTAGTTAAGAAAAGAGATTTTGGCGCGTTGTTGGAGGAGGCTGAAGGGAGAGCGCGAAGGCTTTCGGAAAAGCTTGAAGAAATGAACAAAAAATGGGGATTAAAACTTTAGGGCTCAGTGTCGGGTTTCGCAATCAAAGCACAAGTCATCATCTCTGTTCGTCCAGAAAATTTTGCCACATTTAACGCATTTGGCTTTTCTTAGTAATTTCTTTTCCTCAGACTTTGCTGGTGTAAAGGCAAAATCTCTTTTTGGGAAGCTTATGGCTTTTTTGTGGCATAAGGGTTCGCATGCTGTGCAGCCATTAACGCATTTGTGGGGGTAGGCAACAACAGCCTTTCCATCCTTGAAGATTAAGACGCCGTTTGGGCAGAACTCCACACATTTTGGCTTGCCAAACTGGATGCAGCCGTCGCATTTTTCTGGAAAAATTGTGGGATACCAAGGCGTGCAAGATTGTGCCATTTAGAGTTTTTCACCTTTACTGCTTTTTTCTTCGGCAGTCATAACAGTATTCAGTTTCAAAGTTTGCCAAGAAAGTTTTTCCGCATCCCTTACATTTTACTTCTTTCAGCATTCCCTCTTTTATCGGCGAGACAGATTTTAAAAGGTCTGTTGCCGCTTGCGCACACGCGCAAGGCTGTTTCTTTTCAAGTTCCTTTTCAGTCATGGCTTACAGCGACCCGCTTAACATGCCGTAAAGCAGTCCAAAGATTACGCTTCCAGCCCAAGCTATAAGCATATAGGTTAAAACGACTTTCCACTTGGCTATCCGCGAGACAGCTAAGGCGTTAGCCACATCATATGGTTGCCCCATAAGCCAACTAAGCAACGCGCCCTTCGACATGCCTAACTCGTACATTCCCTTCCCGAGAACAATTTCGACAAGCGTGGGAGTGTAAAGAGGCCCGCCAATAACAGAAGCAATTAAAACTCCTGTGACGCCTGTTAGGTATGTTCCAACAATGTCTTCTGGCAGAAACGCCTCTACGTAGCTGACTGCAACCAGCCCCAAAAGAAAGAATGGAAGAATTTGTTTTGCCAAATACCCTGCAAATTTTAGCGATGCCCAAAGTCTTTCATCTAAAGGAGGCTTAACAATCTCTATCTTCGCCAATGATGAAGCTGCACTGTTTATTTGGTGCTCTTTTTCGACCGCCTTACCCCATGGAGTTTTTGATATAATTACACCTGCAACCAGAGACACAACTGCAGACACTATAATGCGCACTCCCGCGATCTCCCATGATATCATCTCTCCAGTGAGCAGTATGGATAGGATGTTGGCTGCTGGAGCCATCAACAAGAAAGTTATTGCTGGGCCTATTCCCGCCCCGGCATACAATACTCCGCCAAAGAGGGGAACCATCGTACATGAACAAACTGTTAGGAAGGGGGCCATTCCAAGCGCAAGTCCATATCCTGCTACTTTTCCGCTGCCCATATATTTTGTTATTGCTTCTTTTGGTACAAACTCGTAGATTAAGCCTGCAACTGTGAATGCGAAGAGGAGGCAAACTGTTCCATGGCTGAAGTAGTCAATTAAGTATACTATTGGGATTTGCCATAGTGGAAGCGGACGTAAATCAACGGGTTTTGATTGCGGCGCCAGCGAATATGCTACTATTCGGCTGTAGATTAGAAGCCCTATGACAACTATTATGAATGCTAGGATTATGCCTGCGCGGACGGCTCTTTTAGTTTTTTCTTCCATGCGCTTTTTCGCCTTCTATTTGGCTGCTTCTTTCAGCAGTTTTTCCACTTCATCTTCGCTTGGGATTCTTCCCATAATTTTGACAGTGTCATTTATTGCTATGGCTGGAGAAACTAAAACGCCATACTTCTGCGCTACTTGCTTTGACATTATATTTGCCTTTTCAATCTCCACCTTAATTCCAGACTGCTTAAGTTTTTCAGCAGCCTTTTCCACGGCCTTTTTGGCTGCTTGACATCGCATGCAAGGCGGCTCAGGGCCTACGATTTCAACTTTAACTTCTTTCATTGTTTTCACCTTAGGGAAGTGATGAAGAATATAGCAATATTTAAATATTGTTATAGACTTTTGCTTAAACATGCATCCAAAAACAAAAAATGTAAGCAGGTTCAAAGCCAAAATCTTCCGCGCCCTCTCTGATCCTGTGAGGCTTAAAATCCTTGAATGTTTGCGTGATGGAGAGAGATGTGTCTGCGAAATTGTTCCGTGTGTGGGAATCGCGCAACCATTAGTTTCTAGGCATTTATCGATTCTAAAGGGTTGTGGACTTGTGAAGCATAGGAAGTATGGAAACAGAAGGTTCTATTCAATTGCTGACCCAGCAATACTTAAAGTGATTGACGCGGTGGATGCTGATTTTTTGGATGCGCTTTCAAAACGTGTTATTGAACAAATGGTTTAGAGGAGGCGAGAATGAAATGTCAAAAGAAGGAGAATGGCAAGAAGGGATGCCAACCCATGAAACTGTGATATTTTCTTGTTTCGGCGGTTTGTCAAACACTGGAATAACAAGTGCATTGGCTTGCTTAGAAGTGGTTAAGGAACTTGGATTGGAAAAGGTTGCCATCGGATGTTTGCCATCGGTGCCGCTTGGCGTTAAGCCGGTTTTGGGAAAGTCGAAGGCTGCAAAGAAAATAATAACGGTGGACGGTTGCCCCTTTGAATGTGCTAGAAAGACGATAGAAAACGCTGGTTTCAAAATTTCCAAAAGCATCGTGCTTGTTCGGGATATTGGCATGAAAAAAGTGGCTTTGCACACAGATATTGGCAAGGGCTTAGGCGTGGAGAAATACATTTCTCAAGAAGACATTAGGAAGGCTAAAGAGTTGATTGTAAAGGCAATTTTGGAGGGATAAGCATGAATGAACAAAAAGAGGCAACTGTCCAACCCAAAATTCTTCCCTTGTGCTATAAGGTTGCCGAGCATGAAAATGTGGTTTGGGTTTGTGACGGAGCAGCCAATGTCGGGCAAATAGGACACGCTGTAGGCGTTTTGCTGACAAACCTTGACAAGGCGAGAATGTGCTGCACAACAGCTGTTGCAGCGGGCTCAAAGCCACACCTAGACATTGCGGAAAAAGCGAAAAAGAACATAGTCATAAACGGGTGCGGTAACAGATGCGCGTCAAAAGTCTTGGAGAAGGCTGGAAAAAGAATTGACTATGAAATTGACATATCGAAATACTTGCAAAAGGTGCCAACTCTCGACATTTATGAGGCGGATGTTAAGAAAATAGCAGAAGTTGTCATCAAAGAAGCGAAACTATAAGTGATTTGAGATTATGATTTATGAAATCAGCATTACGGAAAAAATTCCGTGCCTTCTTGAGCCTAGAAAGCTTCAGATAACCGCTCAAGCAGACAAGCCTCTAAGCGAGATCATTCCCATACTTTTTTTGGCTATACCCCATTCGCAATATGCTAAGGCTTTCGGATCAGTTACCTTCCTCTTAAATGGGAAGCTTGTAACTGTTTATTCTGATGGAAAGATTAAGTTAGGCTGCGCTTTAAGGGAGGAAATCGCCTTAAGGCTCTTGGAAAAATTGAAGGCTATACTGGACAAGGCTTATGAGTACTATGAGAGGCACGGTTCTCCAGACCCCAAGCTTTTAGAAATCAAACAGAAGCTTAACCCACTTGAGGTATACAGGCTTTTGCCCAAAACAGACTCTAAGGAATGCGGAGAACAGGGATGCTTCCCCTTCGCCGTAAAACTCGCAAATGGAGGGAAAACCCTACAAGAATGCACCCAAATCCAACAACCAAAATACCGCACTGACAGAGAACAACTAGAAAGAATGTTGCAGCCAATAAAATTTACCGATTAAGAGGGGGGTAGTGTGCCAAAAAAGCAAAAGAAGCGAGAAAGTTGGAAGGAAATACAGCGTAAAAGGCAGTTGAAACTTCAAAAAGCCCAAGAAGCTTACCAGATACAAAAAGAAAGAGAGATCGCAAGAAAACCGAGAAAATGGCCTAAAGGCAAAATTCTCGGGGTATTCTGCTTATTTATTATGATATTTGGAGTTTACGGCTATTGGCAATATTATAACAGTCAACTCCCCCCAGCCATTGGCGGCAACTCTAACACTTCACCACCACCAGAAATTGCGCCAACATTCTCTCTAAAAGACATAAATGGGACACAATTTTCTTTAAGCCAGCAAAATGGAAAAGTAGTCGCCATTCATTTTATGGCTGTAGGCTGCAGCGGACAAATTTATCCCATAAATGACCATCAACTCAGTCAATTGAAAACTTTGTGTAACACATATTGTGGAAAAAAGCCATTCACTATAGTCACAGTTGCTGTTGCAAGTTGCCCAAATAGTCAGCTTACAAGCATCCGCAGTAGCTACGGCATTACATGGATTTTAGGCAACGATTACGATGACCAAACATTGGACATAGTAGACGCCTACAAAGATTACTCAATTCGCGATGGAACTGTTGTTCTCATAGATAAGACGTTGCATGTGGCTAAAGTTTACACCGAAGAATTGGCAACTGACACCGTTAAAAACAAAATAGACCAGCTTTTGGAGGCTTAGTAAAGCCATATGTTTGAAGAAGTTTTGAGCTTATTCTTTCTTGGGCTTGTAACCTTTCTTTCGCCGTGCTCGATTGCTTTAATTTCAGTGTACCTCACATATGCGGTGGGGATTGGCAAAAGTACATCGAAGGGGTTAGTCATCGGAATTAGCTTTACCATAGCCATGTGCCTCGTTTTCTTTTCCCTCGGCTACGCCGTAACCTCTCTCATTCCGTTAAGCATAGTGAATTACTCATTGTTCATGGGAATTGCGGGTGTTCTTCTCATACTTTTCGGATTCAACAATCTGGGTTTTTTCGGGAAAATCAACTTACCCAACTTTAGCATTTCTTTAAATGAGCGGATAAACGCCCTAAAACTGAACGCTCTAACAAACTTTTCAAAATACAATTATGCAATCGGCTCCTTTCTTTTCGGACTCGTCATCTCCATAGCGTTAGGACCGTGCTCCCTATCCATAGTATTACCAGCGATACTGCTGACAATTCTAACAGCACCTACTCCATTTCACGGCGGCTTCCTACTTTTAATGTTTGGTCTGGGTCACGCTTTGCCAGTGATTTTACTGAGCACTTTGCTTGCAACAGCCAGAAAAGCCATAAGCCAAAAAATATCTGAAAAAAGCGATTTATTAACAAAAAGTTTTGGAATCATTTTTGTGATAATTGGCATTGTAATGGTTGGATATGCGTTGGGAGGCTTGACATGACTAAAAAGCATATGTTGAAAATCGAAGTCTTTGCACCTCTTGGTTCTTGTGTCTGCGATTTCGCACCTTTTATGGAAAAAATCATGAATATAACGTCTAAATTCAAAGATTCTGTCAATATTGAAATGAAGTCAATCAAATCGCCGGAAGCTGTTAAATATGGCGTCCAAGGCTTATCCGTGGTAGTGGACGGTGATGTGAAACTCTCTGCAGATTTTGATGAAGAAGAATTCGAAAGAATCATAAGGGAGAAAATTAAATGAGCGACAAAGATTTTGCGGAGCTTTTGTTTCCAGAAGTTTTGGTTAAGAAAATTGAGATTAAGGAGATAACGCCTTGCACTGCTGATCCTGAAAGGATTAAGTTTTTGGCTCAGGCTGACAAGCCTTTGGAGGATGTTTTGCCAATTCTTTATTTGGCTATTCCAAACGCGAA
>JBNAVK010000041.1:0-11365 GCA_049700435.1 Candidatus Bathyarchaeales archaeon
TTTTCGATGAAATCGCTATATTTCCTCAACCTTTTTAGGGCTTGAAACAGCGCTGGGTGTCCACGCGCCCTCACTTCCAAGTGTTCCCATAAACGCCCATCTTTTATGGCTTGTTTTATGCGATTTAGCTCTGAAACGCAAACGTGAAGGTTGTGTTCTGCGAGGAAAACTTGGCGTTTTTCCTTTGGCATTTCCAAAACTTGTTTCGGCGTTTTGCTTGTGCAGTTTTGGCATAGGCATGGGAAATATTCAATTTCGTTCAACCTCAAAGTGCCAGTTTCAGTCATGTAACGGTCTTCTCTGGCGTATATGGCGTAGGCAGCGGAATCGAAAAAATCGCATCCAAGGGCCACAGCCAAAGAAAACATGAATGGGTGCCCAGCACCGAAAAGGTGAAGCGGCTTATCCAGCGGAAGATTCATTTTAGCCGTCATTATCATGTCAACCAAAACATCAAAACGGTAACGTTCCATAACCTCTGTTGGGCTTCCCAAGGCGTAAATGTGAAAGGGAAGTTTTCCCATTTCAATGGCTGAATATGTCACAAGGTCTAGGTGTCTTCCTCCTTGAACGGGACCAACCCACAAAATATCCTCTCTGGTTTTTATGTTGAAGAACTGTTTAGCCCGACTTATAGTTTCCTTCACTGTTTTTTCCGCATGCTCTTTTGAAACTTTCCAGCCTGTTGGCAAATCCAAAATTGTGGCTATGTCAGCACCTATTTGTTCCTGATATTTGACAATTTCCTCTGGGCTGGCTTCTATGTCGCCGTAAACTAGGATTTGGTAGGCGCCTGAATCCGTCATTATGACTCCATCATAATCCAAGAATTTGTGTATTCCCTTCTCTGCGGGTTGGTTTTGGAAATGTTTCTTTAGTATGTATGCGTTTGTTATTAGGGCTTTGAAGCCGAAATCTTCTCGGATTCTTCTGGGCGGTATGGGTTGCGTGACTGGGTTTATCACTGGAAAAAGCAGTGGAGTTTCAACAGTGCCACTTTTGGTTTTTAACCTTCCAATCCTCGCGAGCAAGTCTTTTTCTTTAACTTCAAAACTCATGGCTAAACCTAAAATCAACAAGCCCATTCCTAATAAAACTATTTCTGGAGCTTATTGTAGCTTGCATTAACTTTATACGAGGGACAGCTATACCTAGAAAAGCGAGAGGTTAACAATGCCGAAAATAAAAGTAAAAGACATTAACATTTACTATGAAATACGCGGACAAGGCGTTCCTCTAGTAATGATAATGGGGTTAGGAGCAAACATAGACTGGTGGGACCCGAGGCTAATCAACGCTCTCTCAAGAAAGTTAAAGCTCATTTTATTCGACAACAGGGGAGCTGGGCGAACAGACGTATCCGACAAGCCATACACCATTAAACTGTTCGCTGAAGACACCGCAAACCTAATGGATGCTTTGGGTTTCCCCCGAGCCAACGTTTTAGGGCTTTCCATGGGAGGAATGATAGCCCAAGAACTGGCGCTAAACTATCCAGAAAAAGTCGAGAAACTGGTTCTTTGCTCAACTTTCTGCGGTGGCGCAAAAGCTGTTCAACCATCCCCAGAAGTGTTGGAGATGCTCACGGTTGACAGAAGCAAATTGTCTCCAGAAGAAATAGCCAAAATAATGGTTAAGCTTATTTTCACAGAAGACTTCATCAAAAACAATCCTTTGTTCATTAAACTTTCAATCCAGCAGATGGTTAAGGCTCCAATTTCAAACGAGGCCTTCATGCGTCAATTGGACGCCATAGCAGGTTTTGACACTTATGACAGGTTGCCGCAGATTAAGGCGCCTACGCTGGTGCTGCATGGCAAACGAGACATTCTTGTGCCGCCGGAGAACGGTGCAATATTGGCTGAGGCTATACCGAACGCTAAACTTGTTTACTTTGAGAACTCTGCACATGGGCTTTCAGAAGAAGTTGACAAAGTTGCAAGCGTCTTGTTAGATTTCCTCACAAAGTCATAGTCGCGTCCATCCAGCCTAAACACACTTATACCCTTTTTCTCACATTACATGACACCAAAAAGGGAAACAAAACATGCCATGCACAATAGAGATTTACGAAAAACCGAAACTCAAAAACCCAGTTCTAATCGAAGGATTACCAGGTATAGGATTTATAGCTAACATTGCAGCCTTACACCTGATTAGCGAGTTAAAGGCTAAGCTTTTTGCTGAAATCTCATCCGCATCTTTCCAGGATTTGGCTGTGACAACAGAAACTGGTGGTGCGCGTTCCCCCATAAACGAACTCTACTATTATAAAAGCTCAAATGGCGGACGTGATTTAATCATCTGGTATGGAAACACGCAAGCCCTAACAACCTTTGGACAGTACGAGCTTTGCGGACGTGTCTTAGACATAGCCCAAGAACTGGGTTGCCACTTCCTAATAACGTTGGGAGGATACAAGCAAGACGAGATAAAAGAAACTCCAACAATTTACTGCGCAGCATCAGACCCGGAAACTTTGAATGAAGCCTTAAGCCTCGGAACAAAAGTTATGGTTGGACAAATATTCGGCGTCGCGGGTCTCCTAATCGGACTTGGCAAGTTAAGAGGTTTCAAAGGTCTCTCGCTTCTGGTTGAAACACAAGGCATGTATCCAGATGCAAACGGAGCGCGTTATGCCATGTCAGCGCTTTGCAAATATCTGAAATTGAATGTTGACTTGTCAAGGCTGGATGCCGCAGCTGAAGAAACAAAGAAGATACTGGAGTCCTTTGGGATGATTAGAACGGTTGGAGAAGAAAAGAAGAAAGAGGAGCAGCAGTTCCGCTGGTTTGTCTAACCTTTAATTTCGCTAACGAATTGCTCGTAAACTCTTTGCACCCGTTCGGCAGCCGGCCCTGAACCTTCAACCACGCCTTTATCTGTTACTTTAACCTTGTCCATAACCCATATGAACCCCTTATCCTCGTAGAGCTTAACCATTGTTGGAAAGACTTTCTCAAGACGGTCTGCCAAGGCTTTTAAGTCGAAGGGTTTTTCCACACTTATTATTTGGGCTACCGCCCTACCGTTTAAAAAAACCCTGTGCAACGTTCTACCCTCTTCATCCTTTGCGTCTGCAAGGCAAAGGCTTAACGTGTCAGGGTTTATGCCAATCAACGAACCGCTATAAGTTTTTCCCGTTATGGTTGTAACCATCACATTTTTATCCACCAGTGCTGCAACTTCCGTGAAGAATTTTCTCTGCGCCACAGACACTTTTAAACCTCCACTCTGAATATGGAATTGTAGAACCACTATTTAGGATTTTAAATAAATGCGTTTCTCGGTTTTTAACGTAAAGTTTCGATGTCATCAGCTAGATACGTCAGATTAAATGGCTTTAATACAATCTCTGTTTGCAAACTCACAATGAACGATTGGACATCGCAGACAAAGCCGCTGAACTCGAAAATAAGCTCTCTTATGAAACTTGTATATTTCGAGTAATCCTTGTGAAGTGAAATTGCTACAGCGTCTTTTCCTAAGCCTTCTCCATCTGAGGCAAAAACCACGTTTGGTTTTTTCCTAAGCCACTCTCTAGCATGAGAGATTCTTTCTTCACATTTCTTCTTCTCATAAGTGGTTGCCTTCATGAATGTAATTGCTAGAATCTCATAACCTATTTTATTGAATTTCGGAACAACTGTGTAATTTTTTACATAATTCCCCACTTGTTTCCTAAGCCTAGTCACCGTTGGTTGAGATAAACCAATTGCCTTAGCAAGTTCCCTATCGCTTCTTTTTGAATTACGGAGCAATTCCTTCAAGAGCGCTAACAAATTTTCTTCTTTCAACATTACCTCAAAAAGAAACGCAAAGCCTATTAACACTTTCGGGGATTAAAGCTTAGAATTTTAATTCCCTTCTCTCAAGGCTTTGGCGCGCCAATATCACGGTGTTAGGCGGTAAATCCCTTTCTACAACAACATTTGGACCAACCCAAGTGTTAACGCCAATCTTGACGCCTGGCATGAAAAGTGCGTTTATTCCAGTTTTTACATTGTCGCCTAAAAAGGCTCCCAACTTCTTCCTTCCGCTGTCCACAACCTTATCTTTCACAATCATTTTAATTGTGTTAGCGTCGAGTCTATAGTTTGCTGTTATTGTTCCCGCCCCAAAATTGCAGTTTTCGCCGAGAACGCTATCGCCCACATATGACAAATGCCCTATATGCGTCTTATCCATGATTATGCTGTTTTTTATTTCGCAAGCGTTTCCTATGCGAACCTCTTTGCCAATACTTGTGTATGGGCGGATGTAACAGTTTGGTCCTATGTCGCTTTCTTCGTCTATAAACGCGGGTCCTTCAATGTAGGCTCCAGAGCGTACGCGGGCGGTCTCCGCCACTGTTACCGGTCCGATTAGGTGTGCTCCTTCCTCCACAAACCCGTGAACTTCATGCTTCATCCTTGTCAAAACCCAGCGGTTTGCTTCAAGCAAATCCCATGGTCTGCCGATGTCTATCCAGTCGTCAGCGGGGATTTGAGCGGCTAAAACTGGCATTTCATCCTTCAGCAGCATCGACATCGTGTCCGTTATTTCCCACTCGCCCCTAACAGAAGCTGCTGTATTCTTTATTTTGTCAAAAATCTCTTCTGTGAACACGAAAATGCCAGCGTTTGCCAATTTTGAAGGAGCTTCGCCTCGGCTTGGCTTCTCAACTATTCTTTTTACGCGGTTATCCTTATCAAGTTCCACTATGCCGTAGTCTTCCGTCTTCTTCACGGGAACAACAGCCATGGAAGCGGCTGGTTTTTCCTTTTTATGAAGGTTAATCACTCTTTTAACCGCCTCAGATGTGAAGAGCAAGTCTCCATAAACCACCAAAAACTCGCCCTTTACGTATGGCTCAGCGGTGCCTATGGCGTTGCCTGTTCCTTTAACAGCTTCCTGCTTAGCATACTCGATTTTTAAGCCAAAATTTTTCCCATCTCCAAAGTAATTGCGAATCTTCTCTCCCATGTAATGAATAACAATTAATGCTTCGTCTATTCCAGCAGTCTTTAGCGCGTCCAAGCAATGTTCAAGTATGGGTTTTCCGCCAAGCTTTATCAAGTGTTTAGGTCTTGTTGCCGTAACTGGCTGAAGCCTTAAACCCTCCCCCGCTGCTAAAACAACAGCCTTCACCTTTTCTATCCTCCAACAATTTTTCTAACCAATTTTAAACTCTTTCCCATTATTTCTCTAGCCGCTTTCCTTGATTCACCTTCAACAGTCAACCTTATAAGCGGCTCCGTTCCAGAAGCCCTAACAAGAACCCATCCATTTTTAAGTGTCAACCGCACACCATCAATGCTTGAAAAATCCTTATAGTCAGGGAAGACAGTCTTTAGTTTCTCTCCGACTTTTTCAACAACTTTGTATTTTGTTTCATTTCGGCAAGCAACATTCTTCCTAACCACTGGGTACCGTGGCACTTCGGAAATAAACTCTGTTAACCTTTTCCCTTCATCTTCTAGAGCTTTTAGAAGCAAAACCGATGACAATATCCCGTCTGGGCAATAATGAAAGCGTGGATGCACCCATGCCCCACATGGTTCACCGCCGAAGACGGCACCGTGCCTTTTTATTGCTTCTGTAATGTAGATGTCGCCTACCTTAGTTCTTATGACACTGCCTCCATGAGCTTCCACCATTTTTTCAATACACATGGAAGCCTCAACATTTGTCACAACTATTCCGCCTTTTATCCTCTTAGAAGCGTAGGCTGCATAAGCTGCCAGAACATGGTCGAAACTTACGAAATTTCCCTTTTCATCTGTGAATGCTGTTCTGTCTCCGTCTCCATCGTAGGCTATTCCTAAATCTGCGTTTAGTTCTTTTACAATTCTTGCTAAGGGTTTTAGGGATTCTGCGTCTGGCTCTGGACTTCTCGCTGGAAAGAAACCGTCTGGCTGCGCGTTTACGGCTGTTACTTTACATCCTAATTCTGTGAAGGTTCGTGGCGCAATATTGCCTGTTGCTCCGCATCCGCAGTCAACAACAACGTGCCATTCTCTGTCAAGTTTCACGTTTGCTTTCATCATCTCAATATATAAGTGACTTTCATCTTTTGATGATGCTTCACCGACACCTCTCCAATCAACCAGCCTAAAGTTTTCTTCCCTAACCATTTTTTCAATTTCATCTTGGCTCTGTTCATCATAAGACGCGCTGTCGCCGCCAAAAATTTTAATTCCATTGTATTGTGGCGGGTTATGGGAAGCCGTTATCATAACGCCAACATCCGCCCCCAACTTTTTAGTCAAATACGCCAAAACAGGAGTCGGCAAAACCCCTAAACATTCAACATTAGCGCCTCCAGTCAAAAGTCCAGAGACAAGTGCGTCCTCCAGCATTAAACCAGAAACCCTCGTGTCTCTTGCCACAAACACCTTTTTGGCTTTGGAAAATGTTGCAACAGCCAATCCTATCTTGGCCGCTAACAATGGCGTTAAATTAACGTTAACCAGACCGCGCACTCCAGAGCTGCCAAAGAGTTTTGACAATCATTAAGCCTCTCTGCAATTTTGCGCTATTGTTAAATGTGCGAAAGCGCCTAAAATAATTTAGCAAAACCATTCGAAGTTTGACGGCAAACTAAGCTTTCCTTTTATCTTGTCAAGAAACTCTATGAGTTTTCTTCGTGTTGGATGCAGCCCGTCTGGATTTGATATGTAGTAAGCTGCGACAGCATTTGCCAACATTAGCCTGCAATTGTCTGAAAGCCCGCAAGCATCTCCGATAATGTTTCCAGCATTCCAAGCGTCTCCAGCCCCGGTGGCTCTTAAAACTGGCACCCGAAAAGATGGAATGACTGTTTCCTTCTTTTTCGTGAATGTAGCGGCGAAACTGGTTGCGTGCAGGTCAATCCTTGCAGACAAGTTTTTTGCAAGAATGCGCGCTGACTCTTTCGCCAGTTCCTCGAAGCTCATTTCCCCTTCCAACTCTTTTATTTTGTTGCTTAATTGTGAAGCGTAACAGTAAGCCTCGTTCTCGTTCACGCTCAACACATCAACGTATCGACTTTGCAAAACATCCCTTACAAGTTTTGGAATCTTCCCTTTGTTTGGGGTTGGGTCTGCCGTGTCATAATAGGTTTTGCCCTTTTCCTTCCCCTTTACGCGCTTAAAAACGGTTCTGGCTAATTCCGTGCCGAAACGCCTAGTTCCAGCCCAATTAAAAATGCAAACATAATCTGCGCTTTCAATAATCTCAAAGTCCTCTTCGTTTAGGGATTGTGGTCCAAAATCTGCGAGGCTACCGATGTCTCTGAGCATGACATTGGCTTTGCCGCTTTTGGTTTTGAATTCTAGGGCGGTTGTCAATGATGGTTTTTCAAAAATTTTGATGTGGGAGAAATCCACTTTCCACCCTTTAAGATGGAACTTAACCATGTGCTTTCCAAATTCATTTGTGCATATTATTGGTGTGACTTTAGCGCCTAAGGCGGCTAGGGCTGCAGCTGTGTTTACGGCGTTCCCTCCTCTAAGCTCCGTCTGTGTTATTCCGTCGATGCTTCCGCCCTTCCTCCTCATTACATCGTTGACTTGCTTTATGAAAGTTTTAGGGCTGTTTTGAAGCGTTACCAAGCGGTCGGTGAAAAAATCGGGCATAACAACAACACTTAATTTCCAGGTTTCACCTTCCAAGAATGTTTTTAGTTCATTAAAAAGTTCAGCAAGCAAATGTGGTTCACCTAAACACAATATTTTTCACATGCAGATAACATTTTTTCGTAAAGTATTTTAGTTAGTTCTTACGTATAGGGTCAACTTCGTTGAAAAAAGCGTGGGGACAAATTCGTGAAGTTTAAAGCTGAAATTTCCTTGCTAATCTTGTCGATAACGCTCTATATCTTGAGCGCCTTTTGTTATTCTTATGAAGCCGTCGCCGAGGGAATAACTGGCACATATTATCCATACCAAGACTATGCTTTTCCGTTGATTGCTGTTGCGTCGGTGTTGCTGCTGATGGCTGCGATTTTATACTCCAAAAGGCAGAAGTAATCTAACTGTTAAACAGCAAGTTTTTATCCAATAAGGAGGCGGATGCAGACCCAAATAACATTATCCAACATTAAGGCTAGGATTAAACCTGCTGTTATGAAAATTAACATGGGTAGTCCAGGCGTCGCCCAGACACTGTTGTCAATTTTTCCTTCTTCAACAGCCTTTGCTAGTCTCTGAACTATGGCGTCTCTTCCTTCGTCCTTGGGCATGACTAGAAGCGTTCTTTTGAGTGTGTTTTCTTCTAAGTCCTCCATTGGGTAAATATGCCACTTATCCTTCAACTTGCTAATTGAGACTTTGTAACCCGTTAACAGAACCATAATCTTTTTTCCAAAAGACGTTTCATAGCCTTCAAAAAGTTTTCTGCCGTTCTTCCAGTGCCAAACGATGTTGTAAAATAAAAGGTAGATTGCTGTTGCGGCTGCAAGCAGAACAGCGTTGCTAAATACGGTTATTGGAAAAAAGAATTTGGAGATTGGCGACGGCGTTCCAGTCAATGGCTGGAATATTTCTGGGTAAAATGGTAGGGCAAGCGCTAAGCACATTAGGGCTTTTGAGTCGGCGCCTCCGAAGCCTCCAGAATAAAAAAGCACTGTGGCAAAGGTTGCTGTTAAGCCGAAGCATAAGCCATAAAGAAGCAGTTGCTGCAAGCTTCCGTAAAGAAACAGCTCAATTGCAGTTAATGTGAAAGCTGGTGGGGCTAAGAGAACCCAAACCTTGTTACTTACTTCGCGGGTTTTGAAATCACTCCAAGAAGCGTAGGTTAAAAAGCCTACTGATACTAATAGCTTTGTAACATTTATCAATGAGATTAATTGCATTTTTGGCACCAATTAATTAGAGCTTACATAATTAGCATTAATTATTTTTGATGTTTAAAAGCGGAGAAAATAGTTTACGTGTATTTTTGGTTTTACGTTTGTTATGGAGGGTTATAGGCGGTTATGGTGCTTCGTTGAATTCTAATGCAGCTCCGGTGCTGGGAACCACTTTGAAGTAATATCTTACGTTGTCTTCCCAACTATAATTTATTGTTAATGTAGCAGTGCCGCCATTGGCGGCGACAGGAGCGTTTTTCGGTGAAAAATCGACGCTTGTGAGGTTTGTTGCTGAAGTACCGATGTAGACAGCGCTTATTGTCGCGTCGGACGTCCCGGTGTTTCTGATATAAATGGTTATGGTGGTGTTGTTAGGCCATGCGACTGCGTCTTTAGAGAGCATTACTCCTGCTTGTTGTCCCGCGCTGCCCATGTACGTCATTACCCAAGCGTAGGTTACCACTATGGCTGCCACGGCTATAACTATTAGTAGGAGTGTGGCTAGTATTGGGGATATGGCTTTTCTTGATTTTAACAAGTTTTTAGTTGTCATGTTTTCACCTTTATTGATATTGAAATCTGAAGTTTTCTTATTTAACCTCTATGAACCCAAAATCCACATTCAAAATAACTCTAAATCCAAATAGAGCGATAGTTAGCTTTTATGAACTGAAAGGTTAGATGTATTAGCCTATCTCTATTGATGGTGATTGCCGGCGAATATTTAATAGGGTATTAATAAGCCGCAACCCTTATTAGAGAGGATTGTAAGTTTTTACTCGGTGAGTCGAATAAATGGTTGAAAGTCGAGTAGGTTCGAAAGGCGAGCTTTTTCCGCCTAAGGAAATTAGGGAGAAGCTTGGGCTTCGAGCTCATGAAAAAGTAGTTTATAAGGTTGAGGATGGAAGGCTTGTGGTGGAACCTGTTCCGAAACTTGAGGATGTTTTGAAAGAACCTTCTTCTGTTGAGATAACTCTTGAGGAGTTTCATGGTTTTAGAAGGGAGCTTTCTAGGAAGGCTGAGGCTTGAGGTTGCTTTTGGATACCACGTATCTTTTGCCGGCCATAGGGATTTCCATTAAAAGTCTTCCGAAAGATATGCTCGTTGGGTTGATGGAGAAGAAACATCAAATTTCGATAAGTGACGTAAGTATTTTTGAACTTTCCGCTAAAGGAGCGAAGTATGTTTTTGCTGGAACGCTTCCAGCTGAAAGAGT
Source organism: Candidatus Bathyarchaeales archaeon (assembly GCA_049700435.1). Lineage (GTDB taxonomy): Archaea > Thermoproteota > Bathyarchaeia > Bathyarchaeales > Bathycorpusculaceae > JAVZLH01. The sequence continues at coordinate 10,029 of JBNAVK010000041.1, forward strand.
GGCAAAAGGCATAAGAGCCATAACTTATGATGAACGTGTAACTGTGATTCCGTTGTATGAGAGTTCGGTTTTGCTTATGGCTTTTAAGCTTAGAAAATTGTTGAATGATTTTATAGACTGCTTGATTCTTTCGTCAGCTGTGAATCGCTGCGACGCCATATTAACAGAAGACGAGGACATACAAAATTTAAAGAGGAATAAAGAGTTTGCTGGGTTTGTGGCGACGGTGAATCCGAAATTTAAGATTCAAACGTTGACGGATATGCTTTAGTTTTCTGTTGTCACGGTTATTGTTGGCGGGTATTCGGCTGTTACCCATAAGCCGCTGCCGTCAGATTTGTAGATTGGTGTTGTTCCATCAAATGTAACTACTGCGCCATACCAAATCAAGTCTAGTGGATATGTGAAGCTTGCTGAGGCTCTGTTGGTTACTGGGCATAGCCGTATTTCCCCTGAAGCAATGTCAAACGCTCCCGTCTTATTTCCTGCTATGTTGTCGAAAAAGTACAGCATTTGGTTTGCGGCGTCTGTAAACATTATTCCTGCTCCTCTCGTCAACGAAGAGTTCAGTTGGCTCCAATGATGCTGCCAATATGAGGCTGAATAATTGTAGAATAAGCCAGTTGAGCTTGAAACTCTTGGATAACCGCTTGCCGTTCCGTTTTCAGTTAGTGGCTGTCCACTAGAATACGATAGTCTGATTGGGCATAGGTCTGTTATAGTTCTGGATTGAGAGGAGTTTACAAACATGAACCTTAGTTGGTAAGTGTAGTATGTCGCGTTTGCTGGAAGCGTCAAAACAATGTGGGCGTAAAAGTTGGGGCAGCCGGAGACTCCGCCGCTGGGCCATTCAACTTCATGGTGTATCACGGCTCTTACTGTGCCGTTTAGGATGGCATACATGGGTCTTGAGTGTCCATAGTGGGCTGTGTTTTGGTTTACTCGCATGAGTGTTGCGGTGGCTGTAGTTCCGCCTAACGTTGAAATTGCCTTAAATGAGCTGTCACCGGAAAAGTCTATTGCTAATTGTAGTATTCCGTTACTAAGGGTTATTGGATGAGTTTGGTCGCCAAACGTGTATGAAAAGTATCTGTTTATGTATGCGAGTTGTGTTTGTGTTGCCGTGTCGCTTCCGTTCCACCATATGGTGACTTTTGAGACGTTTGGGTTTACTAGGAAGACTAGCATGTGTCTGTTGCCGAAGATGCTTGCGTTGCCAGTTAAGCCCAATGGGATTCTGTAGTCTGAAGCCCAATCCTCTATTTGGAATGGCACTTCTTGATCGATGCCATTTATTGTTTGGTTAACATGTATCGCCTTCACTGGTATCGGCGGGA
>JBNAVK010000042.1:0-11200 GCA_049700435.1 Candidatus Bathyarchaeales archaeon
CGCGACGCTATGGGCGCAAACGCCGTCAACACCATGTGCGAAGCCGTAGCCCCCCTAGTAGAACGCGTAACAGGCGGACGCGTTTACCTACGCATAATCTCCAACTTAGCTGTCAAACGCTTAGCCAGAGCATGGTGCACCGTGCCAAAAGAATCCGTCGGCGGAGAAGAAGTCGTCGACGGCATAGTGAACGCCTCCGCCTTCGCAGCTGCAGACCCATACCGCGCAGCCACGCATAACAAAGGAATCCTAAACGGCATAATAGGCGTAATAATCGCCACGTGCAACGACCACCGCGCCATAGAGGCTGGCGCACATGCCTACGCGGCTAGAAACGGCCAATACACGACACTTTCAACATGGGAGAAAAACGTGGACGGCGACCTGGTCGGCTCAATTGAACTGCCGATGGCTGTGGGCCTCATAGGCGGAGCTGTGCGAACCCACCCAATAGCGAGAGTATGCCTAAAAATCCTAGGCGTGAAAACAGCCAACGAATTCGCGGAAGTTCTCGCTGCTGTAGGCTTAGCACAAAACCTCGGCGCATTACGCGCACTAGCCCACGAAGGCATACAACGAGGACACATGTCGCTTCACGCAAGAAACATCGCCATAGCGGCTGGTGCAACAGGCGAGCTTGTGGATTTGGTTGCAGAAAAAATGGTTGAGGAACGCAAAATCCGCATGGACAGAGCAAAAGAACTCATAGAACAGTTTAGAGCGACTGGAAAAGTCTAAAAGGCTTTGAAAACGCATCTTAGACGCGGCGAGAAAATGAAAATAATACCCGGACCAGCCTCAAAAGAGCTAGGCGAACAAATAGCCCAACATCTAAACGCGACCGCAGTGCCGGTTTTTTCAAAAACCTTTCCCGACGGCGAATCCTACGTGAGATTAGAAGGCAAATTAGAAAATGAAGAAGCCGTTATTGTGCAGACAACAAGCCCCCCACAAGATTCTAGACTTGTACAGCTAGCGTTAATTGCGGATGCTGCAAAAAGAAACGGCGCAAAAAGACTCACAGCAGTTGTGCCTTATCTTGCTTATGCCCGCCAAGACAAAATCTTCCTCCAAGGCGAAGCCCTCAGCATCGACACAATCGCACGTATGCTTAAAGCCGCTGGCGTCGACGGCTTAATAACCGTAAACGTGCACGAGGAAAAAGCTCTGGAAAGGTTTCCCTTCCCAGCAAAAAACCTTTCAGCCATCCCACTTTTAGCCGAATATTTTAAAGATAAGGGCTTTGAAGGAGCCTTTGCACTTGCACCAGACAAAGGCGCAATATACATCGCCGAACAAGCAAAGAAAGTCCTAAACGGCGAATGCGGCTACTTGGAGAAGCACAGAGACCGCTACACTGGCAATGTCAGCGTTGAAAAGAAAAAGTTCGACGTAAAAGGTAAAACGGTAATAATTTTTGATGACATAATCAGCACCGGCGGCACAATAGTTGCAGCTGCAAAAATTCTCAGAGAGCTTGGAGCTGGAAAAGTTTTTGCCGCCTGTGTTCACCCATTATTAATTGGCGACGCGGAAAAAAGAATACGTGAAGCGGGCGTAGAGGAAATAGTTGGAACAGACAGCGTGCCAAGCCATGTAAGCAAAGTTTCCCTAGCCCCCCTAATAAGCAAAGAATTAAAGGACAAGTTCAGCTAACCTTCTACACCACTAAAGCTAAATTTGCGGTTTCCTATCATGGTTTCTAAACTTTTCTTTCTGCTTTCAGGCGAACACGAAACTTTGCCAGCGTCAGAACTAAAAGCCATAATGGAGGCAGAAGGCTACCCCTTCAAAATCTTAGAAAAACTTGACCAAACACTTAGGATTGAAGCGAACCCAAAATGTGTTGAAGCCATAAAACGCAGAGCAGCCTTAACCAGAATTTGCGGATTGGAACTCTTCACCTGTGAGGCTGAAATGGCACAAATAGTTAAGGCCACATGCTCCACAAACATAAGCAAGCTCCTAAGGAAAGGGGAAAGCTTTGCGGTTCGAATAAAACACGTTAAAAACCACGCCACCAGCATCGATGGGATGGCTCTTGAAAGAAAACTAGGCGAACTAGTCTTAAACATGACAGAAAAAACAAAGGTGAACCTCAGAAATCCGGAGAAAACTTTCTTCGGAATCCTAACAGACAAAAAACTGGTTTTCGGCTTAAAACTCGCGGAAATCCCGCCAAAACCCTTCGTTAATAGGCGTCCAGGTAAAAAGCCCTTTTTTCATCCATCAGCCATGCCCGCGAAACTCGCTAGATGCATGGTGAACCTCGCCAAGCCTAAAGCTGGAGAACTTGTTTTCGACCCCTTCTGCGGAACAGGAGGTATACTTATAGAAGCCGCGCTTATTGGCTGCCGTGTTCTCGGCTTGGACATTCAACGGCGCATGGCGAGAGGAAGTCTCAAAAACTTCGCCCACTTCAACATTAAACCAGAGGCAGTAATTGTTGCTGACGCACGAACCCCGCCAATTAAGGCTGTGGACTGCGTTGTCGCAGACCCACCCTATGGAAGAAGCGCAACCACTTTTAAAAGGACAACAAAACAAATAATTGAAGATGCTTTAAAGGCTGTTGATAGCATGCTTGAAGTTGGAAGACGCGTCTGCATTGCCGCGCCAAAAACAGTTGAAATCAAACAGTTAGGCGTGGCTTTAGGCTATAAACATTTAGAGTCCCACTATGTTTATGTTCACAGAAGCCTAACGCGGGAAATAGCCGTGTTCGAAAAGAGGTAGCCACATGAGTCTACGCGTCGTTTTTTTAGGGACGGCCGGAAGCGTCCCAACAACAAAAAGAAGCCTACCAGCCATCCTCATACAGCGCAAAGGTGAACAAATAATGTTTGACTGCGGCGAAGGCGTGCAAAGACAAATGATAAAGGCGAAAGCTGGATTCCACAAAAAAATGAAAATTTTCATCACGCATATGCATGGCGACCACGTTCTCGGCTTACCTGGGCTAATACAGACAATGGCTCTACTAGACCGCGAAAAAAAGCTTGAGGTTTACGGCCCACTCGGAATAAAAAGTTTCATACAAGGAATTAGGGATACGGTGCAGTTTGCCTTAACTTTTCCCGTAGAAATCTACGAGATTAACGATGTCGGCGTTGTATGCGAAGAAGACGAGTATACGGTGAACGCGACATGGGCGAACCACATCATACCAAGCCTAGCATACGCCTTAGTGGAAAAGCCGAGACCGGGAAAATTTTATCCAGAGAAAGCCAAAAAACTAGGCGTTCCAGAAGGTCCACTGTGGTCAAGGCTTCAACACGGGCACGCTGTTAAATTGCCAAGCGGTAAAGCTGTGAAGCCCGAAGATGTCACGGGACCGCCTAGACCTGGGAGAAAAATTGTTTATACGGGGGACACTAGACCGTTTGAGAATTTAGCGGAGTTTGCGGCTTATGCAGACATTCTCATACATGATGCGACCTTAGATGATGGCTTGGCTGAAAAAGCCGAAGAAGATGGGCATTCAACCCCAAGCCAAGCAGCTGAGGTCGCCAAGAGGGCGAGGGCGAAGCAGCTTATTCTTACGCATATAAGTGCCAGATACGATGACGCGGATGTGCTTTTGAAGCAGGCGCGGAAGATTTTCAAAAACACTAAAGTAGCAGAAGACTTTATGAAAATAGAAGTCCCTCTTCCAGAAGGCTAGGATAGTAACTGTTTGAGTTTCTGCACGCTTTCCTTAACATGCTCAACAGACTCCACAATAACAGTCCTTCCATAAGCCATTTTCCTTAATTTTTCCGCAAAGTTTTTCCAATCAACGCTTCCGTAGCCTATGCCTAAGTGCTGATCTTCTTTTCCATCATTATCATGTGCGTGTATATGCACAATTCTGTCTGCGAAAGAGTCTAGAAAAAGTTCAATTTGCCCATTAATGTTGGCGTGTCCAATGTCCAAAGCCAAGCCGATTTCCTCATCAACTTCGCTGTAGAATCTTGTGAAGTGCTCAACGCTTTTCATTAGGAAGGGATATGGCTCCGGCACGTTTTCTATGGCTATTTTGACTCCGTAGTCTCTGGCGATTTTTGAAAGTTTTCCTGCAGTTTTTAGGTTTTGAAGCCAATCCATTTCTGGATAAAACATGCTGATGCCAGTTTTTAGCCCAGGATGAAAAACCCAGATATACGCGTTTAACTCGCTTGCAAACGCAATGGATTTCTCGAGCCGTTTGAGCATGGCTTTCAAGATTTGTTTTGATGGTGATGCGATGTTTATATCTGCGAAGGGCGCGTGAACAGAATATTTTAAGTTGTATGATTCGCTGATGTTTTTGAGGGTGGATGTTCTGCGCTTATCTAAAGCGTGAAATCCGTCGTCAACTATTTCTATGTAAGATGTCTCCGCATCAGTGAAGCGCTTAGTCATTGCTTGGAAGGTTTCGCCTAAACAATGGAGCATGGATAAACCAACTTTAACCTCGACCATGAGCTAAACACCGACGACGCCTAACAAGAACTTTAACCTTTCGAACTTCTTGCTTATAACTTAATTTGTTAGTCTGACTCTGATTCTGAATATGTAGTGTTACTATTAATTCAGACTCATCATTCATACAAGTTAAATTCGTCTTTTAGACAAACTTTAACTGCTAAGAACAGCATCAACCATGGAAGTTTGTTCAATGCGTAAACAAAATTATGTCCTAAAAGGTGGAAGTCTGGAGAGAATCATCGCGAAGCTTGAGGGCTTTCGGGTTTTCGCTGAGAATTCTGCCCTAGGTGTGGCTGTTGCCGACTTAAAGGGGAGACTAAAATATGTGAACAGCGCTTTAGCAGAGTTGTTAGGGTACTCCGTTAAAGAAATGGTGAACCGTCCATTCAAAGACTTTTTGCATCTGGCTGACAGATGGAAGGTGATGCGCTTATTTCTCCGTATTATTGCATTAAGAAGACAGCCCAGATATTTGGAGTTTAGGGCGGTGCGCAAAGATGGCAGTGTCCTTTATCTTTGGAGCAAACCTTCCAGATTTATGGTTGATGGTAAAACAGTTGGTTTTCAAGCAATATTAGTCGATGTCACAAGGCTTAAGGAAACTGAGAGGAAACTGGCGGAGACAAATAGGAAGCTTGAGATGTTTTTGAGGACTGCTATGGAAGGAATCATTATAGCAGACCCAGATGATAATCTGACATTTGTGAACAAGGCATTTGCTGACATCGTGGGATATACGGAAAGGGAGCTTTTGGGATTAAATGCGCGAAAAATCGTTGATGAGGAAAGTTTTCAAAAAATTAGAGGGGAAACAGAAATCAGAAAAAAGGGTGGAGTAAGTCGCTACGAACTTGTTCTTCGTCGTAGGGACGGCGAACCACGGGTTGTTCAAGTTTCAGCCTCACCTTTATGGAGTGAAAATGGAAACTACGTGGGCGCGATAGCTATTGTCATGGACGTAACGGAACAAAAGATAATGGAGAGAAAAATAAGGGAGTCTGAAGAGCGTCTGAGAAAGTTAATAGAGTATGCCCCAGACGCCATTTACATTAACGATTTGAATGGGGGCTTCATAGACGGAAATAGACATGCAGAAATTCTGACGGGATACAGAAGAGAGGAACTTATTGGAAAGAACATGTTGGAGATAGGGCTTCTTCCAGAAAAGTATCTGCAAAAGGCTGCTGAAGCCCTTCAAAAGAATGCGCGCGGAGAAAAGACTGGACCAGACGAATTTGAGCTGATAAGAAAAGACGGCTCAAGAGTTTTTGTTGAAATTTCCACGTTCCCCGTTACTAGAGGTGACAGCATTGAGGTTATCGGAATTGCAAGAGACGTCACAGATAGAAAAAGAATGGAGGAGGCGTTGAAAGAATCGGAGAACAAGTACAGAACCCTTTTTGAAAGCGCAAATGACAGCCTAATACTTTTGGACTCCTCCGGAAGAATTGTCGATGTAAACAAAAGGGCTGGAGAAGTGTTTGGCGGCTCAAAGGAAGAACTGTTAGGAAAACATTTTACAGAAGTAAACGTTGTCTCTCAGGAAGATTTACTGAAACTTCTGGATTCATTTTCAAGAATCCTTGACGGCAAAGAGGGATTCATGAGCCTTACAATAACGAACAAACAAGGTCAAGAACGGCATCTAGAATGTTCATCTTCCATTATCAGAACTATAGATAATGCCTTAAGCGGAATATTGGTCATCGCCAGAGACGTCACGGAGAGAAATCACCTGCAGAAAAAACTCGAAGAATACTCACAGCAACTAGAAAACCTCGTCGAAGAAAGAACCAGACAATTGAAAGAAGCCCAAGAAAAACTTCTCAAGTCAGAAAGACTCGCCGCAATTGGACAAGTTGCAGCTATGATTGGCCATGACTTGCGTAATCCGTTAGCAAGCATAAGCGGCGCTACATACTATCTGAAGAGGAAACTGTGTCAAAAATTGGATGAAAACGCTAGGAAGATGCTTGAAATTATCGAGAGAGACATACAGTACTCTAACAAAATCATAAATGATTTAGTGGAATACTCGAGGGAAATAAAGCTAGAGTTAACCGAAACAACTCCAAAAGCCATAATGAAGAATGGGCTTGCACTTGTTGAGATTCCAAGAAATGTGAAGGTATTAGACCTAACACAAGACAAGCCTAAAATTAAGGCGGATGTTGACAAAATGCAGAGAGTTTTTGCAAACCTCATCAAAAACGCAGTTGACGCCATGCCTGACGGCGGCAAACTAACAATCTTAAGCAGAAAATCAAATGGAAATGTTCAGTTCATGTTTGTTGACACTGGAGTAGGCATGGCAAAAGAAGTTCTAGAAAAAATTTGGACACCATTCTTCACGACAAAAGCGAAGGGAATGGGACTGGGCTTACCCGTCTGCAAGCGCCTAATAGAAGCCCACGGAGGTGGAATCTCTGTTGAAAGCATAGTTGGTAAAGGCACAACCTTCACGGTTACCCTGCCCATTAAGCCCAAACCTAGAGAAGAAGGAGGTGAAAATAGAACATGGGTGAATCTGCCAGAATCCTTGTTGTCGACGACGACGAAAACATAAGAGAAGTCCTCAAAACCATACTGGAAGAGGAAGGATACAGTGTTGACATGGCGAAAAACGGAAAAGAGGCCATACGAAAAACCAACGAAAAATTCTATAACCTAGCCCTAATAGACATTCGACTCTCAGACATGGAAGGAACAGAACTTCTAACAAAAATTAAGGACACCTTGCCAAAAATGCGAAAAATAATTGTTACAGGCTATCCGTCGCTTCAAAACGCCATCGAAGCCCTAAACAAAGGAGCAAACGCTTACGTACTGAAGCCCTTCGACATGAATAAAGTGCTTAAAACAATTAGAGAACAACTGAAAAAGCAGGAAGAAGAGCGGAAGTACAGTCAAGAAAAAGTCACAGAATTTATTGAAACCCGAGTTAAGGAATTACAGGAAGAAAAAGCCACAACCCATCGAAAATCACGCTAGACACTTCGCCTTTTTCTTTGCGGGAGTGTGAAACTTTATAGTTTTCATCTTCCACTTTAACTTTGGGAGAAGTTATGGTTGAGGAAAAGGATATAACAGAATTTCTGAAAACACGTGATGGTAAGGCATCCCTTAACGATGTTGCGGAGGGTTTGGGCATACCTAAGTATGGACCGAACTCAGCTTACGCGCTTTTACAATCTTTAAAGGCTAAGGGTGTAGTTGAGCGTCGAGGCGAGTTCTGGGCATTAATCGCCGAAGAAGTTAAAGCTCCAAAACCAGCTAAAGAGGCAGAAGCACCAGCGCAACCCCAGCAAAAAGAGGAAGCACCTATTCCAGATGTTGAAAGGCTTATGAAAGCCATGGCGAAAACTCTTGCGGAGGCGATGAAGGGCGCAACCGCTCCAGCAGATGAGTGGGAATTGGCGACGAAACCAATGACTACCAAGATCGAGAGGAAAGAAGAGAAACTAAGCGCCTTCGTGCTTAGACCAGATGAAGCTCCAGAAGCCAAAAAACCCTTAATAGGCTTTCCAACTGGCACGTTTATAGACAACTTCTTTTTGACGCCAGAGGGAAAACCTCTAGGCGGCATCCCAATATGCGGGCAGTTCGCAATCACTGGCTTGCCTGGCGCTGGAAAATCCATTCTTGTTGAGGAAATAGCCGTTAGAGTTGCGTCTTTTGGGAGAAAGGTTCTTTTCGCCACGGCTGAGGACACTTGGAAAAGCGCAACTCCACGTTTTGATCTGCAGTCTCGCCTAAAACAGAAGGCAGACATCATAGGCTTAGACTGGGAGAAAATTCGCCAGAACCTCTTTGTTCTTGACACTGTGGCTTATCCGGAACTGCGGGACTGGAACACTTTCGCGGAAACCTACCGTTTCGTGGCTGAGAAAGAAAAAATTGAATTAGCATTAATTGACTCTGTGACTGTGCTTGAAGCCTATCGTGGAGCGCTAAAGTATCGTGTTATGGAACTAGCCAGATACAACCAAATCAAGGGCATAACAGCCCTTTACGTGAATCAGCGAAGCTCAGAAGTTTGGGACAGCTACGACATGGCAGGAGGCATAGGCTTAGCCCACAACCTAGACGGAACAATAATAATCGATTATGGACGGGTTTACTGGCAAGACCAGCAAATTGACCTAGCCCTAAACAGAGGCGAATTCGTGCGCATAGCAAGAGTTTTAGACTGTAGAATGTGCAATTTTGAGAGGAGAAGAATACGGGTGGACATCACGTCAGACGGTTTCCTAAAAGCCTTAGAGCCTATACCGAAAACAGCGTAGATGAAGATGTCAACAGTTAAGCCGCCGTCGTTCAAGGAACTTGTAGAGACATACGGGTCTCCTCAAAGGGCAGTGCTTCACCTAATTGAAGCAGGTTTCACGCCAGAACAGATAGAGTGGAAAATGGGCATACCCTACCATCTGATACGGCTTTACATTGAGGGGATAGAGCCAAAGGTAGGTATGCCGTTTTCAGAAATGGTCGAAGTCTACGAGCGTTTAGCTGTTATACGTGGAAAAAAGGGAAAGGAGACGGAACTAGCCAAATTCTTCCAAAATCCAAAACTCACGCTGGAAGTTAAAGTTCGTTTCGCTTTGGGAACACTAACAGAAGAAAACCTGAAAATTGGTCCAGCTCTAATAGAAAGAAGCATAAGCCTCGCAACAGGCGCGCCGAGAAGCGAGGTTAGAAAGCTGCTGATAGACTATGGAGAACACGGCGAAGTCGCTTACCTTCTCAAAAAGCCGAAAACTCCAGAATTGGCAGTAAAAGAAGTTTACGAGTCTGTTAGGCTACTGCCCAAACTGGAGACAATAAGGGAGAGGGAACTTCACGTCTCAAGCCTACTGAGGACAAGCACGCCAAGAGAAGCAAAATATATTGTTAGGCTCCTGCTAGGAGACTTAAAACTAGGCTATTACGCGAGCACTGTTGTGAGGGCGGCTGCAAGAGCTTACGAAGTGCCGCCTGAACTTATCGAAAATGCATGTGCAATCCTTGGCTTGACAGAGGGCATAACCCTTGCCTCTGGCGGGATACCCAAACTTGCGGAAGTGAAAATGCGCCCCGGGCAGTTCATTAAGCCTCAACTTGCCCATCTTTATGAACCTGATAAGGTTGTTTATCCCGTGAGAGCCGAATACAAGCTTGATGGGAGCAGGCTTCAAATTCACAAGTGGGGCACGCAAATATGGCTTTTCTCAAGAAGAGGCGTAGAAAAATCTCAGACACTTCCAGAAGTTGTGGAAATTGCCCAAAAGCTGAAGGCTCACAGTTGTATAGTTGACAGCGAAGTAATAGCCATAGACGATTCTGGAAATCCGTTGCCTTTCCAGAAACTGCTTGAGAGAACAGTTCCAAGAGAACTTAAACCAGAAGAGTTGAAGGAAAGAAGAGAAAAGGTGAAGGTTACGGTTAAGGCTTTCGACATCCTCTTCCTAAACGGGCAAGAACTGGTTAACTTGCCACTTTCAGAGAGGCGAAGATACCTCTTGGAAGTTGTCCCTCAAGAATACATTGTGGAAGGTGTGGACTGCAAGGATGAGGTCGAGCTAATGCGTTTTTACGATGAAGCCCTAAGGAAGAAATTTGAAGGAGTAGTCGTTAAAAACCTAAACTCGCCCTATGAGATAGGACAGCGCACTTACACATGGCTTAAACTTAAGCCCGAACGCGACACAATAGACTGCGCAATAGTGAAGGCGTTGTATGGAAAGGGCAAAAGAGCCGGCTTATACTCATCTTTCCTTCTCGCTGTCCGCGACTCCACGGAAAGGAAGCTTTACACAATTGGGAAAGTTTCAAACCTGCCCGAAGAAGTCATGGATGCGCTGGCAACAGTAATTGAGAAAACAAAAACAAGCGAGGATGACGAAGGAGTTTTCATAAAACCCACAGTTGTTGCAGAAGTGACATACCAAGAGATTCAGGAAACAGACGAGTACACAAGCGGTTTCGCCTTAAGAGTGCCAAAAATAGTCAGGTTCAGAACAGACAAGACGATTGATGAGATAGACACGATTGAAAAACTTCACAAACTTTATGAACTGCAATACGAACGCTACCCAACCCAAACAATTTAGTTGCGATTGTAATTGTGCAATTTTAATAATTGATTGAAATTTACTCGGATGCGAAATGTTTATTAAGTTTTCTTATGAAGCTTGCTGGCGATTGCTGCTTTCCAATCATTTGGAATTATGAGTAAAAGAATTATTGGAAATTCTAGGATTGCCGAGGCTAGCATTACAGAGTCTGGGATTAGGAAGGAATTTTGAACCTGTATCTCGACAATCGTGGAATTTGCGGTTCTAACCCCCCATTGTTTCCACCTAAGATCCTCCACATCTTCAATTCGTTGCGGATGATACTCTACCGATAACATAAACATCTGTTTGGAGGCTGCCGCAACATCGGGGGCTCTAACGTGGGTGCCAAATTTTCCCATTGAACCGCAGAGTACGTTAAAGCTTTGACTGTAATATTTGCCGTCCCAGAGGTTGACAAGCGTTAAAACCCCATCTTTATTATAGATTGCTTCGCAAAAGTAGGTGTAAACTGTGACGTTTAAATTAATGTTAGCATAAACCTCTACAGTAACATCCACGTAATCAAGCTCGTTAACAACAGTCGGTACACAAGCCTTTGCATCCACAAACTCGTCTTCAGCCTCGACGTAAATCCATCCACCAGTCTTGCTAAAATGCATAACAACCGCGAGCATGCCAAATAAAAGCAAAGCGGC
>JBNAVK010000043.1:0-6817 GCA_049700435.1 Candidatus Bathyarchaeales archaeon
CGCAAGCGTTACATGCTCCAGAATTAAAATGAAGAACCCATGGTGACTTCAGCCTAGCCCATCTTACGAGGCTAACATAATACGTTAATGGTCGCCTCCATCCAAAAACAGCATAGCAGACAACAGAACAACAAATAAGTAAAGTATAAAAAGGAAAGCATTTGCAGCGCGGAGTGCCCATGAGGCGAAAGCGACTAATAGCACTGACGAGTCGAGGATTACAAAATAGATAAGATACTTGTAATGGGACATGCTGATTTTCAATTTACCGAATCTCACATTCTCACCACAAGCATATGCAAATTTACCACTTTCACTACATGTGGATCTTGCTGCGAATAAACGACCAAACATGTAAATTAAAAATGATACAGCCAAAATCAAAACGAAAGCTATGGCTAATTCAATAACCATAGATTTACCGCCTCCACAATTTTAACCATCATACTTCATCTCCACTTAACCACTTTCTTACACCAAACCTTTTCGAAACACTGTAGTGACACATACATGCCAGAGACACGTAAGTCACAGCACTAATATTCATCGCTTTGAAACAAACTGCAAGATTTAAATTTTATCAACACCTCCCACTAATTCATACATGACATATTCTTGCACCACTACAATTCAAATATTTCTTTCCACATACTTCTCTTATACCGCTTAGTAATAGTTAGACTTCATTGAGATGCGAAGACGTGAAAGTTCGTGTTCAGTAGCGCATCTGACCTTATGCTCAGTCTTATGGTTCGTTTTAGAGAAAAAGGTAGGGGTCTTTGTAAATCGGTTAAAGGCTTTAACGTCGATTTCCTGGAACGAAGACGGCTGCTGCTATTGCTGTAGTCCACAGCCCATTTTTGTCTCCGGTTGCGGACTGCGTGATGTTTGTTGTTTTGATTATTAGCCCACTTGTCTTGAACTGCTTTTTTCTTTCGTCCCATGCTGTTTCTGGGTCAAATGGAACCCCCATGGTTGTGGCGAGCATTGTTGCCGCTAAATCTTCTGCGTAGTCTCCGGCAACCTCGTCTGTCTGCCCGAAAGAGTGGTGTTCCGAAAGGTAGCCATAATTGTTTTTTCCCGAGGGTATTGCCACTCCTATGGAGGCGGCGATCAGCCTATGTGGTTCATTGGTTGCGTTTCTTGCGAGGACAACAAAGGTTATTTCTCCCGGTCTTATCATTTTCAAGCCTTTCTCTCTTTGGATAAGCTTGCAACCTGGCGGTATTATGCTGGAGACATTCACTATGTTGCAGTGTTGTATGCCAGCGTTTCTTAGGGCTAGCTCGAAGGACTGTAATTGCTCTCTGTGTTTGCCCACGCCTTTTGTTAGGAAGAAGTATTTGGGAATCATTTTGCCAATTCGCAATAAAAGTAACTAATTATGTTTATTAGCTTTTTGATTTAAAACAGTAGTAAGGAATCGCGTGTTAATTGAGGTTCAGCAAAGTGGCAGCGTCGTACAGAAGCGTGTTTAAAGATGAATCGAAACTCGACATCAACTACATACCCTACAAGCTTCCGCACAGGGAGAAAGAACTGCGCCTTCTCATGGAGTTCTTCAGTTTTTTGCTGCGCTTCCCAGGAAAGATGGCTCAGAGGGTTATGATAACAGGCGATGTGGGCGCTGGTAAAACGGTGCTTTCTCAGCGGTTCGGAGCAGACATCATGCAAGAAGCGAAAAAGCTTGGGGTGAACTTGCGGTATGTTCATGTTAACTGCCGAGAATATCGTGGAAACCTCTTCCTCATAATGCAGCATGTAGTCTCCATTTTCCACCCAAACTTTCCTAAACGCGGCTACTCAGCTGAAGAGTTGCTAGGCATTCTACTTCAAATTTTGGATGAAGAAAACATCCATGTAATCTTAGCCCTAGACGAGTTTGAGAGCCTTGTTGAGCGGGAAGGTTCGGAAGCAGTTTACAAGCTTACGCGTATGCAGGAAATAAGACATAACAAGCCTCAGAGGCTTTCGCTTATATGCATCTTGCGAAGTCTTAAGGTAATTAGGCAGCTTGATGTCAGCACGAGGAGCACGCTACAGTCTAACATAATTAGCCTAGAAAACTACTCGAAACAGCAGCTTGTGGACATCCTCAACGACCGTGTTTCACTAGCTTTTAAACCTCTAACAGTGCCTGAAGAAACAATAGACCTTGCATCCGAACTTGCTTTTTCAGAAGGCGGAAACGCCCGTTTTGGTATTGAATTGCTTTGGCGGGCTGGGAAATACGCTGACGCAGAAGATTTAGACGTAGTTACGCCGGACTGTGTTCGGAAAGCCGTCTCAAGCATATACCCGTCGTTGAAGAAGCATGATTTAGCTTTTCTAAACCTTCATGAAAAACTCTTTCTGCTTGGTGTCGCTCGCCTTTTTAAAGAAAGCCAAAAAGCTCATGTTTCCTTAAAGGAAGCCGAACAAGCCTACACAGTTGCATGTGAAGAGTTCGATGCCAAACCACACAGCCACACACAACTCTGGAAGTATTTGCAGGAGTTTTCAAACCTTGGCATATTAAAGACGGAAGTTTCAACTGTCGGCTCCCGTGGACGATCAACGCTCATTTATCTTCCTAGAATTTCGGCTAGCGAGTTGGAGAAGGAGTTAAACGCCATATTAGAAGGGGAAGGCGCGTGATATTGTGGATTTAGAGGATGTTTTCTCTTCAAGGGTTAGAATGAAAATCCTCAAGATAATCGCCCAAGTAGGCGAACTTAACGTTTCGGAAATTGCTCGCAGGCTCAACATAAACCATAGAACAACAAGCGAACATCTTAAAATCTTGGAGAGTGAGGACATACTGCAACACAAAACTTTTGGAAGAATACGCCTATACAGATTCAACACAGCATCGCCCAAGGCAAGAGCCGTGCAGAACCTCATTGAAGTTTGGGAGCGTGCAGACAAGTAATTGTTATTTAGAATGCGCCCATTTTATTAATTGATGCATTAACCGCGAGGGAAAAGGTATGTCGATGGTTGACGTTTCAGAAAAACCGGAAGTGTTTCGCGAGGCAACAGCCATTGGAACCATTAGGTTGAGAGATGAAACTGTGCACCTGATTAAAGAGGGAAAAATCGCGAAAGGAGACCCCTTTTACGCAGCGAAAATTGCAGGGATTTTAGCTGCAAAGAGGACGAGCACACTCATTCCCCTTTGCCATCCTCTGCCGCTAACTAGCGTCGAGGTTGAAGTGGAAGTCCTTGACAAATCACGGATTCAGGTTACCTCAACCGTTAAGACCAAGGCTCAAACAGGTGTGGAGATGGAGGCTCTTGTTGCAGCTGCCACCAGTCTTTTGACGATTTGGGACATGGTGAAGCAGTATGAAAAGGATGCTGACGGGCAATATCCGACAACATCCATAGAAAACATCCGTGTAATAAAGAAGTTTAAGGAAGGCTTTGAAGGTGAGCGAAAGCACAAAAAGACATAAGGCTGAGGCGCCTAAAAAACTGAGATTCGGAGTTTTCGTGTGCAGCACATCCCGCTATAAACAGTTAGAGAAAGGCAAAGCGGTAGAAGATGTCTCCGGAGACCTAATAGAAAAATTTGTGAAAAACGCTGGACACACAGTGGCTTTTCGAGAGATAATTCCAGACGACAAAGCCATAATTGAAGATCGCGTTCAACGAATTCTAACATCAGCAGATTTGGACGTCGCCGTTTTTTGTGGCGGAACAGGAGTAGCTCCCTCAGATGTAACAATCGAGACGGTTTCGCCGCTTTTAGAGAAGACTCTGCCCGGGTTTGGCGAAATTTTTAGGCGTCTAAGTTTTGATGAGATAGGTTCTGCTGCTATTTTGTCCCGCGCCATTGCTGGTGTGGCGAAGGGCAAGGTGTTTTTCTGCATTCCAGGTTCGCCTGATGCTGTTAGGCTTTGTTTTGAAAAGCTTATATTGCCGGAAGCAGCTCACATCGTTAAGCACGCGCGGGAATAACGATGGTTTTAATCGACAGTTTCGGGCGTCCTCTCCTCAACTTACGTGTAGCGATTACACGACGCTGTAATCTGCGTTGCCAATACTGCCATGGCGAAGGCGAAGAAGGAAAGACTGAAAGCAAACCGGAAATGACCGTGGATGAGATTGTCCGCATCGTGAAGATTGCTATTTCTTTGGGCGTTTCTAAGGTTAAGTTGACGGGAGGGGAACCCCTAATGCGTGGTGACATCGCCGAAATTGTTAGGGGCATAGCCGGAATTCGGGGGTTGTCAGACCTTTCCATGACAACAAATGGGACGATGCTAGCTCCATTGGCTAAGGAACTGCATGCTAACGGTTTAAGGCGTGTGAACATAAACATCCCAACGGTGGATAACAAAGTTTACAGCGAATTGACTGGGGGAAAGTTGGAAAATGTTTTAGAAGGCGTTAAGGCTGCTGTTGATGTTGGGTTTTATCCCGTTAAACTTAACATGCTTGTTTTAAAAGGCGTAAATGAGCATGCGGTTCCAGAGATGATTGAGTTTGCCAGAGAAACCGGAACAATTCTGCAGTTGATAGAGCTTGAAAAAATAAATATAAGTGGCGCGTATTATTCCGCGCATTACAAGCCCTTAGACGAGTATGAGGATTGGCTAAAGCGTAAAGCCTTAAAGGTTGAGATAAGGAGGCTTATGCAAAACCGCCGCATCTACCACCTGCCAGATGCAACTATTGAAGTTGTGCATCCAACAGAAAACGCGGAGTTCTGCATGTACTGCACTCGTTTACGAGTGACAAGCGATGGAAAACTGAAGCCTTGTCTAATGAGAAACGACAACTTAGTAGACGTTTTAACGCCCCTGCGAAACGGAGCAAGCGATGAACAATTGACTGAATTATTTAAACTAGCAAACCAGAAAAGACAGCCGTTTAACAAAAATTAAGGATAGTTTTGGGTGGTTCTGTTAAAGCTGGATTATTTTAGCTTCACGTCTTTTGACGTCTAGAACCGCGATTGTTGATTTGCCAGTCAAGTATCCGCATACTTCGCCAGGGTTTACAATTAGCGTCTTTCCTTTACTGTAAACTTCCGCCTTATGAGTGTGTCCATACACGACTATGTTGAAGCTTTCGCTGTTGATTAAAGCCTTTAAGAGTTCCTCGTCACTGCCGTGCAACAAAGCAATTTTTACGCTGCCAACGCTTATTTCTGCGAAGTTTCCGCGAAGGTCAAAGTTGTTTTCACTGAATCTTTTCCTTAAGAGTTCTCGGTCTCCGTCGTTGTTTCCGAATACGCCTATGAGCTTTGCCTTTAACTCCTTGAATCTTGGGATTACGAATGGCGCTACATAGTCTCCGGCATGAAGTACCAAGCTTACGCCCTCATCATTCAGTTTTTTTATGGATTTGTCTACCATTGGCAGACAATCGTGTGTGTCTGCAATTAAGCCGACCAGCATTTTCTCACCTTCTCAATAATCTGTTTGGTTAAAGAAATAAATTCTTTCAAGTTTTCAGGCTTATAGAAGATTCTTCTAGAATATTACAAGATTTGGAATAATCAGACATACGAAACACTATTTAAAACACTCCATGCTCCTTTTTCTTGTAGAAAATGTTCTGGAAGAGGAAACTAGAAATGAATCAGTCGGGTTTCAACCGGGTTGCAAAGAGGAGGGATAAGCTCTACATAGTTTCAGAAATTTTGGAAATAGCTAAGGATGGGACTTTGAAAACTCAGATTATGTATAGGGCTAACCTAAGCTTCACGCAGCTTAACGATTACCTCAAATTCATGTTAAGGATTAATCTTCTGAAAAAAATTGTTGAAAACGATAAGGAGATTTATAAGGCGACGGAAAAAGGTTTGAATTTTCTCCAACGGTATCGGGAAATCACTGAACTCTTAAAAGAAGAGGAAAACAATAATCATCATAAAAACGGTGTTAAAATACCGCCGCCGCACTTGCTTAAAAGAAACAATTATTAAAAAGGATTTATCCGGCTTTTCGCTCTCGTTCTTTCAAGTAATCCTTAACTTTTTCTCTTAATGTTGGGAACTCGTCAAGCATGGCTTTTATTACGTGCCAGCGGATTTCTTCGTCTTTCTGTTTAGCCCTCAACTTTCAACATCCCAAATATTATGTAACAATAGACCATATAAGCTTTTATTCCCACTAGGAAATATACTACACGAAATTAAAAGAAAAGGGGAAATCTAATAGACGTTTACGATGTTGACTGGCTTCTTCCGCGCTTTCACAACAGCAACAGCGACCGCTATAACAATGGTTGCCCCGACCAAGACAATCAATAACCTCGGCGTAACTAGTTCTGGAATTGTTGGTGCAGAAGCCAAACCTATTGTTGGGTCATGCTCCAGAGTGTAATTGCCAAAGTACGGATAGCAAATGAAAAGCCTCAAGTGACCGCCAGCAGCAATGTAAGACGCCGTAACATTAACAAAGTCAACTGTGCCTCCAGTCTCGTTAAGAAGCCTCGCCCACGGAACAAACTCGAGAAAGCCCGCGAAAGTTGCCTCTTTTCTGGCGAACTGGATTCTTACGCGTTCCCTGAATTGTTCCCTAAGCTGTAATGGTTTCTCATCTTGGCTGGTTTCATTGTTTGCCACGTTATAATATTGGTCGTTTATTGCTACGCCCATTGCTTGCGACCTAGTTTCAACTTGGTTTTCAAACTGGCTTTGAACTTCATTTTCAGCACAAGGCAAGTCATCGATTTTTATTGAAGCCATGTTAATCCATAACGCTAATCCTGTCCTGTTTACTGGTATCCTGATGTCGTACTTTGCAAGGAACTGGTTAATTTTATCTATGTTCCATTCCCATTTGTTTACAACAAAGTCGAATTTTAGTTGACCAGCCGCAAC
>JBNAVK010000043.1:6917-11120 GCA_049700435.1 Candidatus Bathyarchaeales archaeon
GGCAGATAGGCTCTGTGCAAGCCAGACAAGAGTTCTCGAAAGTCGCTAATGGCTTGATTATATTTTTGCCAACCCCAACCGCCGTACCTATAATTTAGGCGGAGTTTGGGTTCAATGTAGTTTTGCCACAATGTTGCGTTTATGGTTGAGTTGTCCGCGTGGAACCGCTTCAAGTAATATTGCCTATCAAGCATTAGGTATTCAATTACTCCTTGAAACTTCACTACGTATATTGTGCTGTTGTCGTTTGTATACCACCACAAGAACATAGGCTTTCTTCCACCAGCTGGAAAAATCAAAGTTATCAAAGGCGTCTCAAACTTATACCAGACAGCGCCCCAAGGTCCCTGCACTACTGGCAGTTCTTGCGGTTCTGTTTCTGTATCGGCTTTTGTCGAGGGGATAGAAAATGCAACGGCAGGTAATGTCATCAGAAACGCTAAGGTTAAAGCCAATATTCCGTTTTTCCTTATTTTCATGGTTTTTCACCGAAAATAACTGTGTAAAACGGCTTATTAAGAAAATCGTTTCGAAAAAAACCGAATATTAAACTTCTAAAGTTCTAGAAACATCGAACTTTTAAGGGAAGCGTCCAAGCATGAAGAGCGCGGCCATGTTTAGGTATATGGCTGTTAGGCTTATGACTATGGCTTTGTCTAATCTAATGCCCTTCCCGAAACACAAAGCTGCTGAAACCAACAATAAACTCCAAATTTGCAAGACTATCAACAAGCCTTGTCTAATCACATTTGGGTCTAGAGAGAACAAGCCTAGGCTTTCTAGAAAAGCTGGAACAACCAAATGAATGTACGGATAAACAGCCAGTGGAAGCGCCGCCAATCCCACGCAAACAAAAAGCTGAAGGTCGTTACCCGCGTGTTTGTAAAGTATGTATGTTAGGAGTTCTGCGAAGAGGAAAAGTCCTATCCAGTTGAAAATGAACAAAACCACGGTGCCAGCAAAACTGTACGCGTGGTAATATTGGAAGTTGTAGAAGAATAGTGCTGGTTCAAGTTCCGCGTAGGCAGCGCCAAAAGCACCCAAAAACAGAACGACTATTGAAACTGGCAAAAGCATTAACGGTTTGTTTGTTTTTGCGAATACTGGCGAAAGAAAAAGCCACTTTGCCACACTGTTGCTAAAGGTTTTACTAACCTCAAGCGTCGGCGGAACATTACCATCCTTCAAAACCCTGTAAAGCATCTGCCCCCTATCATTCAGCCTATACTTGCGCTGCTTGTCCTGCACTATAAAATCCGAAAGCATGTCAAGATGGTAATAAACCGTGCCTACACCCAAGCCTAAGGCTTCCCTTAACTCTTTAAACCCAATCTTCTCCTGTGTGCCCAGCAGCTCTATTATTTTTCGCCGCGACGGGTCCCTAAGCAAAGTGTAATATCGTGATAGGTCCTCCATCGTTTATTCCTCCGAATCTCTAGAGTTCAGCCTTGGGCCCTTATTTAATACATTTTAAGAACTGATACATATTAACAGTTTTTATCAAAATCATGAATCCTCACTTAGAATATTGCTCAAGCGGGAATACTTGCTTTATTGTTCAGCTGCACCCTATTCCAGTTGGAGAAGGAGAAGACTCTCACCTTTACCGACTTGAGGAAAGTTGCCCCATGAAGTTTAAATCGCATAAACTGCCGAAGGCTGCTTATTTGGCGTTTTGCATACCTTTCATTCTAGCCTACATTTCCTGGCAGTTTTTTCCAGCCCTTGCAAGTTGGCTTATAACACAAATTTTCCAGTACGAAGCCAACCAACCTGCAAACTGGCTTTGGTACGCAACCGTCCACTTCTTTTATGGGTGGTACACTTTCCTAGCCATAGGGGTTGCAGGTTCATGGGCTGTTGCCGCAGCGCTCGCCAGAACTCAAAGATACAAACCAAAGAAATTGCATTATCAAACAGTTTCATTTATTGTCCCAGCATACAACGAAGAGAAGAACATCTCAAGATGCATAAACAGCCTCTTCAAATGCGCAGAAAAATACCCGGGACTAAGCGAAATCATAGTGGTGGATGACGGAAGCAAAGACTACACTTACGAAATGGCATGGCTAACAATAGAATACAACAAAAAACGCTTCCCAAAAGTTAGGGGAAAAGTTGTTAGGCACACTGCCAACATGGGCAAAGTTGAAGCAATCAAAACAGGAGTAAACAAATCTTTAGGAAGCTTAGTAGCAATTGTAGATGCAGACTCGTGGTGGGCACCGAATACCGTCTTAAAACTCGTGGATTACATGCTTCTAAATGGAAAAAAGGCTGTTACAGGCTACGTTCACCCCACAGATGGAGACTGTGAAAGCAATCCATACGTGATTCTGCAGCAGCTCGAGTATAGCCAAGGACTCGGTGTGGTCCGATGCGGCCAATCTCTGGGCAACAATGTGCTGGTTGTTTCTGGGGCAATAGGCTTGTATGAAGCGGATGTTTTGCGTGAAATCCTAAATGAGAAGCGCATCCGCTCAGTCACAGAAGACCTGGAAATTACCTTAGAAATGCATAAGAAAGGTGTTGAAGTTGGATACGTCAGTGTCGCCACAAGTCAAACGATCGCTCCTACATCATTCAGCATGCTCTGGAATCAAAGACTAAGATGGTTCACAGGTTGGCTCCACAACACCCTAGCCATCCACAAAGATCTGCTCATAAAAAAGTCTTGGCTTACTCTGATCTTATGGTACTGCAACATCTTCGAGTATGGCGGAGCCTTCATAGACCTAGCCGCGCTTACAGCTTTCCCGCTTCTTTTCTGGTTTGCGCCAGACCGCATCTACTTCCTACTAAACCTACTAATTTTCGTGCCCTACAGTCTCATGATAGGCATAATAAACCAAGCCATAGCCCTAAAATTCGCCTACAACAAACACAACTACTACGCCCTACTTTTCTACACGCCGTTTTATCCCATGCTGAGACTAGTTAACATAGTTGCCCGCTTAACAAGCTCCTTAAGCTACCTCATGGGCAACAACGGAAGATGGCACCCAACCAAACAATAACTGCTTTGGACCAACAACAATTTTATGTCTAACCCCAAACTACTAAATAACGGTGAACTCTTGCCAGTTAAGGCTGTACTCTTCGATTTCTTCGACACACTGGTGCTAATCGAAGGCGGGGAAAACTTCTACATTCCCTCCCTAAGAAGCCTTCACAATTTTCTAGTAAAAAAGGGCATAAACACATCATTCGAAGAATTTAAGCAAGCCTACTTTGAAGTCAGAGATAGACTTTATTCCGAAACAGCAGAAAATTTAGAGGAACCCCACTTTAACATTCGAGTTTCAGAAACGCTGAAAAAACTTGGATACAACTTCAGTGCATCAGACAAAATTGTTGTTGACGCGACTGAAGCATTTTCAAATGAGTTTATGCGTTATGTACGTTTAGACGCTGAAGCCCCAGAAGCTCTGCAAAAGCTACATGAAAAGTACAAGTTGGGAATAGTTTCAAACTTCGCAATCCCTGAATGCCTAAGAAAACTACTAGAAAAATTTGATTTGGAAAAGTTCTTCGACGCCATTGTCATAAGCGGGGAAATCAACAAACGCAAACCTAGCCCAGAAATCTTCCAAAAAGCTCTAGAGGCTTTACAAGTAAAAGCTTCAGAAACCATATTCGTCGGCGACACACTTAACATCGACGTTAAAGGCGCAAAAAACATCGGAATAAAAGCTATACTCATAAAAAGAAAACGCGAAAACTTCACACCAGACACGCCGAAAACCTTCATCCAAAAACAACTAGAAGACGATACACCACCCAAACCAGAGAAAGTTATCAAAAACCTAAAAGAACTACCGTCCATGCTCGAAAACCACGTAACAACAGACAACAACACATATTAGGTTGGAAAGAAATATTTATATCGGCTGAAACGCCTTCAAATTCATTTTGGCGAAAAAAGCCAGCCCCGCAATTACACGGCGGCGGCTCAACCCCAACTAAAAAGGCGTAAAAACGCCCTAAAGAATGAGGACGGTTGGCCTCCAGTTGCGGGGACAAACATGTGGACCTGACGCTCACAAAGTTAGGTCTGAAATGGGCTTTGGCGCAGAGTGGTTGATTCCCTCCAAATCCAGTTGGCCTTGCGGCCAATAAGCATCTGGCCAAGATCAGCCAGGAGCACATAACTCCGGTTGATCCTGCCGGACCCCACTGCTATCGGGATGGGACTAAGACATG
>JBNAVK010000044.1:0-10939 GCA_049700435.1 Candidatus Bathyarchaeales archaeon
TAGGATGCGCAGTATCTTTTCTTTTGTGCTAAGTTCTAAACCCAGAACTGCTGTCTTCTGCTTTTTGGTTAGAGCCTGCAGTATGTCTGTGGCTTTTAGTCCGCTTCCGGTTATTAGGCAGACTACACTGTCTTTTTCGTCTATCTTTCCTTCTTTTACGAGTTTTCTTAGTGCAGCAACTGTCGCTGAGCTTGCTGGTTCTGCGAATATTCCTTCTAGTTTTGCTAGTTGGAACTCTGCTGAGAGAATTTCGGAGTCAGAAACACTTAAGCCCAAACCATTCGACTCTTTTAAGGCTTCTATTGCTAACGTGCCTTGCAAGGGCTCCGCAACCAAAACTGCAAGTGCACGAGTGTATGGTTTTCGGATTTTGGTGAACTTTTGTGTGCCATCTGCTATTGCCTTAACTATGGGGGCGCATCCTTCCGGTTGAACACCAACCATTTTTGGCAGAGACTTTATCTTCCCAAGTTCTTGAAGTTCCTTGAATCCTTTCCAGATTGAGTAGATTGTGCCTCCGCTTCCCATAGGAACTATGAACCAGTCTGGAACGCCGAATTGCTCGTAAACTTCGTGGGAAATTGTTTTCTGTGCTTCTATCGCTAAAGGGTTTAACTCCGCAGTTGCTTGATACCAGCCCATCTCCTTTGCCAGAGTTTTCGCTCGCTTTATTGAGTCGTCAAGTATTTCGCCGAATTCCTCGATGACTGCGTCGTATACGAGCATCTGAGCCAGTTTTCCGACATCAACGTTTTTTGGCACAATAGCGTGGCACACCAGTCCAGCCTTTGCAGAGTAGGCCGCGAGAGAAGCGCCGAGGTTTCCGTTTGTTGCGCAGATTAAAGTGTCGTATTTAAGGTCTATTGCGTTTGAGGTTAGGAGTGCTGCCGCGCGGTCTCTGTAAGAGTTTGTTGGGTTTCTTGTTTCATCTTTCAGATACAGGTTTTTTAAGCCAACTGCTTTTGCAAGTCTCTCCGCCCTATGTAGCGGTGTTCCCCCCTCGCCTAGACTTATCATATGCTTCACTGGTGGAAGCAACGATTTGTATTGCCAAAAACGCAAAGACTTCGATTTTTCCATGAATTTCCCGACTTAATTGTCTCCTATTTCAATGTTAAATCTTTTAATTATTTGTGGTCTTTGGATTCGCAGTTTTCGAGATGGGAAAACCTAAATGTGAGTGTTATGTTGATAAATAGCAAGTTGTGAGTTGAGCATCATGAACGCAAGCAAAGAAAAAGAAGACCCTGTTAAACTGCATAAGGATGCAAACACGCTCTTAGAAACTGGCAAATATAAGGAGGCTATTGAGGCTTTTTTGAAAGCAGCAGAATTGTACCGCAAAGTGCAAAACTTTTTTGACGCGGCGACAATGCTCTACAAGGCTGGCGAATCTGCATACGCGCTTAAAGATTATGAAAATGCCGTTGAGTATTTCACGAAATCCGCTGAGCTATGTTTCCAAAAGGGCTTCGACAGGTTTGGGCTTAGCGCATTAGAATACGCTAGAGACTGCTATAGGGCTGTGGAAAACAAAGAAAAAGTCAAAGAATTAGAGAAGAAAATAAAGGAAGTCAAAGCAAAACTAGAAGCGTCTTTCTAGCTTCCTTAACTTTTCTCAGAAAGGCTTCTGAATTGTGGCATCTGGATAAACAGCAACCCTTGCCTTTTTTCCATGCCTATTCTTCAACTCCTCAACAACTTCCTTCCATGTTTTTACTTTAACGGTTTTCTCGCGAGGCACCAACTCAAGCCAAGGCTGCCGCTCAAAATGTTCAGAGTATAATATGATTCTTCCAGCTCCGTTCAAAATGTCCGGAGGGGTCAAATATAAGTCGCCGAAAAGCTTTGTTCCCCATCTTCCATGAACATAATGCGCTATTTGACCTGTTGGTGCATTGACAATGAGAACAAAATCTCCGTCTTTTTTCAGCGTTATAACTGGCCATGAGGCTATGGCGGCTTCGTTGGCTTTTGAGTAGGCGTTTGACACTACGATGTCTGCGTCTGGAACTATTGAGGTGCGATAGTGCTCCGCAGCGACTTTCACGCCTTCCCTTTGGGCTTCAATTACATCGCCAGCAAATATTTCCGTAGAATTTCTCCTAAAATCCACAAGAACATTTACAATCATATCTAAACCAACCATTGTGGCTGCTTCTTCGGCGTCAAGCCTCAGCAAATTTTCTTCGTTTATTCTTCCATAAGCCATTTCACATGAAGGGTGAACTTGTCTATGAGCTTGCGCTGTTGAAAAACCGCCCAAATCTCCATGGTTGTAGCATATACTTTGTATTCCAGCAATTCCCGGTAGAACTATTTTTGCTCCACCGCTATATCCGAATTGCGGGTGTGGGAGAACACAGCCTACACCAATTTTTAGGTCGCAAGCCATAACTTCAGCGTTAACCTCCACTGGGGTGCCGTATGTTGTTCGTCCTACATAAGTCAAGTTCGCGTATGGATTATGATTAAAAACTGGATAATCTTCAACTATGTCTTTGCCTAGTTTTTTAACGAAATCTTCCTTATCAAAAACTCCATGGCTCCCGTTGGCGCATATAAACCTTACATTATCATTTTTTACGCCAGCTTTCTGGAGCTCGTTTAAAATGTGGGGCACGATTTCATACACCTTTGTTGGTCTAGTCATGTCATCAAAAATTATAACAACCTCTTTTTTGCCAGCGGCAAGCCTGCTCAGAGGCTTTGTTCCCAACGGATTTCTCAAAGCGCCAACTATCTCCTCTCTGCCTACTGCCCTTTTACCTTGACCTTGCATAACTTGGATGCTGACATTCCACTCGTCTGGAAACCAAAGTTTCAGTTCAGAGTCACCAAACCACGCCAGTTGTGGGAGAGAAACCTCCATGATTTGCCTACCTCACAGTTTATGTTTGAACAGCCTAAACTATTTGCTAAGTTAAAGGCATATAATCTTAAGCGTTTACTAAAAATGTGGTTGACACTCATGGACAGAGAAGTTATAGCTAAACTTAGAAAAATTGTTGGAGACGAAAACGTTCTTGTCGGCGACGAAATAAACGAGAAATACGCATGTGACGAGTCGCTCACAGTAAAACATTGCTTACCCGCCGTTGTCGTCAAACCTGAGAGCGCCGAAGAAATTGCAAGCATACTACGCTTAGCCAACGAGAAGCTTATTCCAGTTACGCCCAGAGGCGGGGGAACAGGCTTATGCGGCGGCTGCGTCGCATCTTCCAAGGGTATTCTTCTGTCCCTTGAAAAAATGAACAGAATTTTAGAGATAGATGAAGAAAACCACGTGGCAGTTGTTGAAGCAGGTGTTGTTCTCTCAGACCTTTACAAGGCTGTTGAGGCACATGGATTGTGCTACCCGATTTATCCAGGCGAAGAAAGCGCAACAGTTGGCGGCAACGTCGCCACTAACGCTGGGGGAATGATGGCAGTCAAATACGGAGTCACGAGGCACTTTGTTTTGGGGCTGGAGGCTGTTTTGCCAACGGGTGAAATTATTGAAGTTGGAGGAAAATATGTGAAGGCTTCAACTGGATATGACTTAGCACAGTTGATTATCGGTTCAGAGGGAACTTTGGCTGTGGTAACCAAAGTTATATTGAAGCTTATTCCCCGTCCAAAGGCTAGAATGACCCTTTTCGTTGCCTTCAAAGCTCTTAGGGACGGAGTTAAGGCTGTTCCTTCAATATTGAGGTCTGGGAGAACGCCTCTAATAATCGAGTTTATTGACAAATTTGGGCTTGATGGCATGGAAAACTATACGGGGATAAAGGTTCCAATAAGCGAACGTATGCGCAATGAGGCGGAAGCCTTTCTCCTCATAGTTTTGGAGGGCGAAAGCCAAGAGGAAGTGTATAAAGACGCTGAACTTGTCGGCGATGTTTGCATGAAAAACGGGGCAATCGACGTCCTTGTTCCATCCACAGAAAGGGCTGGAAGAGACCTTCTAGAACTGAGGGAAAAGTCCTTTTACGCCGCGAGAGACGCAGGCGCAACATATCTAGTAGATGTGGTTGTTCCCCGTAGCGAAATACCGAAATTTATGGAGCAAGTGAAGGAAACATCAGCAAAATACGGGACTGTGATAACAGGCGCTGGGCACGCGGGTGATGGAAATATTCATCTAGCCATAATAGAGCCAGACTTGGATAAGCTCTCTTCGATTATAAAGGAAATTTATTTGGCTGGAAAAGCGCTTGGAGGCACGATTTCAGCAGAGCATGGCATAGGTTTGGAAAAAAGGGGGCTCTTTCTGGAGTTGGAGGATAAAGCGAAGATAGAGCTTATGAAGAGGATTAAGAAAGCTTTTGACCCAAATAATATCCTTAATCCTGGAAAAATCTTTTAGAGAGGCTTTGTCTTTCTGAACTCTTCCGCTCCTAAATCGAAAGCCTTCAAATTTAACTCAAGATTTTTCTCTGCGAAGAGCTCGGTTATCGTCGACCTAAAAGTCTCTGGTTTTATCGGAGTAAACTTTGAAGCTGCTAGGCATCCAACCATTACAATGTTTTGGACAATGGTGTCTCCAGCCTCTTTAGCCAACTCTGTTGCTTCAACGACGTGTACACTATGGACAAGTTCTTTCATGGCATTCAAGATTTCATCCATTGCGGGGTATGTTGCCTCACCTGACAAAACATCTATTGGGTAAACTGGTCTCGGATTAATTATAACCCTAGTTTCTCTGTTGCCGAACTCACCTATCGTGCGTAAGCACTCGACTGGCTCGAAGCCCACTATTATGTGAGCTCTTCCCTTTGGTATCAGCGGTCCGTATTGGGTTTCTTTTGAAAGTCTTATGTGGCTCATGACGCTTCCTCCTCTTTGTGCTGCGCCGTAGGTTTCTCCAACTGAAACGTGAAATCCGTCTCGAACGGCTGCTGAGGCTATTATGTATGAGGCTTGTATGTTTCCTTGTCCTCCAACACCAGTTATAATTATGTTTAAGGGGTCTTCCCTCATCTTAACTCACCTCTTCAACCACAATGGCTTCGGCTGGGCAAAGGTCAGCGCAGAGTCCGCATCCAGTGCAAACAGCCTCATCTATCTTAGCTTTTCCCTTAGCTGAGTCCCATATGTTTCCTGGGCATTTGAAAACACGTGTGCAGAATCTTACGCATCCGCATTCGTCGCCTATACACTTGTTTTGGTCAACGTAAACTTTAGGTTTCTTCTCTCTTTTTCGCGTTTCTGTTAGGGGGCATTCGTGGCGGAATATCATGACTTTTGTTCCTTTTGTCTGGAGCATTTCGTAAAGATTTTGGACAGCATCACCAATGTTGAAGGGGTCTTGCACTCTAACTTCAACGCCTATTCCTTTGCAGATGTCTTCTATGGGAATTTTTTGAACGGGATTCCCCAAGGCGTCTACTCCCGTGCCTGGATGTGGTTGATGTCCCGTCATTGCCGTTGTGTTGTTGTCTAAGATTACGTAGAGGATGTTGGCGTTGTGCCACTTTGCGTTTATTAATGCTGGTATGCATGCGTGGTAAAATGTTGAGTCGCCTGAAATGGCTATTACTGGCTTGTCTAAACCAAACTGAGCTAGTTTTCCAAATCCGTTCGCTGTCCCTATGCCAGCGCCCATACAATGGAGTGTTTTTGCGACTGAAAAGCCTGTTGGAAGAAGTCCTAAACTGTAACATCCAATGTCGCCCGTCACGATTCCATCCCGCCCATCCCACTGCAAAGCCTTCTTTATAGCCCAGAACGAAGCTCTATGAGGGCATCCAGCGCAAAGACCAAGTGTCCTGTTTGGGACAAGAGAACCAACAACCATCGAAGCCTTTTCAGAATACCCTTTCTCTCGTGGAAGATATTCCAACCCCTTTATTTCTGTTAAAGCCCTTATCACAGTGTCAACGTCTATCTCGCCTGTTCCAGCGCCGAACTCGCTGCGGATGTGACCGGACTTTTTGCCATAAAACTTTATAGGACCGATGGCTTCCGTCAAGAGGTCAGCCGCAAGCATCTTCACGTTCTGCTCGAGGAACGGGTCTATTTCTTCAACGAACAAAACTTCTTTTGCGTGTTTTAGGTGTTTGGCAACAAGTTTTTCGGGCAGAGGCCATGTTGTGCCAAGCTTCAATATTCCCACTTCGTCTTGGAGCCCCAGCAGTTTTACGGCTTCAAGCGAGTATGGCCATCCAGTTCCAGAAGTGACGATTATGAAGTCAGCGTTTTCTCTGCCCACGTATTTGTTAAATTCTGTTTCCTCGAATTTTCTTTGGGCTCTACCCATTTTTTCATGGAGGATTCCGTGGAACATGCATGCTATTGAGGATGAGCCGGATGTCCACATTTCTTGTGAGCTGAAGGTGGCGGTTCTTTTTTCTTTAGGTATTTGCCCAAGCGTTACCACCCCTCTGGCGTGTGATAGTCTAGTTACTGTTCGAATCATGCATATGACTCCTAACTCTTCAGAAAGCTCAAAAGCGAACTTTGCCATGTCCTTTGCCTCTTGCGCTGTTGAAGGTTCAAAAAGCGGAATGTCTGCAAACCTAGCGTAGTTGCGCGTGTCAAGCTCCGTAGTTGTTGAGTGGGCGAATGGGTCGTCTCCAGTGACCATTACAAACCCGCCTTTTGTTCCTGAAAGGTTAACGGTCATGAGGAAGTCTGAGCAGACATCAGCCCCAAGGTTTTTCATAGCCGTCAGAGACCTTAAACCCGCGGCTGCAGCAGCCCCAGCAGCTTCGAGAGCCACAATCTCGTTCACCGACCACTCCACGTAAATTCCAAATTTTTTAGCTGCTCTAGCTAAGGCTTCCACAACTTCCGAGGCGGGGTTTCCTGGATAGCCAGAGCAGAAGTTTACTCCAGCTTCTAGGGCTCCTCTTGCTATCGCCTCGTTTCCCATAAGTAACACTTTTCTGCCGGGTTCGTCCAGTTCAAAAAGAGACATTTTATGCATCTACCCTCCTTTTATGATTTTTAACTTATCTTCTTCGTTCAGAAGCAGGTAAGCCACTTTTTCAGGCGGCGTTTCCGTGAGTACCCGTTTTTTCCGCGTCAACGATGCCTCGCATAGGTGTTCAAGCCTCTCTTTTTCCAGCGGTCTCGTCTCCAGAACCCCGTCGTCTATCGCCTTCTGCAAAATCTTCCCTCCCTCGTCTGTCCGCACAATGATTGTGTTCCAATCTTCTTCGCCTTCCACGGTGCCAACTGATATGTCTGCAAACTCGTTTGTCATGTCAAAGCAGACATTGCATGATGGCATTATGAACTTTCTAAGCGCGTCTAATGGGATTTCAATTTTTCCCTTTTCAGTTTGTATGATGAAGATGTTGGCTGGCGGCGGAGGCACATCCAACTTTAAGACTTTTGCTCCGCCAGCTTTTTCCATTATAAAACTGTAGGCTGATGGCAGAAGCGCCCATGTGCAAAACAGCCCTACTATAAACTTTATTTTATTTGCTTCCGGCTTCAATTCTGAAGTTTGCATCTTGCGCACTGCAGTTACTTGACAAGGTGTTCCCACAAAGCCCACATTTCCCTTTTCGCGCTTTATCGCCTCAAGGACAACTGAAACTGTTGGGCATGCCAGATACTTGGAACGGGCACATCCAAGCACTTCATCTCTTTTTCTAACTATAGTTGGTTGAGGATTAACTCCATCGCTGGATTTTGCGAGAATAGCCGCATCTATCTCGCCGATTTCTAAAGCGTATGTTATTAGAGCTGAAACCACTCCGCCGTACTGTGAAACAGAATAAATTTCCGGATTTTTTGCCCTTCCCTTAAAAATCATTTTGCTGAATCCTAATACGTGGTCTTTTCTTTGAGAGCCGAAGATTCTCTGGTCAAGCGAGGAGACGTCCAAATATGTTCTTGGACAGAAATTGTAGCACTTCCCTTCTTTAAGTCCGCAAAACTCGATTATGACTGCTCTTCCCTCAGCAATATCTATGTAGGGGCAAAGGTTCGCGCATGCCCCGCAAGCAGTGCATAAGTTCTGGTTCAAAACGGTCTTTTTGAGGTCTTCAACTCCTCCAGTAGCCAAGCCTTTTTCACCATCCAAACGTGTTATATCTTCCAGTTATGTAACATCCTAATTGAAGTTGAAGCGTTTAAAGGTTAGCGTTATGCCGACGCCTTTCCGAACATTAGCCGAATTATGTGAGAAACTGGGAACGACAAGCAAAAGGCTCGTAATGATAAATCTTGTGGCGGATATACTTAGAAATTTGGGAATTCAAGAGGTTGAGCCAGCGGTTACCATGATTCTCGGCAGAGCGTTCCCGAAATGGAGCCAGAAAACCCTTGAAGTAAGCTGGGCAACTCTAAGCGAGATAATAAAGCGTATAACAAGTGTTGACTGGAACGCTTTTGTGGAAGCCTTCAGCAAAACCGGCGACATAGGTTCTGCCACAAAAACGATTTTTGAAAAAAGCAAAATCAGAAAACAAACAACGCTTGTCGAGAAAGCGTTAACGATAGAGGAGATTAGACGCAATTTAGAAGCCATAGCCGAGGCAACGGGAACAGGCTCAAGAGAAAGAAAAGAACGCCTAATAGGGGCTCTTTTAAGCAGAGCATCGCCAGTCGAAGCAAAATATCTCGTCAAAATATTCATAGGCGAAATGAGGACAGGCTTTCATGAAGGTTTAATGGAGCAAGCAGTTTCCAAAGCCTTTGGAATCCCATTAGAAACAGTTCAAAAAGCAAGCATGACTTTGGGAGATATAGGCGAAGTTGCAGCCGTAGCCAAAAGAGAAGGCGAGGAAGGTCTATTAAAAATAGGGTTCAAGGTTTTTAGACCAGTAAAGCTGATGTTGGCTCAAATGGCTGAGGACGTCAGCGAAGCGTTAAAAGAACACAATGGACAAACAGCCTTGGAATATAAGCTGGACGGCGCCAGGGTGCAGATTCACAAGCTTGGCGATGAAATAAAGGTTTTCAGCCGCAGATTAACAGACGTGACTGAAAGTTTACCTGACATTGTTGATGTAACAAGGAAAAACATAAGGGCGGAAGAGGCGATTTTGGAGGGTGAAGTTGTCGCTGTGGACGCCTTTGGCCATCCAGTTCCCTTTCAACATCTAATGCGGAGGTTCAAGAGGGTTCACGCAGTCAAGGACATGGTGGAAAAAATCCCCGTGAAACTATACCTTTTTGATGTTCTATACCTTAACGGTGAAAGCCTAATTTCGCTTCCATACACGCAGCGAAGACAAATTTTAGCCGAAATCAGCGGCGAAGTGCCACTAACAAAACAATTGGTTACAGACAATTTAGAGGAAGCAAGACTTTTCCTAAAAGAAGCCACAGACCATGGTCATGAAGGATTAATGGCAAAAAGGCTTGACAGTCCCTACACGCCTGGAATCCGCGGAAAACACTGGCTGAAAATAAAGCCTGTTTTAGAGCCTTTAGACCTAGTTATTGTCGCAGCCGAATATGGCTATGGGCGTAGGCATGAGTGGCTTTCGGATTATTATTTGGCTGCTCGGGACGTGGAAACAGGCGAGTTCTTGACGGTGGGTAAGACTTTTAAGGGGTTAACCGACGCGGAAATAATTGAAATGACAAAGCGGCTTAAGGAATTAGCCGTGAAAGAAGAGCCTAGACGGGTGGTTGTTGTTCCAAAAATTGTTGTTGAGGTTGCTTACAACGAGATTCAGAAAAGCCCAAAATACAAGTGTGGCATGGCGTTAAGGTTTGCGCGAATAACCCGTATAAGAGAGGATAAAACACCTGAGGAGGCAGACACCATACAGCGAGTTAGGGAAATTTATGAAAGGCAGTTTTTGAAAAAAGGCAGATATAGGGCTGAAGAAGCATCATAAAAGGAGAAATGGAAAATGTCCAACATTAAGAAAAAGTCTCTTTACAACGAGTTTTATAGCCGCCAAACTGTTTTGAAGGAACTTGGGGCAGAAGGGCAAAGGAAACTTGCAGAGTCAAAGGTTGCGGTTGTTGGGCTTGGCGGTTTAGGAACAGTTTCATCCTTGTATTTGGCTCTCGCTGGGGTTGGGCACCTGCGTTTAATAGACCAAGACACTGTTGAATTACATAATTTGCATAGGCAAGTCTTATACAGCGAAAGAGATTTGCGTTACCCAAAGGTTGAAGTTTCTGCAAAAAGGTTAAGAAAGGCAAGCCCCTTCGTGGAAGTTGAACCTATAGCTGAGAACCTAAACGCAAACAATGTTGAAAAGCTTCTTTCTGGAATGGATTGTGTTGTTGATGGGTTGGATAATATGCGAACACGGTATCTTGTTAACCGCGCTTGCGCTAAGCTTAAAATTCCCTACGTTTTCGGGGCAGCCATAGGAATAGAAGGCAACATCTCAGTCTTCGCGCCACCCGAAACCCCCTGTCTAGAATGCGTTTTCCCAAACGTTGACGACAGCAGCATACTAACTTGTGATGTTCGCGGAGTTTTGGGCGCCACTCCGGGAATAATTGGGACAATGCAAGCTATGGAAGCAATAAAAGTTTTGGCTGGGATAGGCTCTCCATTGAAAGGTAAGCTTTTGATATGCGATTTCAGCGACATGGCATTCACAACCATAGACATTCACAAAAGAGAAAATTGCCCCGCATGCCAAGGCGCAGTTGCTTCACTTCCAAAAACAAAGGAAAAACTTGTCTGGCTTTGCGGAAGAAAAACGGCAAACATAAACCCTGAAAAACCCTTTAGGCTAAACCTAAACCAAATTCACGAGGCAATAAAAGAACAGTTTAAAGTCCGCGTAAAATCCTCCCTCGCCATAATCTTCAACTACAAAAACTATGAAATCAGCCTCTTCAACGGCGGACGCATGCTAATAAAAAACGTTGACAACGAAGAATCAGCCCTAGAAATTTACAGAGAAATCCTCCAAAAACTCCGAATAAACCAAAAATAACCTTTATTACAACCCCCAAACAAAATCTTTGTTGCGAAGCGCCGGGGTGGCCGAACGGTTCAGGCGGCTGCCTGCAGAGCAGCTATATA
>JBNAVK010000045.1:0-9654 GCA_049700435.1 Candidatus Bathyarchaeales archaeon
AGTGCGGGGGGTGGGATTTGAACCCACGAACCCCTACGGGATAGGCGCCTCAGGCCTACGCCTTTGGCCATGCTTGGCAACCCCCGCTTTAGCGTGTTCATTTACTTTTCTGATTTTGGTTGAAATTAAATCTTGCTTTGGCTTTTGGGCTAAAAAGAGGGGTTAGATGAGGCGGAAGTCTTCTTTTACTGTTGTTAGCACGACGTGAGTGTTTGTTCTTTCTACGTAGGGTAGGGCTAGGAGGCGTTTCGTGAACTTGCTTAGTTCTTCTCTGTTTTTGAATTTGGCGATTATTAAAGCATCTGTCAAGCCTGTTACGTCGTATACGCAGCATACGTTTGGAAGCCTAGCGATTTCGTTTTCCATTTCTAATAGTCTTCCCTTTGAAACGGTTATTTCTGTGATTACTGTTAGTTCGTATCCGAGTTTTTCGTGGTCTAATAGGGCTGAATATCCTTTGATGACGCCTTCTTTCTCCAACTTCTTTATTCTTGATAGGGCGGTTCCTATGGATATCTCGCATTGTTTGGCTATCTGTCTCGAGGATAGTCTAGCGTCAAGAGTCAACGCCTTTAATATTTTGACATCTGTTTCGTCAAGCTCCATCCTTATCAAACCTCTACTTAGCATTTATTCAGTTAACGTTTGTAATATTTAACATTTGTCCCTGTTTTTCCAGAAAAAGCTTTTATATTTACAGAAACATTCTATTTTGACATAAATCTGCGCATGGGGGAGAAGACACGGGTAAAAAAGCATCGCTTACAGATCAGAACCTTGAAGTATGCCTAAAACTCATGGAAAACGCTGATTATATACTGTTACATTTCACGGATATGTTAGGCTTTTGGAAGGGCAGAACAATACCGGCAGAAGAAGCAGAAAACGCCATAAGAGAAGGCGTTGGCTTCGACTGCTCCTCAATTATCGGCGGCGTCGGCATTGAGGAAAGCGACATGGTTATGAAACCGGACCTATCCACATTCGCCGTTTACCCCTACTACTTCTATGACAAGAGCGTTGCAGGCTTTATCTGCGACATACACCAGCCGGATGGCAGAAAATTTGAAGGTGACTCTCGGTTCATATGCCAAAGAGCAATGGGAAAAGCTTTAAAAGAAGGTTATGAGGTAACGGCCGCTGCAGAGTTGGAGTTCTATCTAGTTCAGAAAAATGATAAGGGCGAAGTTTACCCCGTTGAAAATCACCTCATAGACAAGCAAAGATATTTTGACATAGCTCCCGGGCGAGATCTAACAGAATCTTATAGGATGGAGTTGTCTAACGCTTTGTTCACGATGGGGATTACCGTTGAGCGACAGCATCACGAGGTCGGTTCAGCCCAAAACGAAATCACATTCAAATATTCAGATGTTCTGACAACTTCTGACAACATAATGCGTTACAAGTTTGCAGCCAAAGCCGTGGCAGACAGGAAATACGGTTGGATAGCAACCTTCATGCCTAAACCATGGTTTGGTAAGCCTGGCAGTGGAATGCACATCCACATTGGATTATTTGACTCAAAAACTGGAAAAAACTTATTTTACGACAAGGCGGGCTATGCCAACATCTCACAAAAGTGCCGATATTTCATCGGCGGCATCCTCGAACACGCAAGAGCCCTCTGCACCATAGTAGCGCCAACAGTTAACAGCTACAAGAGGTTGGTGCCAGGTTACGAGGCGCCAGTTTACGTCACTTGGAGCAAACGAAACCGCTCATCCCTAATAAGAGTGCCAGAATATTTTCCAGGAAAAGAGAGGGAGGCGCGAATAGAGTTTAGGTGTCCAGACCCCCTCTGCAATCCTTATCTTGCATATACAGCTGTGCTTGAAGCTGGGCTTGATGGCATAAGGAAAAAGATTGACCCCGGAGACCCTGTTGATGTAAACGTCTATCACCTTAGCGAGGCTGAGCGGAAGAAACGCGGAATTAAAATCTTGCCAGAATCTTTGAAGGAAGCCCTTGAAGAATGGCAAAGCGACCAAATTTGCGTGGAAGCTTTAGGTAAAGAAAACGCTGAAAAGTATCTAGAGCTTAAAATGCAGGAATGGAAAGAATACGAGCCTCACACGCCAAACAATAGAAATGAAGTGACTGATTGGGAACTGCAAAAATATCTTTACATGTAAAATGGTAACCTTAAATTACCAAAGCATGCGTGAAGGATACCTTAAACGTGGATGCCTAAAATGAGATATGACACTATACTTGTGCTAGACTTTGGGGGACAATACTGCCACCTAATAGGGAGGAGGGTCAGGGAGCATGGAGTTTACTCAGAAATAGTTCCTCACGACATAAGCCCCGAAGAGATTAAGGCCTTAAACGAAAAGTTTAATGTTAAAGGATTAATTTTTTCAGGGGGCCCAGCCAGCGTTTACGAACCAGACGCGCCAAAACCGAACCATCACATTCTTGATGTTAATTTGCCAATTCTCGGCTTATGTTATGGACATCAACTTATAGCCAAAATGTCTGGCGGCGAGGTTGAGCCAGCCCAGCATAGGGAGTATGGAGTGGCCTATGTAAACGTTGACAAGCCTATAGGCGTACTAAAGGGGTTAAGCAAAAAAGAAAAGGTTTGGATGAGTCACGGCGACACAGTATTTTCTATTCCATCCGAATATGAGGTTTTGGCTCATTCAGAAAACTGTCCAGTAGCCGCCTTTAGGCATAAGAAAAAGCCCATTTATGGAATACAGTGGCATCCAGAGGTGGTTCACACAAAAAATGGGACGCGAATGCTCCGCAACTTCATATTTGAAGTCTGTGGATGCGAGTCGAACTGGAAGATGGAAGACCTAATAGAAAAAATGGTGAATGAAATAAAGACCGAGGTCGGCGCTGAAAAAGCCATCATAGCCCTAAGCGGAGGCATAGACTCCAGCGTTGCCACAGTCTTGGCAGCAATAGCTTTGGGAGACAAGTTAACAGCAGTTTTCGTTGACCACGGGTTTATGCGAGAGGGAGAACCGGAATTTGTGAAAAGCGTTTTTCAAAAGTTTAGAATAAACCTCATAGTTGCAGATGCACAGAAAAGATTTCTTGAAAAACTTAGAGGAGTCGCTGATCCCGAAAGGAAAAGGAAGCTTATCGGAGAGGAGTTCATAAGAGTTTTTGAGGAAATTGCAGAAAAGATAGATGCCAAATACTTGATTCAGGGAACAATTTATCCGGACAGAATTGAATCTGGTTTTAGGAAGTTCTCGGACAAAATAAAGACGCACCATAATGTAGCCGGTTTGCCCACCAAGATTAAGTTTAAGAAAATTGTGGAACCACTTCGCGACTTGTATAAGGACGAGGTTAGGAAAGTGGCTAAAATTCTCGGGCTGCCGAAGGAAATAGTTTTTAGGCAGCCTTTTCCAGGTCCCGGTTTGGCTGTTAGAATTATTGGCGAGTTGACTGAAGAGAAAGTTAGGATTGCGAAAAGAGTGGACATGATTGTTAGGGAAGAAATTGAAAAGCGTGGGTTAGATGAAGGTCTGTGGCAGTATTTCGCAGTTTTGACCGACACGAAGGCTACTGGGGTGAAGGGCGACGCGAGAGCTTACGGGTATGTTGTGGCTCTCAGAATTGTGGAAAGCCGCGAGGCGATGACTGCAAATTTTGCAAAAATTCCATACGAAGTTTTAGAGAGAATTTCAACAAGGATAACTAATGAAGCTCCAGAAGTTACACGCGTAGTTTATGATATAACCCATAAGCCTCCAGCGACGATAGAGTGGGAATAGGAAATGTGAAGTTTAAACTCTGGGTTTGAAGTCTCGTATTAATTTTTCAATTTTAGTCTTCTTGATAAAAGCAACATGCCTAGTCAGTTCAGCGGTAATTGCTTCTAGCACTTCTCTGCCCTTTTCCGCGGAGGCTGTTGTGGATTTTCCGTAAACTCCAGAGTTTGTGTAGTCAATAGTATCTAGCGGGAGAGTTGTTCCTTCTGTTTGTGCTGGGTGTTTTCGAGGGTCTTCATCAACAGCCTTATCCATGTCAACAATGTTCGGATGTAAAACCAAATTTACAGAAGTCTCCTCGGCGCAGGCGTGTCCTCTTTCCTCTTGTGTAAATATGTCTGGCAAAAGCTTGCCAGATGCAGACCACCATTGAAAAATTGACATGAAAATTCCCTTTTCCCTGAGCTCTCTAGCCAACTCGACAAGCGCATTTAAGTTTCCGCCATGTCCATTAACTATAACAATTTTTCTTACACCATGATAGCCTAGTGCCAAACAAACCTCCTTCACATACGCCTTAAAAGTTCTTGGCGACACGTATATGGTTCCACAAAAATGTCTGTGATGGGAACTGACGCCGAAGGGAATAACTGGCAGACAAAGTACTCCAGTGCGTTTTGCAGTTTCCTCGGCTAAAGCCTCAGCTATTAAATGATCTGTTCCAAGCGGGTTATGTGGTCCATGCTGTTCGTTTGAGCCAACTGGAAGAATTGCAACGTCATTTTCCGCAAAGTATTTCTTGGCTTCAACCCAGC
Organism: Candidatus Bathyarchaeales archaeon; assembly: GCA_049700435.1. Taxonomy (GTDB): domain Archaea; phylum Thermoproteota; class Bathyarchaeia; order Bathyarchaeales; family Bathycorpusculaceae; genus JAVZLH01. The sequence continues at coordinate 4,493 of JBNAVK010000045.1, forward strand.
TCATTTCATGAAGCAAAACCTTCATAGAGGTTCACCTTCACGAAATCGTTTTATTAAAAGGCAATCAATATTAAGTTTGCAGTTTAAAACGGTGAAAACCATTGAAAGCCCTAATTCTGGCAGGAGGCTTCGCCACAAGGCTTAGGCCTATAAGCTGCACGAGACCGAAAACTCTTCTTCCGGTGGTTAATAAGCCGCTCCTACAATGGATTTTTGAAAGACTTGCGAAAAACAACATAAAAGAGGCAATATTAGCCGTTAATCACCAAACAGAAGTTTACATTAAACAGCATAAAATTCCAAAGCGGGGTGTTAAAGTCAAATATTCAAGAGACCCTTGGAAGAAACCTCTTGGAACAGGAGGCGCTATAAAGAATAGTGAAGCCTTTATTGGGCGTGACTCGCCATTTCTTGTTCTTAACGGCGATATATTCGCTGACGTCAACTATATGGAAATCGTAAAAATGCACAGAGAGAAAAGGGCGGTTGCGACAATAGCCCTTTGCAAAGTTGAAGACCCCAGCAGATATGGCGTAGCTGAACTCGCGGATGACAACCGCATAATAAGGTTTATTGAAAAACCTCCGCGAGAGGAAGCTCCAACCAACTTGATAAATGCTGGCGTTTACGTTTTTAACACAGAAATTTTCAACTATGTTCCCGAAGGCAAGGCTGTTTCTATGGAACGTGAAATATTTCCAAAACTCGCCGAAGAGGGCAGATTCTACGGGTACATCCACGAAGGCTTGTGGATGGATATAGGTAAGCCAGAAGAGTATTTACAGCTTAACAAAACATTGTTAGATTTGTTGCCCAACAAACAAGCAAACAAGAGAACCATGTTTGAAGTTAAAAATCCGGTGGTTTTTGGCAAAAAAGTTTTGATAGGAGAAAAATCAGTTATCGGACCATACGTGGTGCTGGGACAAGATGTTACCATAGGGAAAAACGTGATGATTCATAACGCAATAGTTTTTCCAGACACGATGATAGGTGACTCCGCGTCAATAAGCGGCGCAATAATAGGTGAGAACGTCCTCATTGGAAAAGGGGTAAAAATTGAAAGCGGCTGCATCGTAGGCGACCATGCTAAAATTAGGGATAATGTTTCGTTGGTAAGAAATGTTTTAGTGTGCCCAGCAAAAGAGGTTTCCGACAGTGTATTAACGTCTAGATGCGTTTACTAGAGGAGAATAAGCGCATGTTAAGTTCAAGACGGCTGTTTGGGACAAACGGAATCCGCGGCGTAGTTAACAAAGAACTAACCCCAGAAATGGCTATCAAAATTGGAAGTGCAGTAGGAACATTCTTTAAATGCGGTAATTTGATAGTTGGTTATGATGCTAGAACAAGCAGCCCAATGTTGGCAAGAGCCGTCACCGCTGGCTTAACAGCGACTGGATGTAATGTTTTTTCGGCTGAGATGGCGCCAACACCCGCGCTCCAATTTGCTGTTAAAAATCATAAAATGGATGGGGCAGTTATAATAACAGCGTCTCATAATCCTCCGGAATATAACGGAATAAAAGTTGTCTGGAAAGACGGGGTGGAGCTTTCCCGTGAACAAGAAATCGAGGTTGAAGACATCTTTTTCGGCGGAAAAATGCGGAGTGCAGAATGGAAAGATATAGGGGCGTCGTTCGAGTTATCGAACATAGTGAACGAGTATGTTGAAGCAATAAAGAAACATATAGACGTATCAGCCATAGCCAAAAAACATTTCCATGTGGTCATTGACCCAGCCAACAGCGTCGGCAGCCTCGCCGCACCACGGCTGCTAAGGGATTTAGGCTGCAAAGTTACAACCATAAACGCGAACATTGATGGAACATTTCCTGGAAGACCACCTGAACCTCGCCCCGAAAACCTGAGAGATTTAGCTTTGACAGTTAAAGCGGTTGGGGTAGATTTAGGTGTAGCTTATGACGGGGATGCTGACCGTTCAATTTTCGTGGATGAACGTGGAGAAATCCACTGGGGAGACAAAACCTTCGCCCTAGTCGAAAAATACTTCCTACTGGAAAACCCGGGAGAAAAGATAGTTACGCCGATAAGCTCTTCTACTCTCGTTAAGGACATCGCAGACGCCTATAACGGAGAAATCGTATGGACCAAGGTTGGAAGCGTAACGGTTTCCCAGACGATGAAAAAATTGAATGCAAAACTTGGCGGAGAGGAAAACGGCGGAATTTTCTATGGACCCCACCAACCGGTGAGAGACGGCGCCATGGCGACAGCCTTAATTTTGGATATTATGGCTAGAACTGGTCAAAAACTTTCTAAGCTTCTTGGGGAACTGCCAAAGTATTTCATTGAAAAAGGCAAAGTTGAGTGTTCGGAAGAATTTAAAGAGCGTGTTCTGGAAAAGCTTGTTGCGAAAGTTAAGGGATTAAACATTAACACAATTGATGGAGTAAAAATATGGTTTGAAGATGGCAGCGCCATTTTGATAAGACCAAGTGGAACAGAACCTATCTATCGATTGTACGCAGAGGCAAGAGACCACGGAAAAGCGTTAAGCCTTCTCAGGGAATATGATTTAAAGCTTAAAAGGATAATCGCCGAGGTTAAAGCTAAACGCTAACAGGTTTGTAAAGCGTGTTTGGAGGAGATGCCAGATGTCCCTATCAATGTTGCAGATAAAACCCGAAGATGTCGATACCGCGGAAAAACGCTCAAAATACACAGCTAGCATAGTGGGCTGCGGATATGCTGGCGTTCTTCACGCTTATCTTTTTGCGGACGCAGGGTTCAAAGTCATATGTACAGATTCGGATCAAAGAGCATTAAACCTCTTAAGCAAAGGAAAAACTCCATTTTTGAATAATGAAATAAAATCCAAACTGAAAAAATGTTTAAAATCTTGTGTTTTGGAGGTTGCAGGCAACATTAAAAATGCAGTTTCTAAGAGCAACATTGTTGTCGTAACAACTCCGATTGAAATCGACGAGAAAAAAAGGGTTGACTATTCAAATTTAAAGAGTGCTTGCAAACAGGTTGGCTTAGGTCTCCGCCAAGGTACGCTGGTTGTCATCGTAAGCACCGTTGGAGTAGGCTTTATCGAAAATGTTATCAAAGAGGTTCTGGAAAATGCTTCTGGGCTTAAAGCAGGAACAGACTTTGGTCTAGCCTACAGCCCAGTATCAGACGCAGAGTCATCACAACTATTTACAAACAAGAGGTTGGTCGCTGGAGTTGAAAAAAACAGCCTAAACTCAGCATCAATTATTTTGGGCGCCGTTACAAAGGGAGGCATTAAGAAGGCTGCAACTGTGAAGGCTGTGGAATTTGCCGAGCTTTTCGTAGCCGCACAGAAAATAGCTAACATTGCTTTGGCTAATGAACTTGCCATCATCTGTGAGAACGCGGGCATTGATTTTCTTGAGGTTCTCAAACTTTTAAACGATGACGCCTGCAACGTATTTTCAGCGCCAAAAATTGCTGACAGAAGCGCCTTAGCAGAAGCTTACATCTTGCTTGAAGATGCTGAAAATCTGAACATGAAGCTTCGCATTCCGTTAGTTGCGGAAAAAGTAAATGATGAAACGATGAGACATGTGTTGGGCTTAACGAGAAGTGCGCTTAGAGAAGCGGGAAAAACCCTTAAGCGGGCTAGAGTTGCCATGCTGGGAATTGCAGAAGTGCCAAACATGAAAAGCCAACCAAAGGCTATGGCAAAGTTGCTTGCTGAAATGTTAGAGGCGAAAGGGGCAAAGGTCAACATTTATGATCCAAACTTCTCAGAGGAAGAACTAGCCGAGATAGCGCACCCTTTAAAGCGGAGCTTATCAGACGCTGTGGAAGGCGCAGATTGCATATTAATACTTACAGGGCATGACCAGTTTAAGCATCTGAATTTAAAGAAGTTGAAGGTTATGATGAGAATGCCAGCAGCAATTATTGATCTTGAAGGAATTGTTGAGCCAAACGAAATAAGGAAGGAAGGACTAATTTATCGAGGGCTAGGAAGAGGTGCGGTACTCCAATGAAGAAGTTAGGCGTCGCGGTCATTGGTGCTGGTTTCTGGGGGAGAAATCACGCCAGAGTTTTTAAGGAATTAAAAGAGACAGAGCTTTTAGCTGTCTGCGACGTAAATTTTGAAAGAGCCAAAGATGTTGCAAAACAATTTAACGCTACTCCTTATGCAAGCGTAGAAAAAATGTTGAAAAAAGAGGAAATAGAGGCTGTTAGCATCTGCACATGGTCAACAAACCTAGCAAAAATGGCGCTAAAAGCCATGAACACTGGCAAACATGTCATGGTTGAAAAGCCTATGGCAACAAACGTTAGACAAGCTGAAAAATTGTTGGAAACCGCGGAAAAGGAAAAACTGCATCTAACTGTTGGCTTTTTAATGCGTTTTATTCCTGGGTTACAACAAATTAAAAAGGCTGTTGAAAACAGGGAAATTGGCGAAATTGTGTGTGCTACTGCAAAGAGGGTTTCTCAGTGGCCAGAGAGGATAGGGGATGTGGGGGTGATTAAGGATACAGCAATCCACGACATAGATGTTATGAGGTACCTTTTCGGGGAAGACCCCATTGCGGTTTATGCGAAAACTGGAAGTATGGCTCACAAGAAATTTGAGGATTACGCCCAAGTAATGCTCACATTTGAGGGGGGCAAAAGCGCGTTTATTGAGGCTAACTGGCTGACGCCTTACAAGACTAGATTGTTGACTGTTACGGGAAGCAAAGCGATAATGAAACTTGATTATATTACGCAGGAGTTAACGATTGAAGATGCAAAGGAAACTCTACAGCCGAGATATCCTTGGCAAGAGCCATTAAAGCTTGAGCTTCAACACTTTGCAAACTGCATTTTGGGGAGGGAGAAGCCGCTGATAACTGGGGTGGACGGGTTGAAAGCGTTGATGATAGCTGAAGCAGCATTAAAATCTTCAGCGATTGGCAAAGTTGTAAAGTTGAAGAGCTGAAATGTCAATTTTACACATAACGCCATTGATAAATTGAATATCCCCTCCAGAATTTCCTTTTCTTATTTCTTCATATTTGCCCTAATGGAGTTTGTTTATTTTTTATTTTTCAAGTTGAATGGTTTTCCTTCGTGTAATATTTTTTCTGGGATTTTCTCTCTCCATTTTTTTAGAAACGGCAAGTCTTCACTTTCTTTTCGCAGTTCATCTGGAAGCATCTCTGGAA
>JBNAVK010000046.1:0-9277 GCA_049700435.1 Candidatus Bathyarchaeales archaeon
TTCCAGCCTAGGCTTTTCAGTTTTTCTATCGACAATAACATTAAGGGCACATCTCCAGGCCAGCCTATTTTTCCTCCAGTAAACTCGTATTCTACATTTTCTAAACCCAGTAGAGAGGCAACTAGGCGACCGATTTTTTTTGCAGTTATGGTTTCCTCTGAACCCACGTTAAAAACGCTGTATTTTTCAGTTTTTCTGGCAACCAATAAAGTTGCGTCTACAGCATCACTCACGTGGAGATAAGATTTCTTTTGGCTTCCGTCTCCGAGAATTTCCAGCCTTTTTGGATTTTTCTTTAGTTTGTGATAAAAGTCGTAGATTATGCCATGAGTCAGTCTTGGACCAATAATGTTAGCATATCTCAGCACTGTTGCCTTTAGACCGTAAAGGTGAGAATAAGTTGACAAGTAAAATTCAGAAACAGCTTTAGCAGCGCCGTAATTGCTTACGGGGGCGATAGGCGCTTCTTCGGGCGTTGGAATCTTCGCGTTGCCATAAACAACTGAGGAAGAAGCAAAAACAATGTGCTTAACATCGTCTAGTCTGCAGGCTTCCAGAACATTAAGGGTTCCAAACGCGTCTATGCTAAAGTTTTCTAGGGGTTCACTGGTGCTCCTTCTCACATCTGGGTCAGCGGCGAAATGGTAGACTATGTCAATATCTTTACATGCTCTTTTTATGCTTTCTAGTTTTCTTACGTCTCCCCTAATTAGCTTACAATTTACGCCGCTTAAAAATTCTTTTTTGCCAGAAGAGAAATTGTCAAACACTATCACATCATTTTTCTTTGCCAACGCATCCGCCAAGTGGCTTCCAATGAAACCGGCGCCACCAGTTATTAAGACCCTCACCGCTATTGTCTCCTAATTCTCTCAACAACAATTTTAACTAAAGATTTTCTAAGCAGCTCTCCCTTCGTCTCTGACAATTTCAGTTTCCTTAACTGCTCCGCCAGAACCTTGTCGTGAAGCGACTTCTCAGCCCAGTTTTCGAAGTCTCCGCGGTTGTTGTGGAACTCTAAAGATTTTGCGTCAACTCTCTTAATAGCCTTCAAGAACCCTTTTAGACTCCAAGCCATTATACCAGTGAAATTTTCTTCCCCCACACCAATATAAAATAGGAAGGGTTCATTAGCCGCTATAACCTCTTTCCTCACTCTACTTTCAAAGTCTAGGATGGCTGCCTGTGCCGTCACGAAAGCGTCTGTTGGCGTGCTAAAGGGGCTGAAGTAGGAGTGAACCTCGCCAGGCGCTCCTCCTGCAGTGAACATGTAGTAGAGATGGTCGCTTGTTTGGAAGCATCTCCATAAACGCAAAAGTTCCTTGTCGCCTGCCTCTTTCACGAGGGGTTCAAGTCTCCTCACACTTGTGTAGTAGGCCCACTGCATGGTGTTTCCAAGCCAACAGCTCGCGTCTCTTTCTAAATCAGCCCATGAAACCGTTCCTCCAAGTTCTGGCACGTCAATCTCGCCGGCTACATCGTGTTTTTCCACAACTTCGGAAGGCGTTGCCAAACGCAGATGCCACCATTTCAAAATCTCATGTGGCAAGTGCTTCAGGAACTCATGTATTCCAGTTTCAGGCCAGTGGTGCTCTCCAAAAGTTTCGTAGTCTGGGAAAATGTTGATACATTTCCCTGGAGTTGCTGCCAGCCAGCTTGCGTACTTGTCCGCGGTTAGGGGCCACTCGCTCCACCATCTGGCGGAAAACCTGAAACCAATGTCATCTGTCAGCTTGTAATTCCGCAGTAAAATCTTAATCTTCTTGCAACCTTTAGGCCTGTAAAGGTAGTTAGGTGATTTCTCATGGAGGATTCTTTCTACGCCTTCTGTGAAAATTCCTGTGAATCCCAGTTCTTCTGCGGTTCTTGCAATGGTATTGTTGTAGAGCAGTTCTGTGTTTTCGAAGACTTTTGGGCTTTGGTTGAGTAGGTCTTTTATTGTTTGTCTGTGCATTTTCACTTGTTCAATAAATTCTGTTTTTTCTGGGTAAAGGCTAGCCAGCGAGTGATAATAGGTTTGTCCAAGAAACTCGACGCAGCCAGTTTCTGCAAGTTGCTTAAAGGATTCTAGAAGGTCTTTGTTGAACATCTCGCATTGCTCTAGGAAAACTCCGGATAGGCTGAATGAAACCTTAACCTGCTTCTTTTCGCTTTTATATTTATCTATTAAATCGAGTAGTATCTGGTTGGATGGGAAATAGCATTTTCTACAAGCCCTTTCAAAAACCTCTTTGTTCACTTCATGGTCGAAATAGTAATTAAAAAGTTCCCCCTTCTTTACTCGTCTAAAAGCTTTGTTTTCCCAAAAGAAGTTTCGCCTCAACCTATGGGGTTGATGAACCTCAAATACCAGCACTATGTCCGTCAATGTGACTTCCCTTTTTACTTTATCAGTTATTTCTTTATTATATGTATGTTTTATAAAACAGACTGCTTTTGGTGTCCGCAAAAGCTTAGGTTAGATTCTGATTTTGAATTCATAACCTATTTATCAACATAATGGCAACTCCTATTACAACGAATGGTGAAAGCACGTGTCAATAGAAAAAATTAGGGTTGAAAATCGCCAAGAACTGGAGCAGATGATTACACGCGATATAAACTTGGTTGAAAAAGGATTGACAGTGATTTGCAGCAACGTCCCGATAAACGAAAAGGCAACACTAGACATTTTATGCCACGACAGCAATGGACAACTTGTCATAGTACAATTAAGCGTCGACGAAGATGACATAATGCTTCTCCATGGAATACAAAGCATGGACTACGTTGACAAATTCAAATCCTTCCTAAAAGCCACGTACAGCAAATACAAAATCGATGACAAAGAAAAACCAAGACTAATCCTAATAGCACCAAGCTTCTCAAGCGCCATGCGCCAAGCAGTTGAAAGCATGAAAGGCATGCGCATAGACCTATACGAATGGGAGTACCTAAAACTCGGAGACCATAAGGGTCTCCGCCTCCAACCCATTTTTACATCGTCTTCGCCAGAGAAACCCAAGGAAAAAGAAGAGAAAGCGCCAGAGAAAAAACATGAAGCAAAACCAGCAAAGAAAAAAGAGACGCCGCCACCAAAACCCGAACCAGAACAACCAAAACCTCCGGTAGAACCACCGCCGAAACAGGAAATCCCGAAAGAACCTCCAAAAGTTCCGCCACCACCGCCACCGCAGCCAGCAGAGAAGCCCAAAGAAGTTAAGGAAGTTCCAAAACCAGAGAAGGAAGAACCTCCCAAGAGAAAGCTCAAGCTTTTCTAACCTCCCAAACTTTTTGCACGGTCAAACTTTTGGATGTGTTTAATTGAGAATAGGTTTTTTTGTTTGGGAATATCCGCCAGCACTTGTAGGCGGCTTAGGCACGTATGCAGAGTACATAACCCGTGAATTTGTATCCATGGGCAACGACGTGACAGTTTTCACGCTTAATCCCGGGAACCTGAAAACTAGAGAGGTTATTAAAGGCGTCGAGGTCCATAGACCGCTGATTGCGGATGCAAGCAATGTTTTCCCTATGTTTGTGATTGACGACCTTAAAAAATGGGGCACTAACATCCGCCTCTTCAACGACATATTCATCTACAACATTTTGAGCGCAACAAAATTCGTGAACAGCATGTTAAAAAAGGAAGGGTGCAACTACGATGTTGTTTGTGTGCATGATTGGCTAAGCAGCATAGCTGGCATAATAATAAAAAACGAGGCAAACGTCCCTGTTGTTTTCCACGTTCACAGTACGGAATGGGGAAGAAGCGGAGGCAGCGGGTCAGAAGTTGTTTCGCACCTGGAATGGGCGACGGCTCAAAAAGTGGACAAAATAATAACTGTGAGCCACTCGATGCAAGAAGACTTGATAAGGCATGGATGGCCAAAGTCAAAGATAAGCGTTGTATGGAATGGGGTAGACCCACAGCGCTATAACCCTAAAAACTGCAAGCCCGAAGAGGTAGAGGCGATACGAAACAAATATGGTGTAAAACCAGACGAAAAAATGCTCCTCTTCCTTGGGAGACTAACTTGGGTTAAAGGAGTCACAAATCTAGTTCAAGCCATGCCAATAATCTTAGAGGAGCATCCCAAAACAAAACTTGTAATATTGGGCAAGGGCGAGCAGCAAAACGACATAATCGAAACCGCAAATAGACTAGGAATAAGCAACAAAATAGCATGTAGATTCGAGTTCGTGCCAGAAAAAGAACGCATCCTCCACTATGCTGCAGCAGATGTCTGCATTTTTCCATCCACCTATGAACCATTCGGTATAGTAAGCCTAGAAGCAATGGCTATGGCGAAACCAATAGTTGTAGGCGCCCAAGGAGTTGTAGGTTTCAAAGAACAAGTGGTGCCCTTTGGGCCCGACCAAAACGGGGTACATGTTAATGGGGGAAACCCCGCCGATATTGCATGGGGAATAAAGGAGGTTCTATGCGATTTTAACAGAGCCAAAAAGTGGGGAGAAAACGGCAGAAAACGGGTGCTTCAGTACTTTACATGGCGGAAGGTTGCGGAACAAACTCTGCAAATATACGAGGCGCTGCTTTGTCAATCGGTGCATGAAGAGAGCAAAGTTGTTGATTTACTGGAAAAGATAACTCACACATAAAAATAGGGGGAAGGTTAGGGTTTACGCGCCGCTGCTTTCTCTAGGGCTATAACGCCAGGCAACTTCTTGCCCATTAGGAACTCTATCAGCGCCCCACCAGCGGTGCTTACGTAGGAAATTTTGTCTGAAAGCCCAAACTCTTGTAGGGCAGCTATTGTGTGTCCTCCGCCAGCAAGCGAGAAAGCTTTTGATTTTGCAATTTCCTCAAAGATTCTCTTTGTTCCGAAGGCAAACTCTTTTCGCTCGTAAACTCCCATGGGTCCGCTAACCACAATGGACTTGGCGCTTCTAATCAGTTTAGAGTATTCTTCCACAGTTTTTGGCCCGATGTCAAAAGTGGGATGGTCAACTGGCAAATCAGCGACTGAAACTTCTTTTCGTTTTCCGTTTACTTCGGCGGCTAAATCCTTTGGAGTTTTAATTTTATCCGTGTATTTCTGCATTAATTCTTTTATGCCTGGCAACAAGCCCATAAGATCTTTTTCTTTTAGGAAGTTCATGTTTGGTTTGCCCAAGTCTATGCCCTTGGCTGCAAGGAAGACTTGGCCAACAACTCCGCCGGTTAGTACGTAGTCTGCTATTTTGTTGTCTAAAACGTATTTGGAGATTTCAAGTGAATCGTCTGCTTTGGCTCCTCCGAGGACATAGACACACGGCTTTTCTGGATTCTCTAAAACTTTGCTTAGGGACTTTAGTTCTCTTTCCATTATGCGTCCCGCAACGCTTGGTAAAACTGCTGTGAAGCCAACCATGGAAACGTGTGCTCTGTGGGCCGCGGCGAATGCGTCGTTAACAAATAGGTCGGCTAAAGGTGCGAGCGTTTTCACAAACTCTGTTTTTGCGTGGTCTTCCGGGGTTCCTTCCTTTGTTTCTCCAGCGAAGTTTCTGACATTGTCTAGAACGAGAATTTCTCCGCTTTTAAGCTCCTTTATCGCCTTTTGAGCTTTTTCGCCAAACACGTCGTCAACGTATTTGACTGGTTTTCCCAAGACTTTGCCTAGGATTTCGGCGTGTTGCTTTAGCGGTATGAAGTCTGGGTCTCCTTTTCTGCCTTGGTGCGCTAAAACTACTACTCTTGCGCTCTTTTCCGCTAATTCTTTGATTGTTGTTTCGCCGTGAGCTCGAATTCTCGTGTCGTCTAAAACCTTTTTTGTTTCTGGGTCTACGGGCGAGTTGAAATCAACCCTTACAAGCACAACTTTATCCTTAACTTTTACATCATCAAGGGTCAAATATTTTGCCATTCTCTCCCCTTCCCTTTTAGAACAGAAAAATAAGAGAGGGAAGTGTTTTTAAGTTTTATATTTTGTTGGCTAGAGACCAGCTTTCTTTCCAATGAGTTCTATTAGCTCAACCATTCGGCAAGAGAAGCCCCACTCGTTGTCGTACCACGCGAGCACTTTGACGAGGTTCCCAGCCACAACCATAGTTGAAAGACCGTCGACAACAGCTGAGTATGAACTGTGGTTTATGTCTGTTGAAACTATCGGTTCTTCCGTGTAATCCATTATGCCCTTTAATGGTCCTTCAGCGGCTTTCTTGAAGGCTGCATTCACTTCCTCTTTGGTTACATTTTTCTCCAACACTGCTGTCAAATCGACAATTGAAACGTTTGGAACAGGCACTCGCAATGCGATTCCGTCAATTTTTCCTTTAAGCTCGGGAAAGACTAGGGCTGATGCTCTGGCAGCCCCTGTTGTTGTAGGTATAATGTTTATCGCTCCGGCTCTTGCTCTGCGTAGGTCTCTGTGTACCAGATCTTGTATGCGCTGGTCGTTTGTGTAGGCGTGGGCTGTTGTCATAAGCCCTGATTTCACTCCGAAGTTTTCATGCAAAACTTTGACGCATGGCACCACACAGTTTGTTGTGCATGAGGCGTTTGAAAGGATATTGTGGTTTTTATGATCGTATTTGTCATGGTTCACGCCAAGAACTATCGTTATGTCCGGGTTTTCAGCAGGGGCTGATATCAAAACCTTTTTTGCTCCTGCTTGCAAGTGTTTTGATGCGTCTTCTCTTTTCGTGAAGAGCCCTGTTGATTCGACAGCTAAGTATACGCCTAAATCTTTCCATGGCAGTTGCGCAGGGTCCTTTTGTGATAGTACTTTGAGTTCTTTCCCGTTTACTATTAAGTTATCGCCTTTGACTTGGACATCTGCGTTGAATCTCCCGTGAACTGAGTCGTACTTTAGTAGGTGGGCGAGGGTTTTTGCGTCAGCTATGTCGTTTATTGCCACAAAGTCTATTTTCGCCTTTCTCTCTATCGCTGCTCTGTAAAGAAGTCTTCCTATTCTTCCAAATCCATTTATTGCTACCTTTATCGTCATATAATTTCACCGTTACACTATTTTCCAGTTATTAATTAACGATTGTTTTAATTAATTTTCCGCTAAATATAAAAGAAAAATTGGGGTTTAGCGGAGTTTCATCAGAACCATTTCTGCTGCCAAAACCATTGGTTCCCAAGTTTCACAGAGGGGCGGAGCATAAGCCGTGTCGGCTTTTGCCAATTCCCTGACGGTCATCTGCTTTTGTATAGCGAAGGATATGGCGTTTATGCGTTGAGTAACTTCTTCGCCTCCAATAATTTGGGCGCCTATGATACGCTGCGACTCCTTCTCGGCTACGAGTTTCACCCTTATCGGCAAGGCACCTGGATAGTAGTCAGCCTTCGTCTTGGAAGTGATTGTCCCAGTTACGGTTTCGATTCCCGCTCTTTGAGCAGAGGCTTCAGTTAATCCAGTTACGCCAATTTCAGTGTCATACAGCCTTGTCACAGCCGAGCCTAAAACGCCTGTGAAGAGCGCGTATCCGCCAGCGGCGTTAATTCCCGCGACTTTCCCTTGCCTTACTGCAACTGTTCCTAGCTGTTGTACGACCGGTTTCTGCGTGACTATATGAATGCTTTCCACACAGTCACCTACGGCGTAGACATCTTTGACGTTTGTTTCCATTCTGGCGTTTGTTTTTATGAGGCGAGTTTCGCCTAAAGCGACACCCGCGTCTACTGCGAGTTGAGTGTTGGCTCTTACACCGAATGCGCTAACGAACAAGTCTGCGTTAATCTGTTCGCCTTTAGCAACTATCCCTGTAACTTTGTCGGTTCCGAGGAACTCCTCAACTCCTCTTCCCGTTAGGATGTTTATTTCCATTTGCTGAAGCATTTCTTGAACAATTTTTGCCATGTCAGCATCCAACATCGCTGGAAGAATTTGAGGAAGCAACTCGACAACTGTAACCTTTAATCCTCTTTCTTGGAGAGCTATAGCTGTTTCTAAGCCAATTAGTCCTGCTCCCATGACAACCGCTGTCTTTGCTCCTTTCTTGATAGCTTGGTCTATTCTTTCTCCGTCTTCCAATGTTCTTAGCGGGAGTATTCCCTGTTTTTCTCTGCCCTTTATGGGAGGCGTAAATGAACTGGCTCCGGCGGCTATGATTAAGCTGTCGTAAGGGATGCTTTCCGTTTTCCCGGTTTTGTCAACAGTTTCAACTGTCTTTTTTCCATTGTCTATTTTTGTAACTTTGGTTTCTGTTTTTAGGTTCAGTTTCATCATCTGATAGAAGGATGGTGGAAAAACAATCAGGTCATTGAAGCTTGGTATCTGTCCCCCTATTACAAAGGGGAGTCCGCAGCGGGAGTACCCTGCGTGTTTTTCCTCTGTTATCAAAGTTATTTCTGCTGTGCGGTCTGTTTTCCTCGCAGCCGAAGCCGCATCTACGCCTGCGGCATGTGCGCCTATTATTACTATGCGTCTTGGCAACTATTACTTCCCTTCTTTAATCAAACTTTTATGCCATTCCAATGCCTTGTTGGCGTCCATGAGGTTTGCGAGTTCCGCCTGCAAGTTTGCTGGTCTTATCACCAGCAGCCAGCCCTTTCCATAGGGGTCTTCGTTTAAGAGTTCCGGCTTTGACTGAACTTCCGCGTTTACCTCCTCTATTGTTCCGCTTATAGGTGCAACAAGGTCTGAAACAGCCTTCACAGACTCAACTGTACCATACGGTTCGTTTTGTTTTGTTGTTGTTCCTGGGCTAGGCAGTTCAGCGTAGACGATTTCTCTCAGTTGCTTTTGGGCGTAGTCTGTTATGCCTACTCGAACTTTATCTCCTTCAATTTTTAACCACTCAAAATCTTTTGAATAGTATAGACCTTCTGGCACTTCGTATCCGTCAACCTTCACCATGCGTGTTCACCTCTCAAATAGCGGTTATTCTTTTCACTTTTTAACCTTTAAAATTAACTGTCATTTTTCAATGAAGTTCATGGAAATTTTGCTTTAAGGGGGATCCATTTCAAACTTCGACTAATTTTGGTTTATGATGTGTTCTAAACAATAGCATTATAAATTTCGTAGCAATTTAAAAATTCAGGGTGTTGCGATGGTCAAGTTTGTGTTAAAAATTCGACACTTTATAGAATCGATAATAGCTGTCCTCCTTTTTATAATTCAATATGTGCCCGTTGTAGGCGTTTGGCATGGCATCATGTTCTTCCCGTTAGCAATCTACTTATTTTCTATTTTCATCGCGTACCCACAAACCTTTTTGGCTGATGTGAGTTTTTTGCTTTTTTCACCGCATAATGTGTTTGGTCGCATTATCGCCTTCTGCGGTTTGCTTTTGTTTTTGGTGGCGCTTATTCAATTCTTGAGAAAGCGTAGTGTTCTCGTTACGA
>JBNAVK010000047.1:0-8886 GCA_049700435.1 Candidatus Bathyarchaeales archaeon
AAAGGCTTGTCAACAGCCATAAGCCAAGTTGACCGCGACGCCTTCGGAAGGAAGCTTCCTCTTTCAACAAGACTGCAAATGTGGCGCCTAAGAAAATGGCAAATACGCTCTAGGGTGCACTCCTCAATAGACAGAAACCTCGCCCAAGCAATGGCGGAACTTGACCGCCTCTCCGATAAAGTCTACATTCCACCGCCAATAAAAGAGAAGGCAGCAGTCATTTACCGCAAAGCCCTAGACAAAGGCTTAGTCAGAGGAAGGTCTATCGCTGCTATAGCGGCTGCCGCGCTTTATGCTGCTTGTCGCGGAAGCGGAACGCCAAGAACTTTGCGGGAAATTGCTGATGCAAGCCTTGTAGACAAGAAGGATGTTGCCCGATGCTACAGGCTTCTGCTTAGGGAACTTGACGTGCAAATGCCAATCGCAGACCCGCTTACATATATCTCAAAAATAGCTGAAAGAATCGGAATTTCAGGCAAAACACAGGGAATCGCCATCCAAATCCTCCGAGACGCGAGAAACAAACGCGCCGCTGCAGGCAAAGACCCCATGGGACTGGCTGCTGCAGCCCTATATATCGCATGTTTACAAAATGACGAGAAGAAGACGCAGAAGGACATCGCGGAAGCGGCTGGCGTCACAGAAGTAACCGTGAGAAACCGCTACAAAACGCTGAAGAAACAGCTAAACCTAGAGCTTCCGGACTAAGCTCTCTCCTATTACCGAAAATTACAGTTTAACGCTAACTTTCTTCCTTTTCCAGTTCCATGACTATTTGCCCTTTGTATCCGCATTCGTCGCAAACATATTTTTTAGGCGTCAACCAATAATCTAAACTGCTTGACAAGTGAATTCTTGGGCTTCCGCATCTTGGACAGTAAATTTTTGTCGGTTTCCTACGCTTCAAAGTCTTAAATACTTCACGTAGGTCTTCTAGGAATTTCATTTGGGCTCGCGCTTCTAGTAAGGGTTTTTACTGGAGCTCTATGTTTTCTTCCGGGTATCCAATCTTTATTAGGTATTGGCGAACTTTTTCACGGTGGTCTCCTTGGAGAATTATTTGACCGTTTTTTGATGTGCCTCCGCACGCACATGCGCTTTTCAGTCTCTGCGCTATGCCTGCGAGGTTTGTGTTTTTATCGTTTAAGCCTTCGACTATTGTTGTTGGTCTCCCGAACTTGCGTGTTTCAAGCCTTATGCGGATTGTTTGTTGCTCCTTCTCTATTTCACCGCAAACGCATAGGTCTTTTGGAAGCCCGCATATTGGACAAACTTCAGCCATGTTGCTCAAACTACAGATTGTCATGGCGGTATATAAAATTTTCAAACCAACACCCTTCCACAGTCAACGCAAAAACAGTTTTCAGCCACTAGCGTCCGCATGTTAACATGGCGGCGCCTTTTAGGAAAGCTTTAATGAAAGCCCATTTGAGTATTCTTTATGAAAATACTCGTTTTAGGATGTGGCAATATAGGTTCTGTTGCTGCAGAAGATTTAGCAAATAGCTTAGGCTTGGCAGAGGTTGTCGTTGCTGACAACAATTTAAGTAAGGCGAGGGCCGTTGCCGAAAAAATAGGCAGAAAGAACATCTCTTGGATTCGGCTGGACGCAGCAAACCGCAACGAACTTTTTTACACTTTAAAGGATTTTGATTTAGTTACGGGGTTCTTGCCTGGAAAGCTCGGTTACCGACTGGTTGAGACTTGCATCGAAGCTGGAAGGAACCTCGTTGACGTTTCCTACATGGCTGAGAACCCTTTAACGCTGAATGATAAAGCAAAAAGCAAAAACATAACCGTAGTTCCAGACTGCGGCTTAGCGCCGGGAATAAGCAACATTCTCGTTGGTCACACAGTCAAAAAACTCGACAAGGTTCAGGCTATCCACATACTGGTTGGCGGTCTCCCAGATAAACCTATGCCACCCTTGGGCTATGTTATCACTTGGTCTGCTGAAAGCCTCATTGATGAGTATACTAGGAAGGTTAAAATGGTGAGGGGTGGAAAAAGGGTTATAGTGAACGCGCTAAGCGGCTTAGAAGAAGTTGATTTCCCCGGCGTTGGAAAACTTGAAGCCTTCTATACCGACGGCTTAAGAACCCTGTTGAACACGATGAAGGGCGTGGAGGAAATGTGGGAGAAAACGCTGAGGTATCCTGGTCACGCGGAAAAAATTAGGTTGCTTAAGGCTCTAGGTTTCTTTAAGGAGAGAAAAGTCAACGTTGACGGCGTGAATGTGTCGCCGAAAAGGCTTGCTATAAAACTCTTTGAGCAGAAGCTAAGCAAGCCGGAAATTAGGGACATTGTGGTGTTGAAGGTGACGGTTTCGGGCTTTGATGGCGGCGAGAAGAGAAGCTATGTTTACCATCTGCTTGACCGCTACGATGAAAGACGGGGAATAACGGCTATGGCTAGGACAACGGCTTACCCAGCTTCTATAATTGCGCAGCTAATGCTTATGGAAGCCCCGTTGGAAAAGGGTGTTGTTCCACCGGAAAAAATAGGCATGAACGATGAGTTTTTCTCGCGTTTTCTGAATGGGTTGAAAAAGCGAGGAATAAACATAACGGAGAAGGTGAGTTAGGCTACAACTCCCATTCTGTGAAGTTCTTCTCGGAGACTATCCTTTGTCTGTTTAAGATTTTGTCTTCTCTCCACATATTCGTCTCCGCTTATCTTGCCGTTTCTGAAATCCTCATCCAACTCTTGCAATTGCGCATCTATTTCTTTTATTCTTGCCCTTAACTGGTCAATGTATGATGTTGCTTTTTCTTCAACTATAACCTCAGAGGGGGTTAAAGCCATTTTTATTACGCCATCTTCTATGCGGAGGATTCTGTCAGCTGCCCTTGCAACACTTGGGTCATGGGTCACCATGATTATGGTTTTGCCAAGTTCTCTGTTCACTTTGTCAAGGTAGTCAACAACTATTTTCGCGTTTACGGTGTCCAACTCTCCAGTTGGCTCGTCTGCAAGAATAAGTGGAGCATCATTTGCCAAAGCCGCTGCAATCGCCACCCTTTGCTGTTCTCCTCCGCTGAGCTCTTCCGGCTTGTGGTCAGCTCGGTCTATTAAGCCAACAATTTCAAGAAGTTCTCGCACGCGCTCAGTTCTCTTCTTCCTCGGCATTCCTAAAGCTATCATTGAAAGCTCAACGTTTTCTGCCGCCGTCAAGGTTGGGATAAGATTTAGCGTTTGGAAAATGTGACCAACCGTTTTTCTTCGGTATTCGACGAGCTGTGTTGTTGGTAAGGCTGTAACCAAAGTGTCTCCGACTTGAACCATGCCTGCTGTGGCTTGGTCTAAACCTCCAATGATGTTGAGGAGTGTTGTTTTTCCGCTTCCGCTTGGTCCTATGACGGCTATTAGTTCGCCTGCTTTAACGTCCATGTTTAGTCCCCTTAGGGCTTGCACTTCAATTTTGCCTAGGCGGTAGACTTTCACAAGGTCTTTGACTTTAACGTCTAAGCCTTTCATCTTAATCGAACCATCCTCTCAAGTTTGGTTACATATTTTCTCGACATTATTAGGATTGGCAAGATTGTAGCTGCAAATATGAGGGTTAGGCAGAAAACCAGCATTAAAGTTGAGTCTAATGGGAAAACAAGACGACGCCTAATAAGGTCTGAAATCATGGCGTTAGCTGAAGATATGTTTCCATAAACAACGGCGAAGCCTACAAAAATGCCTAAAATAACTTAAAATGTTACAAGGGCTAGGTTTTCTGTTAGGAACATCATTATCAGTTGCTTATATGACAAGCCCCTAACACTCATTATTGCGGCTTCGCGGCTTCTTTCTTTCATGCTTACGGCGCTAACAAGGGCTGTTCCGACAGAAGCAGCCAAAACCGCAAAAACTATGCCCAATCTTTGAACGTCAAGAATACCCATGGTCATTATGTTTGTTTGGGATTTTTCCCACTCTTCAGCGAAAGATTCAACATAACTTACACCTTCAATGTCGCGAATAATGTTAGCAACGGCTTTTCCGTCAGCTTCTCCTTTTAGTTTGAAAAGTATTTCCGCCGAAGCATCAGAAACGCTTATTTCTTTGTAGAGCCCGCATGGGACAAATGACCAATATCTGGTCATAAATTGCTGGGTTTCTGTTGTTTGGGATCCAAAAAATCCAACGACTCGAAGTGTTCTCGTAACTGTGCCGAACTTTAAGGATATTTCTTGTCCGACTTTTATGTTGGCTGAGTCAGCGATGCTGCGCTCTAGAATAATTGTGTAGTTGTCGGAGGCTAGGTTATTAAATGCTGTTGCAACATCTGCACCGCTGAACCATTCACCCTCGTAATAGGCTGTCTTAAGCCAAGAATCTGGTTCCACAGCCTTCACGGTCATCCAAGTCCCGCTTGGCATCAAGGACGCTGAAAAATAATACGTTATGGTTGCATCTTGAACATAATCGGAAACATTAGCCATAATGGTTTCTAGAACTTCTGTTGCACTGCTTGCGTTTGCGACATTAACGGCTATGTCTGCCCCTACGCTATAGTAGACTTGTCTCACAGCAAAATCATGTTCACTTGCTAGTTGACCATTAACCTGAACACTATAGCCAACAATTAAAGCAATCAGGAAGGCTACGGCGGCAGAACGCGCTGGATTCCTCCTAACATTCTTAGTTGCCACAACGCCTAGTTCGCCCAAAAACTTGGCTGCCCTAACAGTAAGTTTTTGAAATTCCAAGGAGCCTTGGATAAACATTTTTGTGAAACCCCAGAAGAAAAGCAACGGCCCAATGTAGTTAAGTATCGCATCTACAAACATGAATATTCCGATGAGCAGTATAAGAATGAAGTTTCCACTAGCGAACATTATCCTACTAAGCATCAAACTCATATCCACTCCACTGATGAAAACACCTATTTTATAGGTTCCAAGAATCAACGCCAAGAGAGGCCACCTTCTCTTAAAGGGTTTTTCAGCCTCTATGGGCAAGTATTCCCTAAGTGCATCTACCGTTGGAAGTTGAGAAGCCCTTTTTGCAGAGTTAAAAGTGGAAAGAAGAGCCATAACAATGCCGAAGACTACGGTGGAAACAACCGTAAAGGGGCTAATAAGGCTTAAATTGAAAAAGGCTTCTGAGCTGAACCGGGTGAAAATTGGATTTAAAAGAAATCCTAAGAAGACTCCAATTAAGCCGCCAACAATTCCTATCAAGAAGGTTTCCATTAAAAAAATACGGGAAATTTGCCCTCTTGAAAAGCCCTTTGTTAGTAGTAACCCAACTTCCCGCCTTCTAAGGTTGAAGGAAACATCTGAAACGGTTGTTCCCATATACCAAGCCATAAAGAATATTGGAAGAGAAACAATTGTGAAAGCGAACCTTAAGGCTAGGGACGTGAACTGGAAAATGCGTAGCGGCATGTCCAAATTATTTTGGATACTAATATACTCGCCCAAGTCTGCAGCTACCTTAGTTTCTATATTATTTTTTATGACAGCAACATTGTTTACTGATGCTCCCACATCCCACGGGTTTATCAAAGACTCACGATTCAAGTAAATCAAAAGGCTTTTCTCCACATACTGACTCGCACCCCCGCTTTCCATAGCTTCTAAAATTTTCTTCATAGTTTTCTCAAAGCTAATTAAGAGAAACTCAACTCCACCTTTTGGAGGCTTGACAACCACTGGAAAAGGCATAATCCACTGTTGGTAACCGGAGGCTATGGCGTATGCTTTGCTATCAAGATCGGCAAAGCCTTTCACTGTCAAGTTTAGGGATATGGAAGTTTGTTCACTATAACGTGAGGAAAAGTTCACGAGAATAACATCATTGGTTTCCACCCTACTAGCCAAAAAAGTATCTTGCGGGATGTATGTTTCGTTTTCACCTATTTCTTCCTGCGGTTTATTTATCCACCCGTCATAAACTTGTGACTGATTTTGGATAGCTACTATACTAACGTAATAGTCTTCAACAGAGCCGTTTTTGCCAAAAATTTTTACAGAAACATAAGACCGACAGACAACTTCAGCGTCCACAACACCTTCAACTTCCAACGTTTTGTTACGAACTGCAAGGGCTTCGGCCATGTCAAAATCATACATGCTTGCTTGCATGTCGACGTAAACATTTTGGAGCTGCTGTTCTAAAGCTTGTTTCGCAGTTGCACTTGCTTTGATGTCTATGCCAGCGAAGAACGCGGACGCCAAAATTATACCTATCAGAATCGCTAGGAAAAGTCTCCACGAACGAAAAACGCGTTTAACGGCGTAGAGAACGGGCATTGTGCATCATGGTTATTCTTTTAGCTTAGCATTTAAATCTAATGTTCAGAACACATGAGTCAAACGAAAATGCTAAGGTTGAATTTTTTCCAGTTGCTCAAGTACGTATTGACGAATTTGGTTTGGTTTGGGCAATTTCGCAGCAACCTTCCCGTTTTTTATCAAGGGTTTTAGCATAGGCTCTGTTTTGCTATTGCATCGTGGGCATTTTGGCTGAGGCTTCTCGAAGGGTAAAACAAGGTCGCTTAGGCATTTTTGGCATCGCCAAACCTGTTTTCTACCTCCCATCTTCCCCCTTTTTGCACACAATTTGCCGTCGATTTCCACTATGTCCATTGCAAAGTCTATTGTTGGCGCGTTGCTAACAGAAGTACCCACTCCAAAACCGTCTGCCCCTGCATCGCTTAACTCCTTAATGTTTTCTTCGTTTATGCCTCCGGAAACAAAGATTTTCACGTGGTTAAAGCCTCTTATGTCAAGTTCCCACCTTACCTCACGGATGATTTCAGTGAAATCTCCTTTTCTTGAAGCAGGCGTGTCAAGGCGGACACCGTACAAGCGTTCTTTGAGGGCTTCAGCAGCCATCACAGCCTCCATTTTCTCGTCAAAATAGGTGTCAACCAAAGCAATTCTCGGAACTTCTGGCGAAACAACTTCGTCGAAGGCTTTCCAAGCCTTAACTTGGTCTCCGAAAACTATTATGAGCGCGTGAGGCATCGTTCCTGTTGGCTCTACGCCTAGAAGCTTTGCTCCGCTTAGGCTGGAAACTCCGTCAAAACCTCCTATGTAGCTTGCCCGGTCAATCATCGGCGACAGCGCGGGGTGCATACGGCGAATTCCAAACGAAATTAGTGTTTTCTCCCCTACAATCTTTCGCAGTCTCGCTGAACGTGTTGCTATGCCAGAAGCTTGACAGAGCAAACCCAGCATTGGCGTTTCGTAAACGCAATACTCGCCATAAGCGCCTTCTATGCGCATAACTGGCTCCCTTATTCCTCTAATATCTTCGTGATAGAACACGCTCCCTTCAGGCATGGCGTAAACGTCAACCGCTACGCCTTCAAAAAGATTAGCCACTTCTTCGATTCCGCATAGAATTCCCCAAGGCCAACCGTTTGGAAGTTTTCCAGCGGTAACATCTGCTATTGCGGGGGTTCGGCTCAAGCCTTTGGCTTTTATAACTTGTTTTGTTCTTACAAAGTATATGTCTGTTGTTTCGCCTTTTTTTATCTCCTCATCCGACGCGTAGTGGAACAGCCTCATTTTGCAATCGCCTCAAACTTGAGTATTTATTGAAGGTTGTGGGATAAACGTTTTTAGGATTTAGCCCGTTAAAATCCATTTTAAGAGGTTTATGAAGCCTACTTCCATTATAGCCGCGATGAGGAAAATGCTGTAAATGTATAAGAGGTCTTTTAGTGAGATTTCTCGGCTTAGTGTCTTTTTTATTGTTAGGTAAATGCCGTAGCCTTCAATGATGCCAACTGGTGCACTCATGAGCAGTATTAAGTGCAGAACTTCGATTTTTATTCCCCCCAAGAGGCTTCCGCCACGCAGAATGCTCAAAAAAATAACGATTACTGCGAAGATTAAGGCAAAGGTTCGCGGATGTTCAAGAACAATGTTTCCATATTTTTCTCTTTTGAAAAAGTTTAAGAGTACTAAATCGACGTAGAAGGTCATGCCCAACAGGATTAAGGAGACTACAAGCACGTTATGTATGAAGAACATGGCAACCGCCAAAAGCGGGTTTTGAAAAATGTCGCCTACGATGTTGAAAAAGAGGGTGTTTTCAACCGAAGAAAGTATGAGAAAGAATAGAAAGGCTAAGCCTAACAAGATTGTGCGTTTTCTCTCACCAAACAATTACAGTAACTCCTAAAACGCTAGAACCATTAGAGGAAGAAGGTTTTCAAATACGAGAATGCCGAGGATAATGAACGCTAGAAGAACCAACACTGCAAAGTAAACTATTACTGCCAGTATGCCAACGGCAATGGCGCCTAGCCAACCAGTTTCGTAGAGACGCTTTATTAGAAGAAGCCAAGTGAATAGGCTGAGAAGCAGGGCGATTAGTCTATAGGGTATGAAAAGGTAAAACAGCGTTGACAAAACTGTTCCTACAAGAGAAATTATGAAGGCGTCTGAAAAACGGGCGCGTTTTCCGCCTACAACAATCAGCCCAGCGATGTAGAAAACTCCAGCCATGACAAAAAGCTCGATGAAGAACCAAGCTAAAAAGAAGACTGGACGAAGTTGTTCTGAAATAAGGTCCCATAACCTCTTTCCGTTAGCTTTCTGTAACAGTGCAAGCAATGTCTGAAATAGGTATGCTCTAAACATTTTAATCGCCTAATATTCGCCATATTGCCGTGAGGCAAAATAAAAGCTTTATGAAGTTATCTTTTCGCGTCTTATCTCAAAAAGCACAGTTCCGCCGTCTGTGTAGGGTTTTCCCGGATCTAAGCATTGAATATAGCCTTTTTCGTCTTCCTCTTTTGCCAAGCCTAGCTGTTTGAAGCTTATGCCGTGGCTTAGGGGAACAATCATGGAGAGCATACAACCGAAAGCGTGGATGCAAAAGTTGTCCGTTTCCTTTACAACTATTTTGGGTGATTCTATAACGATTTTATCTCCG
>JBNAVK010000048.1:0-8718 GCA_049700435.1 Candidatus Bathyarchaeales archaeon
TGATTGATGCAAAAACAGCCGAACAGCTGGGCTTAATAAACATGGCTGTTCCGCCAGAAAAGTTTAAAGAAGCAGTACGACAGTTCGCGGCTGAACTAGCTTCTAGAGCTCCTGTAGCCCTAAAAGTTGCCAAAGCCCTGATAAACAAAGGCGCGTACATAAGCCTAGACTCGGCGGTAGCTCTTGAACGTGAAGGAATAGGTGTTGTTGGCTCAACAGAGGACCTTCAAGAAGGCGTTTCAGCGTTTATGGAGAAGCGTAAACCAGTGTTTAAAGGCAGGTAGCAAGCCATTGCATGCTTAAGGGCAGCTTAACAATTACCCAACTCTTTTTGTAGGTTTCGCGTAAGTTCCTTCTACAGTCGTTGATGACTCATTCTTATGAACACCAAAGGTTACATTTAAAAGGGCAAGATTATGAGAGCTTCCTCGTATGCAGGAGAGAAATTAATGCCAGATCCACATGTGTTGTTGCAAGATAAACCTGGGAAACGTGTGCTTCTGCTTGGAAATGAAGCCATTGCTAGGGGGATTCTAGAAGCTGGCATAAGTGTTGTTACCACTTATCCGGGTACTCCCGCTTCTGAAATAGGTGACTCTATCTCCGCCATCGCTTCTGAAGCTGGCATGTACATGGAGTATTCTGTTAATGAAATTGTCGCTGTTGAAGTGGCTGCTGGAGCTGCAAACTGTGGAGTTAGGTGTCTTACAGCCATGAAGCATGTGGGGTTGAATGTTGCCGCGGACGCGCTTATGACGCTTGCCTATGCAGGAGTTAGAGGCGGTTATGTTATTGTCACGGCGGACGACCCGGAATGCTATAGTTCACAAAATGAGCAGGATAACAGATTTTATGCTTTACTTTCAAATCTACCGTGTCTTGAGCCCTCTAACCCCCAAGAAGCAAAGGACATGACGATTTCAGCGGTTGAAATTTCAGAAAAACTGGAGTTGCCGGTAATACTGAGGACAACAACCCGCGTGAGTCACACGCGTGGACCAGTTGTTTACGGAAAACTTACAAAGCCACGGTTAAAAGGCGGCTTCATCAAGGACGTAAAACGCTTGGTGATGGTTCCGGCAAACTCTAGGCCTAAGCATGACATTCTCTTGAAGGCTGTTGAGAAGGCTAAAGAAATCTCTGAAAAGTCTCCCTACAACAAGATTATCCGCAAAGGCAAAGCCAAAGAATATGGCTTAATATCCTCAAGTTCAGCCTACAACTATGCTGTTGAAGCCACAGAGTTGCTGGGCTTGGCGGTTGATGTTTTGAAGCTTGGAATGACTCATCCACTTCCGGAAAAATTGATTGGGCAATTCCTAAAAGAGCATGAGAAGGTAGTTGTCGTCGAAGAGCTTGAACCATACTTGGAAATGCAAGTTAAAGCCATAGCAAAGGATTATGCGCCGACAACAGAGGTTTACGGCAAAATGAGGCAACAACGCTTTCCTAGGTCTGGTGAACTTTCCACCCGCGCAGTGCTCCTGGGGTTGGCAGATGTTACTGGCAAAAAATTGCCAATCAATTTTCAGGAGATTGACACTAAATATGCAGAGGCTGTTGTCGAGTTGCTCTCAAGACCTCCAGTTTTGTGTGCTGGCTGTCCGCATAGAGCCTCCTTTTATGTCATGAGGAAAGTTGTAGGTGAAAAGGCGGTTTATTCCACCGACATAGGATGCTATACTCTGGGAATTGCGCCGCCGTTAAACATCGGTGACATCATGATATGTATGGGCGCAAGCATAGGAATGGCTCAAGGCATAAGCAAAACAACTGAAACCAACACAATCGCCGTAATTGGGGACTCAACGTTTTTCCATTCTGGAATCCCGAGGCTCGTAAACGCCGTTTACAATAACCACAGAATAGTCGTAGCCGTCTTAGACAATCTGACAACAGCCATGACTGGACATCAACCACATCCAGGAACAGGCGTTACCGGCATGCGAACAGCATCGGAAAGAATAGCCATCGAAAAAGTTGCTGAAGGATGCGGTGTCAAATGGGTCAGAATAGTTAACCCCTTCAACATCAAGGAAGCTGAAGAAACCTTAAAGGAAGCCTTGCGGTATCCTGAAACCTCGATGATAATTTTCCGGGCTCCATGTGCCCTAATGGTTGTTAGAGAAAGAAGGCGAAAGGGTTTGGGAGTCACAACTTACAAAATAACTGAGAAATGCACAAACTGCATGGTTTGCGTTAAAATGCTTGGTTGTCCAGCAATAACCCTTGAGAAAGGCAAAGTTAACATTCACGAAAACCTCTGCACAGGATGTGGACTCTGTGCTTCGGTTTGCCCTTACAAAGCTATAGAACTAAGTGCAACAGATTAAGGTGAGATGAGGATGAAAGAATTTAACATAGTCTTAGCTGGAGTTGGTGGACAAGGCGTACTTCTGGTAGCGGAAATTTTGGGAACAGCAGCTGTTAAAGAGGGATTAAATGTTCGTGTAGGCGAAATCCACGGCATGGCTCAACGTGGTGGAGCAGCTGTTTCAACTGTTAGGGTAGGAGAAAAAGTTTTTTCACCCTTTGTTTTGGATGGACAAGCAAACTTAATTTTGGGATTTGAACCATTGGAAACATTAAGAAACATGCGGTACGCCTCAGAAAAAACGCTCGTAATCATGGGAGACGAGAAAATCCCCCCGCCGGAGCTCACGCTAAAAAACATGAATTATCCGCAAATGAAAGAAATCTTGAAAAAGATAAAGCGTTTTTCCAAAAACGTTGTACTCGTTGAAGCATCAAGGTTGGCTAGGGAAGCAGGAAGCACATTAGCCCAAAACGTTGTTCTTTTGGGAGCAGCGGCTTCAACTGGGAAGTTGCCCATGAGCAACAGAAGTTTGATTGAAGCCTTAAAGGAGCTTATTCCAGCCCAATTTATCGAAGTGAATGTGAAAGCATTTGAACTGGGCTACAATTACGTCAAAAATTAAAATTTTAAGTTTGACTGGTTTTAGATGATGCGCTTCTGCTGTCTTTTTCTTCGTTTCCTAATATCGTCTTCATTATGCTTTGAAATATCTTCATGTCTGAAACGTTCACTATTGGAATTTGGAGGCTTTTTTCGATTTCGTAAATTTTCTCAAATTTTGGAAAGCTTGCGTAACAGATTTGGCTTATTGGAAATTCTCGCGTTTTCAACTCATGCTCAAAAGATTTCTCGTAAACTTCTAAGCATAAGATGTAGCCGTCCACCCAGTAAAGTCTGTTAGCGCCAAAAGTGGTGGCGCACCATGCAATGTCGGAGACTGAACGCTTATCTAAGCCTAGAATGGTCACTTTCCTTGTTGGAGCAATTTCCACTTCCATAAGCTTTCACCCTTTAAACGGCGTGTTCAACACCTCTTTAACCTTGCTGCTTATTTTTGGACCTAGACCATAAACTGTTTTTGGCCAGCTGTCTACGTTTATTAGGGCGTTCAATGGAGTTTGGTAGGATTTAAGGATGCTGGTGGCTTTTTCCCTTCCAATATTTGGCAAACTGGCTATGAAGTACACTTGAGCGTCCGAGAGGGTTTCACACTTTTTGGCTGGATGAACCGTTGGAACCCGCTTTTCCACAATCTGTTCCTGACGGGCAGCCACATGCAAAAAGTCTATCGTCTCCTTATACGAGGAAGTGTTCACTATGGCTATACCATTTTTTGCGAGGTTAAACATGGCGCCCCAAACGGAAACCGGCTGAATTCGGCTAAACTTGTAAATTATCGGCAAGTAGCCCTCCAAAAGGATCAGAGATTTTGGATAAACTTCCTTTAACGTAAACAGTTGCTCAAATAGGTAGCGGCGAGTAAGCGTGTAGACAAAGTCTTGAACTGTCTTGCGTTCCACAGCGCATTCATCGGACAGAACATAATCACCTTTCTCCAACATTTCAACCTTTATGTTAACGCCGCGCTCCCTAAGGCCCTTAACAATTTTCGCAGCTGCATTTGCCTCGCGACTGTCAACAATGATAGTGGGCTCCTGCTCTTCACTCTTCTTTTCCTTCAAATATGGAAGCAAACTTTCAGACCCGGGCATGTCTATAACTCTCTGTTAGTTGTAGTAACGAGAGGAATTAATCAGTTCTCATTGATAAAACTTGAGTAAATAAAAAGCGACATAGTAGTGCAGAGTAGAACGGGCAAAATGCCAAAACATAAAAATGGGAGGAGAAAGTTATGGTCCTTTCTTCGTTATTTCTTTGACGACGCCCGCAGCTATTGTTGTTCCCATGTCTCTAACCGCGAACCTTCCAAGCTCCGGAAACTCCGTGTACGTCTCTATAGCTATTGGATGCAATGGTTCCATCCGCACTACGGCAGCATCACCAGTCTTTAGGAAAGTAGGCTTCTCTTCTACAACTTGCCCAGAACGTGGGTCAATCTTCCTTATCAACTCAGTGAACCGACATGCAATCTGCCCAGTGTGGTAATGAAGTACTGGCGTGTAGCCTGCTGCTATGGCTGTCGGGTGATAAATAACTATTATTTGACCTATGAATTCTTTTGCAACTGTTGGCGGGTTATTAACGTGTCCGCAGACGTCTCCTCGGCGTATGTCTGTTTTTGCTATTCCGCGAACGTTGAATCCTATGTTGTCTCCAGGCTCTGCTCGCGGGATTCTTGTGTGGTGCATTTCTATTGATTTAACTTCTCCTTGCTTATTTGCTGGCATGAAAATGACTAAGTCGTTTTCCTTAAGCACGCCTGTTTCAACCCTTCCAACGGGGACCGTTCCCACACCAGTTATGCTGTACACGTCTTGAACTGGAATGCGTAATGGCTTGTTCAAGGGTTTCGGTGGAATCTCAAAGGTGTCTAGAGCTTCAATTAATGTTGGTCCCCTGTACCATGGCATTTTATCGCTTGGTTTGACAAGGTTGTCTCCAGTCCATCCTGAAGTAGGCACGAACGGGATTTTTTCAACTTTGTAGCCAATCATTTTCAGCATCCTTGAAACTTCATTTTTGACCTCATTATACCGCTCTTGACTCCAGTTTACACTTGCATCATCCATCTTGTTGATGGCTACAACCAGCTGGTTAACGCCCAACGTGAAAGCCAAAAAGCCGTGCTCCCTTGTTTGCCCACCTGGACCTATTCCAGCCTCGAACTCTCCGCGTTTAGCTGAGACGAAGAGTATGGCGCCGTCAGCTTGGCTTGCGCCGGTGATCATGTTTTTGACGAAGTCCCTGTGTCCCGGCGCGTCGATGATTGTGAAGTAGTATTTTTTGGTTTCAAACTTTAGGAATCGCAGGTCGATTGTTAAGCCTCTTTCTCGTTCTTCTTTGAGGTTGTCGAGAATCCAGGCGTACTTGAAAGTTTCTTTGCCCAGTTTTCTAGCTTCTTCCTCATAGGCTTTTACCGTTCTTTCGTCGACTGCTCCTGCCAAATATAGCATGTGCCCTGTTGTAGTTGATTTTCCATGGTCAACATGTCCCATAATCACAAGGTTTAAGTGTGGTTTTTCGGATTTACTCAAATTTTTTCCTCCTTAACCTTATTTTTGCGGAACTCCCTTTAATTTTAGTGAATTCGTTTACACAACTGTTCATTCAATTATTTTAAGTTTATGATAACATACAGTCATGGCGCATTTGAAAATTGGAAACAAATATTAAAGCTTTTGGGGAATTAGTTTTTGGACGTGTCTAGGTTATGCCGACGAATTTGCCGGCTGAAGCTAAACGTAAGTGGGCGGAGGTTTCGGCTTCAAAAAATCCTAGACAGAAACTTCAGCTTATGCAGGAATTTTTAAGCCTAGTCCCAAAGCACAAGGGCACAGCCAAACTTTGCGCGCAGGTTAAGAAGCAGATGGCGGCTTTGCGAAGAGAAATTGAGGAGAAGAGGTATAGGAAGGCTGGGAAAGGCGGACCCAAATTCTTTATAGAAAAGGAGGGTGCAGCCCAAATAGCCCTTTTAGGTTTAACCAATGTTGGAAAGAGCAGCCTACTTAGCAGGGTCACAAACGCAAAAGCTGAGATTTCACCCAACCCCTACACGACTAGAGACCCACTGCCCGGAATAATGAACTATGAGGATGTGCAATTCCAAATTATTGAAGCCCCGGATTTAATGGAAGGCTCCGCGGATGGAAAGGCTTGGGGACCCCAGACACTTGCCTTGGCACGGAATGCCGACGGCTTAATTTTGATGATAGACCTCTCACAGAATCCCGTTGAACAGATTTCCCTAATTTTAAGCGAGTTAGAGAAGACTCGAATATTAGTCACTAAACCTAAAGCACGGGTTGAAATTGAAAAGAAACATTTCGGGGCTGGCTTGCGGATAATTCTTTTAGGAAAGCTCGTGGACTGCACCTTCAGGGACATTGAGGAGCTTTTAAAAAGCTACCGCCTTACAGACGGTGTTGTCAAAATTTCTGGAGAAGCCACCTTAGATGAGGTGGAAGACGCGATTTTTGAAAACGCCATCTATAGGCCTTCGGTGATTGTGGCAAACAAAATGGATTTGGAAAACGCGGAGGCAAACTTGAAACTGTTGAATGCTTTTGTTGGCGGAAAACTGCCGGTAATTGCTGTTTCTTGCGAAGTTGGTTACGGCTTGGAAAAGCTCGGGGAAACACTGTTCAAAATGTTAGATATAATACGCGTCTACACTAAGGAGCCAGATGAGAGGGAGCCTTCCAAAAAGCCCTTCATTTTGAGAAAGGGAGCAACAGTTTACGATTTGGCAAAGAACATCCACAGCGACTTTAGCGAAAACTTTTCTTACGCTAGGGTTTGGGCTAGGCGCCTTGCCTTTAGTCCTCAAAAGGTTGGTTCCACTTTCGTCCTTGAAGATGGGGATATCGTTGAAATTCATGCTCGATAAATTTTATCTTGAGGCTTGAGCTATTCTCTCTATTTCATGGCGCTTCGAAACCGCGTAGCTTTTCATGTCATGGTTCGCCGCCAAAATCAGTTCCTCTGCCAAGCACTCTTCTATTGAGCGGGGATTGTTCATCGCCGCTTGCCTTGCTCCTTCACAGATGTGTCTCAAAGCTAAATCAATTCTTCTCTGAGGGGCAACATCCACCGACAAGTGGTAGACTATTCCGCCGTAGCTTATCCTCGTTGTGTCCTCGCATGGCGCAGAATTCTCCACAGCCCTAACAAGCACTTCCACCGGGTTTCTGCCAGTTCGTAAATTAACTATTTCAAAGGCGTGTTTAACTATGTTTATGGCTTTGGCTTTTTTTCCAGCGTTCTTACCTGGTCTCATAAGGTTATTTATGAGCCTTTCAACGATGTTGACGTTTGCTTTACTAAAGCGCTTATGCTCGTGTCGTCCCATGCTGTGAGGGGTCACAACAGGTTTTAGAGACAAGTACCTTTGCAGCCCTAAGTCTTTCACTTGGATATCTTTGAAGCTCCATTTTCCAAAAAGCTTTATCTCCTTCTCTTCTCGTTTTTGGCTCAAAACTCTCACCGTGCCGGCTTCTGTTTTCTTCCGTAAACCAGTTCATTTAATGATACGCCATTCACCATAATGACTTTCCACCGCACTCCAGGAATGTCTCCCATGCTTCTGCCCCTTGAGCCCCCTATCCCTTCAACCACAACCTCGTCATGTTCATCCACAACGTTGAGGGCTCCGTCGCCTGGAAGGAAGGCTGTGATGACACGCCCATTTTTGATTAGTTGGGTGCGTACGCATTTGCGTATGGCGCTGTTGGGCTGTTTGCTTTCCACGCCAACTTTCTCAAGGACTATGCCCCTTGCCATTGGCGCTCCTTCAAGGGGGTCTGCCTTAACGTCAAGCATTAGCATTCGCCGTTTATAGTACATGCTACTCCATCGGAATTTTTTCCGTTTTTCGACTAGTTTTCTTGCGGCGAATTCGCCTCTCGGAGATTTTGAACCCATAGCCCCGATTTTCCTCTTGCTACGTCTAATCACAATTCTAATATTTAAACTGTAACATAATAACCATATATTTTATTACTTCAATGTTTTTGACTGGTTGCACGTTACGGAGAAAGTCGAAAAACTTAAGTTTCATATTAAACAACATTAAAGTAGAGATAGGTAGAATTGAAAAATAAGCTGAAGAAACTGCAAACTGGAAGCATAATTGCATTTATCATTGGTATCCCACTATGGATAGCTGTTGGACCATCTATAGCTAATATAGGAATAGTTTACAATTCTGGAGACCACAAATGGTCCTTCTTCCAAGCTTATAGTTGGTTGAGCGGTTATAGCTGGTTAGATGGTTCTGAACCTCTAAACGTGGAAGTAACGTCAGTTTACTGGGTTGGCGTCTTAATCAGCATAATCGGATTCTTCGTTTTCGCCGTAGGTTTAATAGGAGTCACTCTCACATTTCTTCTTAAAACATGGAAAAAGGTTGATTTGGACAAAAGCTCTTAAAACATGCCTTTAGGGTTTTTTGCCGCCGCAGTGGGGGCATTTATCAAGTTTTTCGTCATAAAGGTTTCCACAATATGGGCACCTAATTTTCACTATTTCACGTATTATCTCCTTCTCTTTGACTACCGGCGGATTTGCAGATGCCGTTTGCCAGCCAATTTCTCCTCGCGTCTTTATAATTTTAAAAACAAAGACAACAAACCAAATTATAAAGAATAATAAAGTTATTACAAAAACAGCCCAGAACATGATTTCAAAGGTGGGTGGAAAGCCGTCAAAGCCTATGCCCATATGATAAACTACTTGCGTCATATATTTAAGTGTGATTCAATTTTCCATTTAACGGTTGCCCA
>JBNAVK010000049.1:0-8609 GCA_049700435.1 Candidatus Bathyarchaeales archaeon
GTCTCCTGTTATGAGTTTTGCGTTTAGGGTTTTTGCTGTTGCGAGGATTATGGCGTCGAAGAGGCTTGGATTTTTTAGGTTTTCCTTTTTTGCTTTTTGTGATAGTTCTATGTAGCATTTTGCGGATTCTATGGCTGTTTCCTTATCTATGTAGGCTATTTCCGAGGCTTCTTCTATTGTTTTTAGGCGTTCGCTGATGGCTTGCTCTTTTGCGCCTTCGCGCAGATATTTTCGGGCTATTTCAGCTAGGACAATGTCGGGCGTGTAGGCTTCTTCGGTTTTTTGAAGGATTTCCTTTGCTTTTTCGCCTTGAGGGCTTCCTATGAAGATTTCAATCCAAGCGTAAGTATCAATTACGGTCTTCACCGCGGTCTTCCTCCGTGAATGGCTTTATTTTTCCCTTGTCTATTCCGAAAACTTCGGTGAGCCTTTGTTTGCGTTGTTGTGTAATAAAAAGTTTTATGGTTTCGTCTAGGGTTTGTGCTCCCAATTTTCTGCGTAGTCTCTCCAGCATTTTTAATGTGCTTTTTGAAACCCTAATGGTTGTTGCTTCACTCAAGTGTTTCTCACCATATACTTGTATACAGTATACAGGAATATAAATATGCTGCAAAGCAAAACATTGCTATATATACAATTCACGTTTGATGGTTGCTAATCCAAGTCCTCCTTCTGGAGGGACATTGTATTGTTTCCACGCGTGAACAAATCCTGAAACGTTCTGACCATAACGCATAACCCAAAGAGTACCGCAACTAATGTAGTTATCTCCAACCGTGTACTTGTGTGGGTTATCATAATATTTTTTCAACACTTCGCGTTTGAAGAAAACAGGTGTTAAATATTCTCCAGGCAATAAGGCACTAGGATTACAGGTACGTTTAATAGAATTACCATCGCTATCTGTACTTACTATGAAACTTTCATACTTTTTAGTGTTCATACCAGCAAGAAATTGATAGCTTGGATTATTTGGTTGCGACAAAGGCGGTAACATGTCTTTAGCTACAAATCGCGAGGATGCTTTCCATTCTAATATTGACTCAGCATTTGGGTTAATAATAATTTCATAGCAGAAGTCTCTCCCACTTTTTCTTTGAATTATGATATCTTTTCTTAAATGCTCTGTCATATCTCTATCTGAATATCTTGTGTGATCATGGAATCTGATTAGCACCATTTTCTTTGCAGCTAGAAAATCTCTAAGATACTTGGTTTTTACACAAACCGTAAAATCATTATTTATTTTCTCAATTTTCGCTGTGACTTCCTCTTCGCCTGTTTTGTCAATAAAGGTGAATTTATCGTGGGTTGTGTCATGATATAGATTGTGATATAACCGAAACTCTTCGCTCAACTCCACCGAATATTCCCTTAAACCATAAAAATCTCGATAAAGAACTAGCGGCTCGAAAGGTATTTCATTATGAGGGACTCCAAAACGTTCATAATGGATGACGCCCTTTGCTCCTTCTCGCCAAAATTCAGGATGACCATAATCAAAACTTATTTCCCAATAAGGGCTCGTTAATACCCTTTTTATTAAATCTTTCTTATTTGGCATTAAAGCACAAAACATTGTATAGCTAGCTTTCTCTTCCTCTTTAAAACAACATACCACTAACCATGCATCGCTTAGGCGATTTCTAGAAATTGTTTCTTGCCAATCTTTAAACCTTAAGAATTCTATTTCGTCCATTTTATGCTACCTCGTTTCACTCAAGATAAACCTATACTCTATTTGGTTAAAAGTTTAATTTTGTTCTCATAACATTTGTGAACTGGTAAATTTCCGAATTTCGCTCTTCTTTATATTCTGTTTTTGGCTGGTTTTTGTTTGATGATGGATGATGAAGGAGGTTAGTAAGCAAGTTAAAAGTTTAAGCCTTGGTGATTTGGTTCGTGTTGAGTGGTTTGACGCTAGTATTGGCAAGAGCCTTAGCGGCGGTTTAAATGGCATAGACGTTCCAGTCATAAGCTGGGGCATTTTCCTAGGCGTTTTGGGCGCCAAAAACAAGCACATAATCCTAGCCCAGAACTGTTTTCGTTATGCGGATGGCTTCTACGACATTGATTATACGGCTGTGCCCTTGGCTTGGACAGCAAACGCCACAGCAATCGCTAAGGCGTATATCCCAAATGAAGAGGCTAAACAGCTCCTAAACAGCTTCCTCGTCAACGGCAAAAAAACCACAAACAAACGCATAAAACAGCAGCGGGTGAAAAACCACGGTTCATAAAACATGGAAACCAGAGGAAGAAAAAAGACTTATTGAAGAATTTAAAAAAGCAGGCTGCACCCGCGAAGCCATCCCACAACTGGCAAAAGAATTCAACCGCTCACCAAACGCCATACGAGAAAAACTCAAACGTCTAGGCTTAAATGTTGTTGGTGCAAAACTCGAACTAACAACAACATTTGAACTCCCAAAAACTCTGCCAAGCCTCGAAGAAGTCCTACTACTCCTAGCCGGAGCACTAAAAAAGGCCGCCGAACCGGGACTCGGCAGAACAGAACTGCAACGCTTGGAAACCATCGCGACGCTTTACAAGGCGTATGAAAGCGGACTTGAAAAATACGTGAACTACCGCCGAATCGAAACTAAACTTTTAGAATTGGAGAAAAAATATGCAGAATTTACGGAAAAAACCAAGAGCAATGCGCCCAAACCAAATACTGCCTAAATGGTTCAGCCTCCAACAAAGCGAAAAAATAGTTGAAGACGCCGAAGTAGCTAAAGCCCAAAAACTCAGCAACAACCCCACCGAATTTTTCCAACAAATCATGGGCTTCCAACCCACAACCTACCAAACAGATTTCATCCAAAAATTTCTACAATCCCAATTTCTAGCCGCAAGATGGTGCAGACAAAGCGGCAAAAGCTGGATCATCTCAGCCCTACTCCTATGGTATGCCCTCACAAACCCAGACAGCTACATCGGCGTAGTGGCACCCAGCTGGAGACAATCAAAACTCGTACTCAGACGCATAGGCACATTTGCACACAAACTTCCATCAGGCATGGTCTTGAAAATCCAAAAAACAGTCATTTACTTCACAAACGGAAGCATCATCGAAGCTTTCCCCAACAATCCAGAAACAATTCGAGGACCAACACTCCACGTAGTTTACTGGGATGAAGCCAACCTGACACCAAACGACACAGAGCTTTTTGACGCCATCCTCTTTACACTCGGCACAACAAACGGAAAGTTCATATGCAGCTCTACACCGTGGAACGTTGACAACGTTTTTTACCGCATCTGTAACCATCCAGACTACAGCGACTGGGCTAAAAGCCACGTCACATGGCGAGAAGCTCAAGAGCCAAACGGACCATTGAAAAAAGCTATCTTGGAAAAGATTCGCAAGCAGCTTGCCGAAGACCCCGCCCGTTGGCGCCGCGAAATGGAAGCGGAGTGGGCTGAAGACCAAGATGTTTGGCTCAACCAAAGCCTAATAGCCAAATGCATTGACCCAAACTTAGAGCTTTATGATTTTGAAAGCATTCAACGGGGTGAATTTTACGCTGGAGTAGACTTTGGTAAGCATGAAGATTACAGCGTTTTAGCCGTCATCCAAAAAGTTGAAGACCACTTCCAACTTGTCCATTTAAAAATCTTCCCATTAGAAACAAGCTATGCATCGGTTATCGGATATGTTAAGGCTTTGACAGACCGTTGGGGAGGCTTCCAAAAAATCCATGTGGACATGACAGGCGTAGGCGACTACATAGCCGAAGACATGGAAAACGCAGGCATAGAAAACGTTGAAGGCGTAAACTTCACTTTGCCCCGAAAACAAGAAATGGCTTCACTTTTGAAACAGCGCATGTTGGAAGGCAAGTTTAAGTTTCCCTATTTCACTTGGGAGAAACCTTATCGCAGCGACTACGTAAGCGAATTAAGCGTTGAAAGGTTTCAGCTTAGGAAAGATGGCACAATAAGCTTCAGTCATCCAAGAGGCATCCACGACGACGTTTTCTGGGCAACAGCCCTAGCCCTTTACACAAGTGTAGAAACTCAGCCTGAACCCTTTTTGGCTGTTGTTCCACGACTGGCGAATAAGCTGCATAAGATTCGCCAAAAGCTTTGGAGACACAAAGTCACGGGGGTAACAAGGTGAAGATGCAAGAATTTTTCCGCATAACCAAGTGCAAACGTAGATTCGATAAGCAAACAGGCAAATTCATCGTCGACATTAGTTATGAAACTGCTGTCTTAAAACCAACAAACCGTGTGATAAGCGTCGCCGAAGCTTTCGGACTTGGCTTAGACGAAAAAGAAAAATTCATAATTTATGATAACGTCGAGTTGAAAATAAGCCCAAAAGACATTGTTTACATCACGGGCGACAGCGGAAGCGGAAAAAGCATTCTTTTAAAGGCTTTGGAAAAAGATATACGTGGCGATTTAGCGTTAAACTGCATAAACATAGCCAACATAAAGCCCGTTCCAAACAAGCCCCTAATAGAAACAGTTGGCAAAGCCTTCGAGGAAGCCCTTGAACTTCTAAGCAAAGTAGGTCTAAACGACGCCTTTCTATTTCTACGCACATATGAACAGCTCAGCGATGGACAAAAATACCGCTACAAAATCGCAAAAATGATAGAAAGCCAAGCCCAGTTCTGGATATTGGACGAGTTTGCTGCTATGCTTGACCGAGACACGGCTAAAATAGTCGCTTACAATCTTCAGAAACTCGCGAGACAGCAAGGTAAAGCAGTTTTGGCAGCAACAACCCACACCGATTTGCTTGATGACTTGAGCCCTTCAGTGCATATCCACAAACGCTTCGGCAAAGAAATAGCCGTGAACTATTATCCTAACGAACTCGCAAAAGAATGCAGCCTAATAAAAGAGATGCACATAGAAGAAGGCGCGATAACAGACTACAAAAAACTAAGCGCTTTCCACTACCGCTCGACACGTCTACCTCCATCAAGAAAAATCTTCACTCTGAAGCGAGGCGAAGAACTTTGCGGAGTAATTGTTTACAGTTTTCCGCCGCCAACCATGTTTGGAAGAAGCAAAGTTTGGAAAGGCAGTTTTAGCGAACTTCAGAAAGAATTAAGCACAATAACCCGCGTGGTGATACATCCAAAATACAGAACAATAGGCTTAGGCGCAAGACTTGTAAAGGAAACCCTTCCATTGGCTGGAACACCAAACGTGGAAACCTTAGCAGTAATGGCAAAATACAATCCGTTCTTTGAAAAGGCTGGAATGCAGAAAATAGCGGAAAGCAAACCGAACAGAAACATCCAAGAAGCAATGGAAAAGCTAAACGCTTTAGGTTTTAATCCAACAATGTTAGGCAGCACAAACTACAACATAGATAAGATAAAGGCTATTGGAAAAAGCGAGGTCATAAAAATTCTGGAAGAAATTTCAGAAAAGGGCGAGGTTCCAAGAAAACGCCTCTTAAACTTCAAAAAGATTTTTCCAACGCATAAAGAGTTTATGGAGAAAATTGAAAAGGCAGATGAAGCGGAAATAGCTAGCACTCTAAAAAGACTTAGCTTCTTGGCTCAAACAAAAGTTTACTTGTTCTGGAAGGGCTAAAAGAAAAAGGGAAAGGATGTTTAAGGCTGTGTTTGCGGTTGATTTGGTTTTCTTCTTCGTGCAAGCATAAAGACAGCAGCTAAAACGACCACGGCGACTATGCTGATTATTATGATGCCTCCCCATTTCTGTGCTGTACTGTCTGCCGCAGTTGTTGTTAGGTATGCTGTGAATGTTGGGTCATGCTCAACTCTGTAGCCGCTGTAGTTCGGGTAAGCGATAACGTAGAAGTAGTTTGCCATGCTCATGTTTGCTATTGTTTCTTTGGCTTTCTGGAAAAGTTGCGGGTGCATGTTGACGACTAGAAGCGGAAGGAACTTCATTAACCCAATGTGATACTGGAATAGTCCAGTGTTTTTGGCAAAACCGTTTATTTTGCAGGTTCTTGTTATTGCTTCGTATGTGTCGAATGTTTGTTCTGATGGGTCAGCCGTGTAATTGTAAAGTTTATAGTTTTTCTTTGCGCCAAATTCCACATCAAAGACTTTTTCCCCGTCATCTGCGTAAGTCGTTATAGAAGAGTCGCTAACTGTTTTTTCGTTGTCTGTGACGTTTTCTCCGCTGGCTGATAGACTGTATGTGTTGCGGTCTAGTAGGACTGAGGTTTGGAAGTTGACTATGCTCATTTTTATTTGGTTTTTCTGGAGAAACTCGTAGACTGTTTCATTTGATAATTTAATTCCGTAACTGTAGCATCCGCTAGAGTTGTAGTGAGCGTAAAGTGGTACAATGAACCAGCCCAAGAAGAGCCAGAGGTTGCTAATTCGCCCAATAACATGGTTTTCGGTTAAAGTTGCCTTATTGTCTTGTGGAGAAATTGTCAAAGTATAAGTGAAGGTTAATTCATCGTAGGTTGTGATTGCAACTGGAGCGCTGTGGTTGTAGCCTGGGTCGTCGGGATTTATCCATGTTCTCCACCATATGGCTGTTAAATTCGTGTATTTCATGCCCCAAGACCATTGAAGCTTGTCGTTTGAATGCGTCAATGGGATTATTTCGGTTTTGCTGTTCAATGATGGAAGGGAAATGTTAAAAGCGCTGAAGTCGAAGCCCATGCTGAACGAAGCCCATAGAGTGTCGTTCATGTCTGGAGAGTTTGGGAAAATTGAATATTCTGAGTCGTTGAAGGCTAGCAGCATGAGGAAGGTTGAAGCCGTCAAAACGTCTCGGCTGCGGTTTGCGGTTTTGTAGTGCATCATGAAAGTTTGCATTGGAATTGTTAGGTATGCTCCTCCGCCAAAAGTTATGTTGCATAAACCCGCGTATAATAGGTGTAAACCACTTGTGTTAACGTAAGTCATGTAGAGGTAAGCGTGCCAATTCTGGAATCCTGGAGGCGTTTCAATTCCGTGAAGTGTTGCATAAGCCCGTGCATAATCAAAGTAGTCAACGGTTTTAGCCCAGCTTTCCAGCTTAAAGTCGGAAGCAACCAATGTGTCTACAGCCAAAGACGGCGATGCTGCGTTTAGTAGGAAGATGCTGATGAGTAATGTTGCAAGTAAAGTTTTGGTTTTCATAATGTTCCCTTTTCAACCTTTGGCTTAATCGAGTTAGAGCGTATATTAAAGAATTGTGAATTCCGAATCCAAACTCAACATACTGCGCGTCTGTTTGCAATCCTGACAAACTTACGAAAACTTAATTAATCCAAAACTGCAAATCACGTTTACTGGTGCACTAGCATGTGTGAAAAAAGCAAGAAAGCGGCAAAGAAAAAAGAGAAGAAATCCTCATCCTGCCAATAGAAACTTTAAAACCACATAAAAAGCATCTCTCCGTTCACGTTTCTCTATTTTGTTTGATTAGTTGGAATTAGAATTTTGAATTCGCAACTCTTTTTGAACAGTAAGCCTCTATTTTGAGTTTAATGGTCGGGTGCGTTTCCGCTTGAAAACTGAATCCTTAATTGTCACGTTTCTTTTAGTCTGCCTATTCCTATCATTTTATTTCTCATTCTTGTCCCTTCAAGTAGTGGATGAAGATTTTAGAAAGCAGCTTGCACTAGTTGCGGCATCCTCCCTTATAGCCGGAGCTGCGCTATTTGCCTGTTTATTAATTTACATTGGAGTAAGAAAGGTCTTTGTTAAAGTGGAAATACGCATAGAAGAAGGCGAAGAACCGCTAGAGAGCGATTAAAAGCCTCAAGCACAAAATGACCTTACAGAAAACTTTTCAAAGAAGCTAAGGGTTTCTGAATAATTGAGTAGTATAAGATTATGAGGTCATAAACAAAATGAGTTTAAGAGGAGCGTTGTGGGCGTCCACATGCGCCTTACTACTTTTAATGCTGTTATGGTTTCTTAGGCTGTTCAACATTCTGGGAAGCGAATATGAAATTCTAACAAGGTGGATTTCAGCAATCGGCTTAATCATACTTGGAATGTTTATAGGCATATTAGCCTCAGAAAGGAAAATCCAAATCAAAACAATG
This sequence comes from Candidatus Bathyarchaeales archaeon, assembly GCA_049700435.1. Classification (GTDB taxonomy): domain Archaea; phylum Thermoproteota; class Bathyarchaeia; order Bathyarchaeales; family Bathycorpusculaceae; genus JAVZLH01. The sequence goes on from JBNAVK010000049.1 coordinate 7,997, forward strand.
ATAATCCCATTCATCCTTTTCGCTTTGGGCTTCTGCTTTGCGCCATTCGTCGCAGTTGGCATACTCATGCTTACAAGCAATTTTCCCTTCAGCAGAGGAATCGAACCTCTAATCGTCGGAGGAAGCATAATTGGCTACTTGTCACTTTACATGCTCTTCTGGTTTTGGCTCAACAAGAAGAAGGGCATCTTTCAAATAGGCGAGGCAGACTGAACAAAAACTGCTGTTATAGAAAAATGGGGCGGTGAATAGGGGCTTAGCGTTTTCACTTTTGATGTTTCTTTATTGAAGCTATGAAGTTGTCTACTGGAATTGCAGCCATCGTCAAAATCCTAACAGTTCCCCTAGAACCCAACTCAAGAGAAACCTTCGCCACCGTCTCGTTGTTAGGCGCTTCCACAACATTAACGAAGTCGTAGGGTCCCAAAACCGCGTATTGGCTTAGCACTTTAACTCCGAAAGCCTCAAGTTCCTTGTTAACTTCCTTAATCCTCTCTGGCTTCTCTTTTACAGTCTTCCGTCCCTCATCCGTCAGCGTAGACAACAAAATGTAGTAGGGCATATCACGCACCAGCACAGCAAAATATGGCTTGATGTGAATTTAGCTTTTATC
>JBNAVK010000050.1:0-8552 GCA_049700435.1 Candidatus Bathyarchaeales archaeon
ATAGCAAACTCCACGATTATGACCAATATTAAGAGCAGAATTATTATGAAAATGCCGGAAGAGTTGTGCAGAAAAAGTGCTATGTGCCCAAGCCAAGGGATGCGTAAAACAACTTTTCCCACAACTTTGTCTTGCGGAACCGGCATAGGATCCGGAGAAGCACCCGTCATATCGCCCTTTGTGACAAAGTAAATGACGCCGTTGTTCGTGTAGTTGGATATAGCCCTATGAACTATTAATTCATCTCCGCGATAAAACACGATAATGTCACCATAAGGATATGGGCCAGTCTTAATCTGCTCCGGATTTACCCCTTGAACAACTATGATGTCCCCAGTATGGAGCGTTGGAGAGAAAGGATGAGACCATCCGTCACATTGCATGCCCTGCACTTTGCACATGCTGCCTGAAGCTACTGCCAAAAATGGATGCGGAGTGCTCAAGACTACTTGTGAGCCGTACCAGAATCCGAGAACTATCGCTATAAGCAGTATAACCATTAACGCCGTGTTAAAATACTCGTTTTTCCATAGCCGCTTCAATTTTTCCTTTGCCAACATCCTGCCTTCTACTAAGCCGGTGTGTTCTTGTTGATTTAGCCTTCCATGTTTTAAAACTTAACGCTTAAAAATAAAAAATAAGGGGTGGTTGCGGACTCTAGGTTTAGAGTTCTATGCCTTCTGCACCTAACTTGGCTTTACTCACAACGCCCTTGAATTTCTTGCCGCATTTTGGACATTCGAACATGCCGAATATCGTTACCGTAATCCTCATCTTGCTGTCAGGGAAAGGGGCTATTAACTCCCATGTCTTGTAGGGGTCTTTCGCTGGCGTTCCACATTCTGGACAGTTATTTTCTCTTGTTTTGCCCTTTGGCATGGAAGTCGCCGGTGCTTTGGTGTTTAAACCTTCTTTTTGCTTAGAACTTCTCGGAAGGACTTCTTACATTTTGGGCAGTCGAACAAGCCGATTTCTAATTGCATTCTTTTACCGGATTTGTCTGGGCGTCCAGCCATCGTCCACTTCTTCTTAGGCGATGAAACGTTTGTTCCACATTTTGGGCATTTAGCCATTTAATTTCCTCCAACATATACTCGATATCCATGGTTTCATATGATGATAGATAAATAATTTTCCATTGCTTTCGAATACAAATTTCAGATTTAAACATCAAGTTTATACAAGTTTTTGCAAAGAGAATGGGATAATTCTTTAGGGACTTTTGAGTTAAACGCTTAAAAAAGCGCATGTAACAGACTATACTGGGTTATGGAGGAAAATTTGGTTTATCCATCGGTAGCTATTATGCAAAACTGGATTAGATCATGCCTCTTTAAGGCGTAAAAACATTGTAGTTATGGGGCTTATAGCCATCATAAACGACAAAATTCGCCAAAGCAACATCAACTTAAACACTGTGAAAGCTACCTGAGCGCTAGTTGACGGCGCATCTGCTTTTGCCAAAAACAAATTTAATTAAAAACATATGATATAATTCACGAAAATTGCTGTAAAAATTACAAAAACGTCAAAGAATATGCCCATGTTACGCGAGTATTCACTGCTCGAGATTTTTAGAGAACCAAATGTAGGTTTGCGCTTCTTTGAATCCAAGCCTTTTAATGAAGTGTATTCCAGCTGGGTTATTGCTTTCCACATCCACTATTGCTATGCGAGCGCCTTTGCTTTTAAACCGCTTTTCTAATTCCCTATACAACCTTCTTCCTACACCATGTTTGCGCCTGATTTTTCGCACGCCAGTCCAAACAAAGTAGCCATATGTCCATGGGCTGTAGGGGCGTTTTAAAATTGTTCCTATGGCAAAACCGACTATTTTCTTTGATTCAGTGTCTTCTGCCACAAGGCAGAGTTCTTGGTCTCCGCTGAAAAGCGACAGCAATTCGTCAATGTTCCATGTTCTGTAAGTGAACTGTAGGCTTGAGGGGGTGAAGATTCTTTCGCCTAAATGCCAAACCTGCGGTAGATCTTCTAAAGTCATCTGCCGAATTTCAAGATGGCTGTTCCTTTTCTTTGCGCGCCTAGCGCTTTGTTTGATTTTTTTAGCCAACGGCTTTCTCTCAATTCTCACCTTAAAAAAAATGGCAATATAAGCTATTTGGAATTTAGGCTCTAAGAAACATGAGCGTCCATTGTAACAAAGGAAGCTGTTATATGTGGAAAACTCGTGATTTTTATTCTTCTTCAAAGTTTTCTGGTGGAATATAGTCGCCGAAGCGCTCTTTGGCTTTAAGCAGACGCTCACGCTGTTGATCTAATATTTCAAAGAGTTCCGCTGGCGTGTCCGCAACTTTTTCTCTATAAAACATCTTCACTCGCTCAATTTTAGCCAAGTTTTCGGGAACACGGATGGTGAATTGCCTTGTGTAATCTTCCTTTCGGTATTCTTTGCCCAATACTTGGTTGAATAGCAAACGCAAATCCTCATATTTTGGAATCAAGCCTGTCGGAGACCGTATCGCTCCAACATCATTGTGCACGCGTAACTCCATCCACTTCACCCAGACATGTTTGTCTCGGGGAGCATTCAAGAATTTACCATCATGTCTATCTTTTAGAAAATAGTTAACCCCGAAGATAATAGGCGGTTTTCTAAGTTTCTTTCCAAAGTTTAGGTTGTTGCGGATGTTTTGACCTAGGGGGATGGAAATGAAGTCCTGGATACTCATCATGTTTATTTCTGGTACGCCTTCTTCACCGACGATAGCGAAGGTTGTTTCAGTTTCTAGGGATGCCCCATAACAGATTATGCCATGTTCCCAGTTGAAGCTTTGCTGGACCGGCACATAGGCTCTAGCATCGCGTCCACCATACATTATTCCGTCCAACTCAACGCCTAAAGGATTATCCAATTCAGGGTCACAGTTTTCCAGCGCTTTGAGGGCTACGGTGTAGCGGGCGTTTTTGTGGGCTGGCGGGATAGGATTGCCGTGTTCATCTGTTTTGCCTTCCCACCAATTTCCAGTGTAATTTATTCCATCCTTTGGAAGTTCGCAGCCCATGCCCAACCAGTAGGGCTTGCCATCCTTAACTAAAACATTTGAAAAAATAACTTCGCCGGGGCTAGTAAGCACTTTGAAGATTACAGGGTCATCTCGGGGGTTTATGTCTTGGATAATGCCAAATATGCCGCATTCAACATTCACTGCACGGGCAACTGAGCCAATATTGCGAATATAGGCAATGTCGTCGCCTAATATGGTTTCTCCTGGAAGCATGGCGGTGGAAGTCTTACCGCAAGCGCTGGGAAAAGCACCAGCAAAGTAGGTCTTACGGCCTCTTGGACCATGCACCCCCATAATCATCATGTGTTCAGCCAGCCACCCTTCTTGGTTTGCTTTGCGTATTGCGAGACGAAAGGCAAGTTTTTTAAAACCAACGGAGTTGCCAGCATACTGAGTGTTGACGCTGTAAATAGTGTCCTCCGAGTAATCGATGTAGACACGTTTTTTATCGTGTTCCACACTAACCATTTTCTCATTTAATTTTCCCGCCGAATGCAGAACACGCAAAAAGTTGCTATCCGGCTCTGTGCGGCGAAAAACTTCATAACCAGGCCTAAAGAGAAGGGTTTCAGAGTGGGCTACATACCAAGAGTCGGTGCACTGCAAACCGAGAATAGTGAATATGGAGTTAGGGGGGCCTAAAGAAACGAAGCGAACAATCATTGTGCGACCTTTCATTGCATCTTTAAGTAATCCTTTCACCTCTGCTAAGCCTTCGTCCCTGTCAATTTGGTTGAGCGCTTTGCTGAGGTAATCGCCTTTCGGCACAAGGTATTTAGTAGCCTCGCGGTCTCTTCCCTGATCGTATGGACCGTCAAAGTGGACGGTGTGCCCAGGAATTGCGAGGGGTTTCTCTTCGCCTGTGGCGATTGCTTGGTGCCGAATATACGCAATGTCTTCGGGAGAATCATTACAGACAAAGATGCTTTCTGGGTTGCAGAGTTCATTAGCTTCGGCGATGAACTGGTGGACTTTTGGGTTGGTTATTGCGCATAGTTTCTCGTAGTCTGGTTGGCTCATTTTTGGCCGTAGTGCTTCAAGGTATGTGCTTGTTTTCTGCAACTCCTTTTAACCCCTTACAAATCGTAAACTAATCCTGGAATTTTGGGAAATGGTTGAGTTTCACCGATGTGTTTTGCTCCTACAATCCAGCTGACAAGCCTCTCCATGCCTATCCCTGCACCCGCTGAAGGACAGATTTTTCTCTCCTTTGCTAATAACAACAGCACTTTAAAGTTTTCCTTTTTGACACCATCTTTCTCCATTTTCCTAACAATTTTTTGGTAATTCCATTCTCTTCTTGAGCCAGACAAAACCTCGCCGTATTTCGGGAGAATCAAATCATAGTTGTCCCATTTTCCGCTTTCAAAATCTTCAAAGTCGTAGAATTCCCGTGGAATATTCACGATCCACAAAGGGTCTTGAGTTTCAAATATCACTTTGGTTTCCCAATCTTTCCCATACTTGTACTCAAGTTCCTCTCGATCGTAAACCTTGAAGGGCATGTTGGGAACATTTAAACGGTTGTATGTTCCAAGGTAATTTAATTCGTCGCGAAGGTTTTTCCTTAAACTTTCTAGTAATCCGCAAAATATTTTCTCGACAAATTTTCTTATGTTCTCAGAAGTGGCGTCTCTAACCTCAAAATCAAGCTGTGTGAATTCATAAGCGTGAATTCCGCTGGTTGCCCTTTCATTTTTTTCTATTCTCACGTTGGGGGATAACGCAAACAGTTTTGGGTAGGCTAAAGAGCAAGCAACCATCTTGTGAACTATCATGCTTAAAGTCGTTCTAACAGTCTCACCATAAATTTCCACTTCAATGCGTTTCTCAAGGGATGCACCTGGATCAGGCCATAAAGGATCTGTTGACTTAGAAAATACCACGGGCAAAAGCCACTCGAACCCATTTTTGACGAATTCGCATGTTAAATATTTTAGTGTATGCGTCATTACCTTGCTTATGCACTTTTTCCTCGCAATTTCTTCCTCTGAAAGTTGTTCTAGTGGTTTTGGCATCTCAACAATCTTGCTTTTAATTATTGGCAGACTTTTTTGGGTGGACATCGTTCTTCACGGCTTATTTTGACATACTGGAATAACTATCTTGGTTATAAATTTTTTATAATAATTTTTAAAATTTTTCCAAATAAAACTATTAGTTTACGTGATAAAATGTAATAATTACAATTTTTCGCAACATGCCTTAGCTACGCTCATAATTAAAGAAAGCTCATGGTATTTTTCCAAAATGCTTTTACTTGTGGTTTTATGCTTATTCTCTTGGCATTCGAGGTTTAACCAAACTTGGAGAACCCTTCCAAAAACGCTTTTGACCTGCTTGTTAAGCCTGTTCGAAGGCTCATTGAGCAGAGGGGATTCTCTAAACCAACAGAACCGCAGGAGAAAACCATACCTAAAATTATTGAAGGAAAGAATGTTCTTCTAATTGCGCCCACGGCCACGGGCAAAACTGAAGCTGCATTTCTTCCAGTTTTAAGCATGCTCCTTCAAGAGCCTCAAGTTCCAGGCATAAAGGTTCTTTATATTACACCTCTGCGGGCTTTAAATCGCGACATGCTTGAGAGGCTTGAGTGGTGGTGCAATAATTTAGACGTGAAGTTGGCGGTTAGACACGGCGATACCGAAACCAAAGAGCGGACAAGACAAGCTAGAAGCCCACCGGACATTTTGATTACCACGCCAGAAACACTGCAAGCAATTTTGTCCGGGTGGATAATGCGTCAGCACTTGCAGAGCGTAAAGTGGGTTATAATAGATGAAGTGCACGAGATGGCTGACAGTAAACGCGGAAGCCAGCTTGCCCTAGCTTTGGAAAGGCTTAGAGCTATGGTTGGAAGAGACTTCCAAGTAATAGGGTTATCGGCAACTATTGGCAGCCCAGAAAAAGTGGCTCAGTTCCTTGTTGGAAACAACCGAAACGTGGAGATTGTCCGCGTTCCGGTTGCCCGAATGATGCAGTTAAAAATTGTTTTCCCAAAGCCTAAAGATGAAGATTTTGGACTGGCTGAACAGCTTTATACGCATCCAGAAGTCGCGGCGAGACTAAGAATAATCAGAGACTACATCAGCAAGCATAAATCTGTGCTTTTATTCACCAACACGCGAGCCGTATCAGAAGTTTTAGCAAGCAGGTTCAAGGTTTGGGACATAGACTTTCCGGTTTCCATACATCATGGTTCTCTCGCGAAACCTTCGCGTATCGCGGCAGAAAGAGGCTTAAAAAATGGGGAATTGAAGGGTCTCGTTTGCACCAGCAGCCTCGAGTTAGGCATAGATGTCGGCAGAATAGACCTTGTAATCCAATACATGAGTCCCCGTCAAGTTACAAGGCTCATTCAGCGCGTGGGCAGAAGCGGTCACAGAATTGGGCTCATAGCTGATGGGATAATTGTCACAATGGATTCTGACGACACACTTGAAGCTTTAGCCATAGCCAGAAAAGCTCTAAAAGAGGATTTGGAACCCGTTGAAGTTCCGCCTAAGCCCTACGATGTGTTGGCACATCAAATAGCTGGGCTATTACTCAAGAACAAGAGACTTGAATTTGAAGAAATTCTAGAAATGTTCAGAAACGCCTACCCCTACCAAGATTTAAAGATGGAAGACGTAGAGAAAATTTTAAGGTATATGCATCAACGCTTTCCACGTTTAGCATGGGTTTCCTTCGAAGACAAGGTAGTTCTGAAGCCTCGCCGAACAAAAGCCCTCTTCGAATATTATTTTGGCAACTTGTCCATGATACCTGAAGAAAAACAGTTCCTCGTTGTGGACGAATCTACAGACTCGGCAATAGGAGTTTTAGACGAAGCCTTCATGGCTGAATACGGCAAGCCGGGAATAAAATTCATCATAAGAGGAAGCCCATGGCGCATCTTACATGTTTCCGAAGAAAAGGTCTTTGTCAAACCAGACAAAGACCCTACAGGGGCTATACCAAGCTGGATAGGCGAGGAAATCCCTGTTCCGTTTGAAATCGCCCAAGAAGTAGGTTCAATTAGAGGGTTTGTTGAGGAACAAATGAAGAAGGGGGTTCCACCAGAAGAAATAGCAGCCAAACTTTGTGAACAATATCCGTCGGACAAAGAAACAATTTTGCGGGCGCTGGCTGAAACAATAGAACAGGTTAACGTTGGATTGCCAGTTCCCACCGACAATCGAATATTAGTCGAAGATTGGGAAGAGTTCGTCATAATTCACGCCAACTTCGGCTCCCTTACGAACAGAGCCCTAGCCCAGCTTTTGGGGCAGTTGCTTTCTGAAAAAATTGGCTATGGCATCGTGGTTCAACACGATCCATACCGCATTTTTGTGCAAACCATGGGCGCCGCCAACGCCAGCCAAATTGTCGAGTTATTCAACGAGATGCGAGCCATGTCCGACAAAGCTGTGAGAGAAACTTTAACGAGGGCAACCGTGAAAACAGGGCTTTTCAAAAGGCGAATGATTCATGTTGCAAGGCGTTTTGGAGCACTGCAAAAATGGGCTGACTTCAGCAACGTAAGCCTCCAGAAACTGATTAAAAGTTTCGAGGACACGCCAATCCACGAAGAAGCATTAAAAGAAGTTTTCATGAAAGACTTGGACTTGGAAAAACTTGTTTATGTTCTCGGAAAAATTCGTGAAGGCACAATTGAAGTGCAGAAAATAGAGACTGGCGGAAACGCGACGCCCGTGGCGAGAGTTGGCATTGAACGGGTAAGCATGAAGACAGACTTGATTCCACCTGAAAGGATGCGAGCAGTGCTCATAGAATCCGCAAGGGCAAGGTTGCTGAATGAAACATGCAATTTCATATGCACAAATTGTTGGGAGTACGCAGAAATGATGCGCGTTAAAGATTTGCCGGAAAAGCCAAAATGCCCAAAATGCGGCTCCCCAGCGATAGGACTTCTCAAAGTTGAGGAGGAAAAAGTTCTTCCACTCATCGAGAAGAAAGGCGAAAAGCTCACTAAAAACGAGGAAAAACTCTTCAAACAAGCACGACAAACAGCACAATTAATAGCTAAATATGGAAAAAGCGCTGCTGTCGCCTTATGTGCAAGAAAAGTGCAACCGCCAGATGTCGCCAGCGTCCTAGAGGAGGAGCATAAACTCAGCGACAAATTCTATGAATTGGTGATCGACGCTGAACGAAAAGCTCTAAGCAAAAGATTCTGGTAAATTTTTCACAGTACAATATTAGTTGGAGCTAAACGCCACTCACAACAACTTTTAAATGAGCGGTCGTCTTATTGTGCGTAAGCAACCATCAACCTTTAACAGGAGACTGAAAATTGGAAATAAGCCGAAAGAAACTTCGAGATGAAGTTCTTGAGAGAATTAAATACGTCAAAACATGTGTCCTAGCCAGAGAGCTATGCTTACTAGTTCGCACAAACAGAGCCGTGCTAGAACCAAAAGATGTGCAGGAAATATGCCTTTACATATCAAGCCTTTGTAAAGAAGAAGGCTGCACAGAACCCAGCGAACTCTGTCGAAAGGCAGCGGAAGCCGTCGGCTCAGGAGA
>JBNAVK010000051.1:0-8209 GCA_049700435.1 Candidatus Bathyarchaeales archaeon
CGTATAGAGGGTTTACGGTTCAGGGGACCCCTAGCCCCCCGCCTAAGACCCACCGCCAAAGAAACATCACGCAATTCAAAACTATAAAACTTTACCTAAACCTACATTCTTTTTGGAGCGAAGGTTTTGAGTTATCATGTTTAAAATTTTATTTGTTACTTGGCATTGTAACTAAGTGGAGAAGGTAAAATCTTTGACTGATGTTTCGAGAGTTAAGTTTACTAGACATGCGCTTGAGAAGTTTAATTCTTTGAAACGTTACGGCTTTCAAATTGATGAGAGTCAAGTTGCTGATGTTGTTCTTAATCCGAAGCGTATTGAAAGAAAAGATAACCAGTTTTTTCGCTGTTAGACTGATTAATTCCAAACATGCTTTAAGGGTTGTTTACTAGAAAAGAAAAGGCTTTTTAGTTGTCATTACTTTTTATCCTGTTAGGCGGGAGCGTTATGACTTATAAGATTAGGTATGATGGAGACGCTGACGTGTTGACAATAGTCCTTAAAGAGAAAGGCAAGCTTTCTCATGCAGAGGAAATAGGCGACATCATAGTTCATTTTGATGAAAATGGAAAACCGCTTTTCATGGAGATACTTAAAGCCAGCAAGATAGTGCCCTTAATGGTTGAGGGCTTAGCTAAAAAAGAAGTTGTAGTAGCATAACACTCAGAACCGTAATCCTAGCCTAAGACCCACTGCCAAAACATCCGTGAGAACATTCAAAAATTATGAAACTTTACCTAGGCAATGATGTTTCTAACTTAATAGGTTCACTTTGTGTTTGGTCGGCTTAGGAGTTTTGTCATTAACCGTTTTCGTCCTTTTATTTTTATGCCTTTTCTTAGTATGTTTGTTTGAAGAGTTTTAGGCAGACTTTCCAGTTCAACTAGGTCTACTGGAATGCCTAGTTCAAGCTCTATTTCAGCGTTTAAGTCTAAAAGTTCTTTGAAGTTTAGTTTTGGATTTGAGCTTATGCAAATGTCTATATCCCGTATATAGTCTCTTGTTGCTAGGCTTCCAAAAACTATTGCAAGCTGAATTCTATTGTTTTTGGCTAGGGAATTTTTTAGTCTTTCAACTATTTCTTCCTTCTCTTTTCGGCTTAGCTTGTAATATTGTATTTTGTCATATGTTAATTCCATACTTTTCTTTCACACTCTCCACGAATTTATCAACGGCTTTAAAGTTGTTTTTAATGGAATCGTAGATTTGAGCGTCGTCTATCGTCCAGTAGCGGTGCGTTAACAAGTTTCTCAGTCGCATTATTGCAGTCAAGTCTTTAGCATAGCGGCAGATTCCCTTTTCCTCCATTAATTTGAAGCATTGCGAATAGGAATGCGGAGTGAGTTTGAGGTCTTCTATAGCTATTTGAAGGCATATGCTTCCTAAAGCCTCAGCAAACACTAACATGATATCTGATGGCGTACTTTTCATCTGTGCTCAATTCAGAGTATGGCTTCGACGTTAAGCGGTTTAATTCAGCCTTCGATTCGAGAACTTCATTTATCCTTTGTTTTAGATGGTCAACATTTATGGGCATTCTAACCAGCAACAAGTAAGTAATTCGAATTAAATAAATAACATTATTGTCGATTGGAAGATTCTAAAGCGTAGATGAAACAAATCTAACTTAAAAAACCTTAAACTTACAAAACCATATTCAAAATTAACAAAGCATAAAAGTGCAGCTTTTTAGAAGTAGCAAATGCAGCGTCCTCTGGGATTAAAATGGCAGAGGAAGAGAGATTTAACGCTGCGTTTCTCAAAATTTTAGACGAGCAGCTGAAAACTCTTGTTGGGGAAGTGGCTGCTAGATCTTTTTATAGGCATCTGTTTAACCATTATAACTTAGACTTTGAGGATATCCCAAAGAATATTGGAGTTTTTGTTAAAGCGTTTCAAGAATATTTTGGTCCAAGCGCTAATGCATTACAGAAAATGTTGTTGATAAAAATGCACTCGCGGTTCGGCAGACCATTTAGAGAGGAACCCTTCGCCGAATCAATAGTTAGGCTAAAAGTTGCTGTAATGCGCGAGGGTCTGCTACACTTTGGACGGTGAGGGCGTTATTTGAGGCAACTGTCAAGCCACTCCACATACGCCTTATACCCCTTCACAATTGGCAAGGCAACAATTTCTGGGACATCATAACTATGCAAAGCCTTAATTCGCTCAGATAATTTGTCAAACAGGCTTTCGTGAGACTTCATTAAAAGAACGTATTCCTCAGCCCTCTCAATTTTTCCAGTCCACCAGAAAAGCGAGTGCACAGGACCTACTATGTTGGCGCACGCAATAAGCCTTTCATTGAGTAGGCAATTGGCGATTTTTTCGGCTTCTTCCTTGCTTGAGGTTGTTACCAAAACGACTATGTGGGTTTTTGTCAAGCACTAGGCACTCTCCAAGTAAGCATATGTAACAGTCAAGCTTATTTTGGTTAACGTAGAGAATGTGTTTAAACTCTGTTAAACTGAGAGGGTTGTTTGTGAAAACTTTAGGCGTAGTCACAAGTGGCGGAGATGCGCCAGGTATGAACGCCGCCATTCGCGCAGTGGTGCGCGTTGCTAACGCGGGAGGCTTTCGTGTTTTGGGTTTCGAGAGAGGATGGGAAGGCGTAATAAACAATGCTTTCGTGCCTTTGACGCCGCGTTCTGTTGGCGGCATAATCCAGTTGGGCGGAACCATACTCCGCACTTCAAGGTGCCCGGAATTCAAGAAGAAGGAAGGAATAGCGAAGGCGGCTAAAACTCTAGCCAAAAACAACGTTTATGGGCTGGTCGTCATCGGCGGCGAAGGCTCTTTTAGAGGAGCCCTAGAACTTAGCAAAGAAACCGACACTTTAATGGTTGGGATTCCAGCCACCATTGACAATGACGTTTATGGAACAGATGAAACAATAGGTTTCGACACAGCGGTGAACACGGCAGTTGCAGAAATAGACAAGATTCGCGACACCGCTGTTTCCCACGAGAGAGTTTTCATAGTTGAAGTTATGGGCAGAAAAAGGGGCTTTTTAGCGGCTGCCGTCGGCGTGGCAGTGGGGGCAGAAACAATTTTGGTTCCAGAAGTAGAGTATAGAAGAGAGGAAATTTTTCAAACCATAAAGGAGAACACTGCAAAAGGTAAAAAGTCTGGCATAATCGTGGCTGCTGAGGGAATAGGCGACACACGCAAGCTAGCGAGGGAAATAGAAGAAAATGCTGGCGTAGAAGTTAGGCTCAGCGTTTTAGGTTATGCCCAGAGAGGTGGCAGTCCCACAGCCAGAAGCAGACTTTTAGCAAGCTTATTCGCAAACGAAGCCATTCAATTACTAGCGAAACAGCGAGGAAACAGAGTAGTTGGATTGCAAAATGGCAAAATAACCAGCATAGAACTTGAGAAATCTTGCAAAAACCAAAAACCCTTAGATTTGAGCATACTAAAGCTGGCAAGGGTATTAGCGACGTAACAAATATTTGCGCAGAAAATCAATTTACATGCCGTGGCTGAAAATGAAGCACAACAAGTCTGAATCAAGAAATCGTTTTCACCACATCGGCATTGTAGTAAAAAACATTTCCGACGCCATTGACAAGTATTCCACCGCACTTGGAATAGACAAAAACAAGATTACTGTAGAAATTGAAAACTATGCTACGGAAAAAGGTGAAGTTGAAGAATTCAAATACGCGTTTTTGCCTCTTGCAGAAGGAGAAAACAACTTCATAGAACTGGTGGAACCAGTAACATCAGGTCCGACAGCCAGATACTTAGAAAAACATGGTGAAGGACTATTTCACTTAGCGTTTGAATCCTCCAACATACTAGAAACAATTAAAGACTTTGAAAAAGCTGGAATACCACTGGCTGGTAAAACACCCACAAAAGAGGTTCTGTCCGTTTTCTTCCATCCAAAATTTACTCATGGAGTTTTAATACAAGTCATAAAGAAAGGAGTCTTTGACACGGCTGGGAGGATAAGCGAAGAAACTATTGAGAAAGAAGGAAGCTAACCTATTTCCTTCTTTAGCCGAAGAAAACGCTTGCTATGTTGTAAAGCTCCAAATCCACAGTTTTACGTTTTCCAATAACATCCTTCAAAGGAACTGAAACTATCTTGTTTCCTTGAAGCGCAACCATAAACCCAAACTTTCCCTCGTGAACCAAGTCTATGGCTGCCACCCCAAACCTCGTAGCCAATATTCTGTCAAAAGGTGTTGGAGAACCGCCGCGTTGTAGATGCCCCAAAACAACAACCCGCGTCTCTATGCCAGTGTATTTTTCAATTTCCTTTCCGAGATAGTAGCCAACTCCGCCGAGGCTTATGTGTCCAAACTCATCTATGCTCTCGCTGTAAACTATTTCCTTTCCGCCTTTCGGTTTTGCGCCTTCAGCCACAACGATTAAGCTGAAGTTTCTGCCCCGTTTCTGCCTACGCCTAATGTATTCGCAGACTTCTTCTATGTCAAAGGGCTTTTCTGGAATCAATATCACGTCTGCGCCGCCGGCAAGCCCAGCTTCCAAGGCAATGTGACCCGTGTATCTTCCCATAACTTCTAGGATTATAACCCTGTTGTGGGCTTCCGCTGTGGAGTGAAGTTTGTCAAGGGCTTCCGCAGCTATGGTGACAGCCGTGTTGAAACCAAAAGTGTAGTCTGTGCCAACCAAATCGTTATCAATAGTCTTTGGTACACCAACACATTTCAGCTTAAAATCTCCCATTTTGTGGGCTACGCTTAAAGTGTCATCGCCCCCTATGGCGATAACAGCATCTATCCCAGCCGCTTCAGCGTTTTCAACAATGGTTTCTGGTCCCCTTTCGCGCTTGAAGGGATTCGTCCTTGAAGTCCCTAGAATTGAGCCTCCACGGGGAAGGATGCCTGAAACAGCGTCTAAATCTAATTTTTGAAATTTGTTTTCCAGAAGTCCACGCCACCCATCCCTTATGCCGACAACCTCATCATTATAGCATTGAATCCCCTTCCTAACAACAGCGCGTATAACTGCGTTAATTCCAGGCGCGTCCCCGCCTCCGCTTAAAACCCCTATCTTCATTGTGTTCCCCTCAAGCTTTTCCTGAACTTCCAAATAGGCGCATCTTGCCCTTAACAACTTCTTTCATAGCGTCTTTTGCTGGACCCAAAATCTTTCTTGGGTCAAATTCTTTCGGCGAGTTTGCTAGAACTTCGCGGATGGTTGCTGTGAAGGCAAGCCTCAAGTCGGTGTCGATGTTGATTTTTGAGATTCCCATGGAAATCGCCTTTTTTATGTGTTCTTCCGGTATGCCCTTAGCCCCGGAAAGTTCAGCGCCGTATTTTGTGGCTTTTTCAATTATCCACGCTGGCACGCTTGAAGCTCCGTGCAAAACAAGTGGTATGTCAATTTTTTTGGCTATTAGTTTTAATCTTTCAAAGTCAAGTTTGGCTTCGCCTTTAAACTTGTAGGCGCCGTGGGAAGTGCCGATGGCAACAGCCAAAGCATCGACACCAGTTCGTTTAACAAACTTTTCTGCGGCTTCAGGGTCTGTTAAAACGGCTTCTTTTTCCTCAACAGTTTTCTCTTCCACGCCAGCAAGTCTTCCAAGCTCTGCTTCAACAGAAACTCCTTTAGAATGGGCAAAATCAACAACACGTTTTGTCAAAGCAACGTTTTCCTCAAAACTTAAGAAAGAACCATCAATCATCACCGAGGTGAAACCCGCCCCTATGCATTTAGAAACAGTTTCAAAATCCTCTCCGTGGTCAAGATGCAGGGACATGGGCACAGACGTGTTTTCGGCAGCTGTCCTAACAATTTTTGATAGGTAGGCTAAGCCGCCGTATTTGATGGCGCTTGGCGTGACAGCAACTATTACTGGAGACTTTTCCTCTGCCGCAGCTTCAGCCACAGCCAACAAGGTTTCTAGGTTGTTTATGTTGAAGGCGCCGACTGCATAACCATTTTTTCTCGCGGGAAAAAGCAGTTCACGGTTTGTTACAAGCATTGTTTCCACTTTCCCATGATACTAATTCTGGATAAGTATAAATGATTTGCATGGTTTCAATCAAGACTGGTTATTCATAAACTAAATAAGTATTCTGAATCCACTTTCGACTAAGAGATATTAATGAGGTTTCCCCATTAAAACGAACGTAGCAACAGCAGCCACACAAACCAAAGCAATTATTACCGTTAGAAAGAGCATTTAAGGAAGTCCGAAGATGTAATGCTCAACTTCACATTCTAATGTTATAAGTTTGTCTACAGACGAATTAACATTTGAAAAACGCAGAATGTATTTCCCTTCTAAATCACAAACAAAACTGTAACGGAAATCACCTTGTCTATTAAAATCTCTAACCGTTCCGTTGGGACAGACAAAAAAGAAATGTAAAGAGTTGTCTTCTTGCGAACCAACAACGGTGAATTTTATTAGAACATGGTCTTCAACTGCAAGGTTTAATGTTTTAGTTTCCTCTTTTCCACCTTTCACAGTAAAGCTTAGTGCAGCAGCCTCGACGGACTGTTGAATAACAAAGAAGGCTACAGCGAGGAAGAGAATATGCACTAATGGTCTCTTAAATCGAAGCATCAAAAGATTCTGCTTTTTCCAAGCCCATAACGATTATGAAGCATGAATACAGAACGATAAAATTGATTCGGAAGCAATAGTTACAAACCTAATAAACCCAAACACGTAACAAACCAATTATATGTCTTACAGACATGAAAGATGCTCGAAAACCAAAATCAGCAAATATATGAGTTATCTTCTCAGGCATAACCCCGAAAACCTAAATATGGACAAGGATGGCTTCGTTAGCCTAAAAGAACTTCTAGAAAAGCTTAACGAACGTTTTCAAGTTGACGAGAATATCATTCGAGAAATCATCAAGAAAAGTGATAAGAAAAGATTTGAAATAGTTGGAGATAAAATAAGGGCTATTTACGGTCACACCATACCAGTAGAAATACAATTCGAAGAAGACAAAACAATAAAAAGGCTTTATCATGGAACAACAGCGGACGCAGCCCTAAAAATCCTCAAAACTGGCTTAAAACCTATGAAACGCAGATGGGTACACCTTTCGCCGACAATGGAAGTAGCCATGGAAGTAGGGTTGAGAAGAACCAGAAAACCCATTATTTTGGAGATAGATGCTGAAGCCGCCAGAAAAGATGGAATAAGTTTTTACAAGGCAACGGACAAAGTTTACCTATGCAAATACTTGCCACCAAAGTATATTCGCCGCATAGACGAAAACGCTAAGAAAACGGCTTAAAATTTCCATACTCATTCACGCTAACAATTTTTTTCAATGGTTTTCGCCGCCTAATAAAATGCAACACTTTACCAGCCAAGTCAAGCTTTTCTCGTGGATAACCCAGAGCCAAAAGGGCGACAACCCTAAAGTTTTCAGGAATCTTCAGCATCTCCTTAACCTTAGCCTCGTCGAAACTTCCAACCCAACAAGTGCCCAGTCCCTCGCCAGTGGCAGTTAAAACCATGTTCTCCAAAGCTATGGCAACATCAACAGTATACCATTTAGGCGAAGCCCTTTCATCGCCACAACCAACAATCACAGCTGGCGCTTCAGCTAAAAACCTTGCAAAAACTCCAGTCTTAGCAAGTCTTTTTCTCTTTTCGCCGTCGGTGACAACAACAAAATGCCACGGTTGAACATTGCTGGCTGAAGGCGCCAGCCTACCAGCCTCAAGAACCTTCATCAACTTTTCACTTGGAACAGGCGTAGACGCATAAGCCCGAATAGACTTTCGCCTTTGAACTGCCTCAAACACTTCCACCTTTCACCATCTCCACAATAAAATTTTTGAAAGGCTTAGGCTAATAAGCACTTTCCAAAGGAAAAGTAAACCTGAAAAACCCCTAAAAGAACATAGTGCAATGCCTATTCTGTTTCCAGCTTATAAAACACCTTCAAGCCCTTCAAAGTCTCGTGAACCTTGTTGGCAAGTTGAAGCACATCCACAAGCTCAACCTTCCGCCCCCAATCATAAACATGGTCATGATAACCCCTCAAAGGCTCAAAACCCATAGAACGAAGCTTCGCAACAACCTCCGAAGGACTTGCGCCTTCGCTGTAAAACCAAATAGTCAAATAAGTCTTCACAAACCAACCTCCAATCCATGCCTAAAGAAACAAACAAAATTAACACTTTCGGTAAAAACGCCAAAAACTGGCGCGGGGTGCGGGATTTGAACCCGCGCGGCCATTGCTGACCACAGGCTTAG
>JBNAVK010000052.1:0-7144 GCA_049700435.1 Candidatus Bathyarchaeales archaeon
CAAAAACTGAAAAACATGAGTATACGGTATACTTATATACGCGTATTCCAAAACTTTCTCTTGAATAGAAATGCCGAAAACCAAAATCACAAGCAAATTTCAAATCACAATTCCAAAAGAAGTTCGTGAAAAAATTAAGGTTAAGCCTGGAGAAATAGTCAATGTTGAAAGCATTAGTGACGAGGAAATAATTATCAGAAGATTTAAAAGAATAAAAGAACCGCTAAAAGTGCTGGTAGGCAAAACCGCCTCAAACCGCCACGTTACCATAGAAGAGCTTGAAGAGAAGGCTGAGACGAGGTAAAGTTTTGGCAACCTATTTTATTGATAGCAACGTTTTCTTTTACGCGAAAATTTTGGATCGCCAGTATGGCAGTGCATGCGCTGATATTTTGGGTAAAATAGAGGAAGGCGAACTTGAAGCAGCTACTTCAACTTTAGTTATTGTTGAGTTAGCAAACGCCTTGAGGAAATATGGGCTAGAAGATGAGGTGAAAGACGTTATTGATGCGATTTTTTCTTTAGATATCAGCGTTTTTGAAGTTGACTTATTGGATGTGAGAATTGCCGCTCGCGTTTATGACGAGTTTAGAATCAGTCCATACGATTGTGTTCACGTAGCAGTTATGAAAAAAGCTGACATTGCCAACATCATCTCCGCAGACAAAGATTTCGACAAGATAACATGGATAAAGCGGTTCGACCCCAAAACTTCTGATTGCACATCACTGTAATTATTCAATTGTTGTTCCGATACGCTCGCCTTTAACAACTAACAAAACGTTATCAGGATTAAAACCATTCACAACAACAAACTTAACCCTTTTACGCTTTAGAATTTTTATTGCCTCGGGATCTATAATCTGGTGTATTCCAGCCTTGTGTTTGTCTTCGCTTAAAACACGTGTCAGATCCTCGAAGCGCAAGTGTTCAAGTTTAACTGCGTCTGCATGTTTCCGCGGGTCTTTAGTGTAAATGCCCTCTTGGTCTGTTGCCTTAATCAACACTTCGGCATTCAACCGCTCAGCAACTAAGGCGGCTACAGCATCCGTTGTCATGCCGGGTTTTAAACCGCCCAAAACTGCAATTTTTCCTTTACCCAAACATTTAGCGACTTCTTCAACCTTCAGAAGCACTTTTCCGCAGCCAAGTTTTCCGAGCTTTTTAGCGAAAAGTTGGGCGAAGATTCGGGAAACAGAAATTGCCACATCATCTTGGTCTTTTTCCCCAAGTCCCAAATCCTTTGCGGTTTTAATAAATTCTCTTGCTAATACTCCGCCGCCAACAACCACAGCTACATCATGCCCTTCGCTTCTAAGTTCTTTCAACATTTCCACATAATCGCTTATCAGTTTTGGATTAACTGGCGAGGCAATAACCGAACCGCCTATCCGAATTACAATCTTCATGAAACTTTCTTCCTTAGCTGCAACCTATTGTTGGCTGCAAACATTTAAAAGAATTTGTTCAGTCCCTCTTGGCTTTTTACACCTCTTACTTGTATACTTATGGTTTCTCCGAAGTTAATTTGCATTTCATCAACAGCCGCAACTGTCGAAACACCAGTCTTCTCCTCAATCAACTTCGCCTCTTTAGCTGGTCCTTGAAATATCATCTGCATCCCAAGATGCGTCAAAACCGCTTTCTCAGGATGTGCTTCCTCAATTATTTTTACGGCGTCGTCTGTCGTCATGTGACCCTTCCATGGTTTTCCGGCTGGTCTCATAACGCATAACATTAGAAGCCTTGCACCTTCGTAATATTTCCCTATACCCTCAAAATATTCTGTGTCACTTGTGTAGGCAAAGTCGCCGAATTCCTTGGTTTCAAATTTGAAGCCCACAGCGTCTGGGTCTGTGTGCCTAGCCTCTGTTACTGTAACTTGCACGTCTTCCACTTGAAACTTCATGTTTGGCGAGGCTTCGACGGTTTGTTCTGGCATTTGCTGGTGATACTTGGAAATTGAGGCTTCGCAAACTTCGCTTCCGCTTAAAACGCTTTTAGGTGCTGCAAGAACACCCCGCTTTTTTGTCATGCCACGGGTCATTGCCTCAATTAGAACCTCTGCATCTGTGTAGTGGTCCGGATGTGAGTGGGAGACAAAGATGGCGTTAAGCTTCTGCGGATCTAAACCCATGTTAATGGAATGCACAAGAGCTCCTGGTCCAGGGTCCAAGTGAAGGTTTAGGCTTTCGCTTATTACGCGTATCCCAGCGGTTCGCCTCTTTTGCGTGATTGTCGCAAATCTTCCGCCGCCGGTTCCCAAGAAGATTATTTGATATTGAGCCATGCGTATTCCTTATAGCGCTACATGATTTTTGCTTTACTCTTTTATAAACTGGGAAAACACTTTTAACATTGTATCAACTGAAGTAAACGAAGCTGGAGGCGGCTTACTTTGTTCGAGGAATGGGGGTTGCTTGGCAATGCACTTGTTCTTTTAGCTTCTCTGGTTGTTCTCGACAAGGCAAGCGATTGGACTATAACGAACTCTGTTAAGGTTGCAGACATAACAGGAATTGGAAAAACAACTGTGGGATTTATTTTAGTTGCCTTTTCCACGTCGCTACCGGAACTTTGTGTCTCCATCTTCGCCGCTATTGGCGGCGGAAGCGTAGGCATCGCCATCGGAAACGTTTTAGGCTCAAACATCGTTAACATCTGCCTAATACTCGGCCTATGCTTCCTCCTAATAACCCTAAAAAGTTCTGAAAGCGTAAAGCTTCTGCCAACCATGGCACGAGAGGAAATAGGCACGTTATATTTTGGCCTTTTTGTAGCCTCCGTTATTCCTCTAGCTCTCCTTTACATAGGATACGCGAGCAGATTCATCGGCGTGATTTTATTGGCAATTTTCATTTTCTACATTTACCAACTTTCAAAAGTGAAGAAAATCAAAGAGGAAGGCTCCTTAGGGGAAGAACGCAAAAAACTGAGCCGATATTCCTTCCTTGCATTTTTAGGCGCCACCCTAGTCGTTGTAAGCTCATATTTTATTGTTGACTCTGCCTCTTATATCGCTGAAGGTCTAGGAATCCCGCCAGTAGTCATAGGCGCCACAATTGTCGCTTTAGGAACAAGCCTACCAGAACTTGCAACAAGCGTAGACTCTGTCCAAAAGGGACACATGGACCTTGCCTTGGGCAACATTATTGGAAGCTGCTTCATAAACATAACATGTATTCTAGGCGTTGCATTAATAGGTTCAACATTAGCGGTTAACATGGCCGCCTTCTCCCATCTCGTAATGTTCTCACTCATAACAAACCTACTCTTATGGTATTTCTTATCAAGTGAAAGAATAAGCTGGAGAGAAGGAGCCATATTCCTTTTCATGTATTTCATCTTTCTTGTAACAAGCTACAGCGGCTACCAAGCCTAGGGGGATGACAATCACTTAAATTTCAGCCGATGCCGCAAAAGCATTTCCCCCGCTTGTGCACTTAAGACTTTGAAAGGAGATTGAAGTTCAGCTTTTTCGTTTCTTCTTTTTGTTGGCATTCTTCACTGACTGCTTGCTCATCATAGCTTCTTCTAGGGAACACGCCTTTTGAAGCTCCTTCATGTACCAGCTTCTATCTCTTGAATAACTTAAGCCAGCAGCTATGCCGAGGACCATAAGTGCTAAACCGCAGATTATTAGCGACAAGCCCAAGATGGCTCCGGCGACCAGTTCAGGGTAATAGGGAATAAATAGAAACCACTCTGGGAGTTTATTTAAACTTAAAGTCAGGCTTAAGGTTTCCAGTATTCCGCCGACAAAGAATGTGGCACCAGCCAAAAACATCAAGTATGCTGACATTTCATTATGCCTCGACTCTTCCGCTTTTTCGTGCAAGTAATCTCTGAATGACATCGAAGCTCAACACGTCTTAAATCAATAAATGTGTACGTAAATCTTATTATTTGAAAATAAGCATTGCAAAAACGAATTGGTAATAAACAAAAGGGGGAGAAGAAAGCCGTCTTGCAAACTATAAAAGCAGTAATTTTTGACTTTATAGGCACGTTAACGAATGTTAAAGGCTACAGTCTAGAAACTTCAAAAATGAAGCTCTATAAGGCTATTTTGGAATCAGGCTTCAACGTTAGTGCTGAAAACTTTTTGAAGGCTTATAGCGATGCACACGAAAAGTATAGGGTTATACGATATCAGAAGCTTGTTGAAGTAACAAACGCTGTTTGGATTTCCGAAGCGCTAAACGCTCTCGGATTTAAAACAAGCTCCGAGGATCCGCGGATAAAAGCGGCTGTCAACGTTTTCTTCGAGGATTACCTAAACTCTTTTGAGCTAAGACCATGCGTGAAGCCCATGCTGAAGCGGTTTTCAACACGCTACAGGCTGGGTTTAGTTTCAAACTTCACGTATGCACCAGTGATTTATGCTGCCCTCAGAAAACTTGGCATAAACCGCTTTTTCAATGTTATATTGGTTTCGGATGCTGTTGGATGGCGCAAGCCTTACGCAAAAATTTTTGAAGAAGCTCTCAAAAGGCTTGGAACAAGGGCTGAAGAAACAGTCTACGTTGGAGACAGCCCTCAAGAAGACATTGAAGGCGCGAAGGCTGTAGGCATGAAAACAGTTTTTGTTCCTTCACAGTTTTACTCGCTTGAAAATCTCAGAGAAAGCCAACAGAAGCCTGACATAATCGTTAAAGACATTTGCACACTCTACAAAATCTTCCACAAAAATTTTACGCCCACCTAAAGTTTTTATTTGTTCGTCTCTATTTCCCATCAATAATGATGTGGAGAGAGCAATGTTTAATTTGCATTTGCTTATAGAATAATGGGTAATTGAGGGGTTTGTAATGACCGAGCTTGGAAAGAGAATTCGAATCGACCGCATAATGAACCGGAACACTAGGAGAACAGTCATAATCCCAATGGACCATGGAATAACCTTGGGTCCCATTAAAGGGCTTTACGACATGAAAACCATCGTCAACCAAGTTGCCGAGGGAGGCGCAAACGCCGTTCTCCTACATAAAGGAATAATAAAAGCGGGCTACAGAGGCTATGGCAAGGACATAGGGTTAATACTGCATCTTTCAGGAAGCACAGCGCTGGGACCAGACCCAGACGCTAAAGTGCAGGTGGCAGATGTTATAGAAGCCATAAAACTTGGCGCTGACGCCGTTTCCATTCACATAAATGTAGGGTCCAAAACAGAAACTGAACAGTTGAAATTTCTGGGTAAAACAGCGAAAATATGTGAAGATTGGGGAGTGCCTCTCCTTGCAATGATGTACCCACGAGGAGAAAAAATCAAGGACCAATATGATGTGGATGTGGTTAAGCATGTTGCCCGCATCGGAGCAGAGCTCGGAGCAGACATCGTAAAGACCAACTACACCGGAAGCGAAGACACTTTCAGAGAAGTCGTTAAAGGATGCCTCGTGCCAGTTGTCATGGCTGGAGGACCCAAAACAAACACAGATGAAGAATTCTGCCAAATGGTTTACAGTTCAATACGTGCCGGCGGGGCTGGAGTTGCCGCTGGAAGAAACGTTTTCCAACATGAAAACCCGACGAAAATGGTTAAAGTATTATGCGGCATTGTCCATGAGGGCTTAGATGTTAAAACAGCCCTAGAAAAGTACATGAGATAGCAATTATTTTCCAACGCTGTTTTTTAGATTTTCCACGGCTTCCTTGAGGCTATTAAAGCCGTACTCAATTTTATTGAACTGTTTTTTGAAGGCTATTACTTCCTCTTTAACTTCCTTTGGTTTACGTGTTCCCTTAATAACTTTCAATATTAAATCGCAAAGATGTTTAATGTCGCCTTCTTTGAAGCCTCTCCTGGTCACGTCTTGAAAGCCAATTCTGATTCCCGATGGGTTATCGCGGTTGTTTTGGTCGTCGTAAGGCAGGAGATTCCTATTCAAAATTATGTTTGCATCCTCCAAGTCTTGAGCAACCTTTTTGCCGCCCCCATATTCGCGGACATCCACAGCTAGTTGGTGGGACATTGTGAAGCCTTTATGTTCGCCTAGAACTTTAACGCCATGTTCATAAAGATATTGACCAGCAACTTGAGCATTCCTAACGGTTTGTTTTGCCAGTTCCGCACCAAAAAGTTTCAGTTCAAGAGCCGCAACTCCAAGGGCTGGCAGTCTAGCCAAATGCGTGTTGGAAGTGCTCAACGGGAACACCGCATGCTGAACCCATTTTATAGCGTCTTCCATCCTGCTGTTTTGAGCATCTGCAAGTATAACCCCGCCTTGTGGACCTGGAAAAGTCTTGTGGGTGGAAGCTGTCACGAAGTCTGCGCCTTCTCTAAGAGGATCTTGGAACGCTCCGCTTGCTATAAGCCCTAAAACGTGCGCTGCGTCATAGACTATGTAGGCGCCAACCTCTTCGGCTACGCTTCTTAACTCTTTAACTGGATGTGGGAAAAGGAAAAGGCTTCCGCCAAAAGTGACTATTCCAGGTTTGGCTGCCCTTATTATCTGCGCAGATTTATCCACGTCTATCGTCATCTCTTTCGCGTCGTATGCGTGATCTATTATTTCTAAGCCTAAAACTCTGCCCGCCAAACCAGTATAATCATGGGATATGTGGGCGCCGCAGCTTAACGGTGTTGCAACCATCTTCCTGTTTTTAGTTGCCAAAGAAAGCCCCTTAAAAGTGGCTAGGTTTGCGTGTGTACCTGAAACCAAACGGACATCAGTCCAACTGCACTTAAACAAGTTCTTGATTATGTCTGCCGCGCAATTTTCAATCTTTGTTATGTACTTTTGACCTTGATAGTACCGTACCTTAACGTGTCCTTCAAGGTCATTTTCGCCTTCAGCGTAGCGGCTTTCCAAATCCATGCAAAGCTTAAGCATTTCCTTGACGGCTGGAGATTTGATGCCCTCGCTTGCTATTAGATTTATACATTCAACATCGCGATAATGTTCGTGGGCTTGGCTGGCTTCAATCAACTCAAGAGTTAAATTCAATATCTCCTCCATTCTCCAACCATCTCAGCATTCATGTAATCCCTTTGTGTGAATAAAAAGCCATATTTATACTTGTGGTTTTAGCGGTTGCAAGCATAACAGTAGGAATTGTTTAATACAACCGAAAGAACCATGCAACTAATTAAAAGTGGTGCGGTCGCCGGGATTTGAACCCGGGTCGTCAGCGTGGCAGG